>CAJUQQ010000031.1 GCA_910588175.1 uncultured Oscillibacter sp.
ACCAGGCACCACATGGCGATGAACAGCAGCAGACCCTGGGTATAGTAGAAGGACTTGCTTTCCTCCACATGCCGGGCGAGGCTGTAAAAGACGCTGCTGGAATAGGTCCCGCCGTTTTTGTAGTCCACGCCGTAGTACCGCTCCGGCGTCTGCCGGACGGCCATGTAAACTGTCACGCCCTCCAGGTCCTCGCTGACGGGGAAATTGTCATAGCCGGGGACGAACCATTTGGAATCCCCGTCGTAGATGCCGCTTCCGTAGACGTCCAGGTCTTGGAGACCTTTCCGGATGGAGACCTTGCCGTCCTTAAACTGGAGATAGAAGTTATACTCCCGCAGGGACCGGGCCATCAGGCGGCCCTGCTCATCCTTGGCGGGGTCGGTGGAGTCGGTATTGGTATAGATCTTTCGCTCCTTCCCCTCTCCGCTCTGGATGTAGTAGAGGACGTTCTTGTCCGCCTGATAGGCCGCGTCCGGTTCCTTCTCCGGTTCCTTCTCCGGCTCCGCCGGGAAAACGGGATCCAGCGTTCCCTGGTCCACCATCGTGGCTTCCGCAACCTCGCCAAAGCCCCACCAGGTCCGAATGGCCTCCTGCTCCACCACCGCGCCGTTGTAACCGCCGTCCCAGTAGTACACTCCATCGTAGAAGTCCACCGCTCCCCCGGCTCCGATGGTCAAAAACTCCCGGAGATAGTGGGAAACCTCGCCCCGGAAGGCGTCCGTCTCCTGCCAGTCCCACTCCCATCGGGGGGAGGGGTCCCGCTCCCAGGCGATCCGGTTTCCCAGAGCCCCCAGGGCGGAGAGGGCCAGCGTCATTCCCAGGAAGAAGGCCAGGAAACCGGCCAGCGCCTTAACCCGCCCGCCGGGGCGGAGGACCTTCACGCCCTTCCCCGCCTCCACGGCCTCCCGGACCTCCTCCGCCACAAATTGCTCCAGGGCCCCGCCGGGGTCCTTATCCGTGCTGTTCCATTTTGTATCCAATGCCCCACACCACCTTAATATAATCTGGCTCCTTGGGATTCAGCTCAATCTTCTCCCGAATGCGGCGGATGTGAACCATCACCGTGTTCTCACAGAGATAGGGGTCCTCGTTCCACACCCGGCGGTAGATTTCCTCGGCGGGAAAGATCTGCCCGGGGTGGCGGAAGAGCAGGTCCACGATTTTGGTCTCCGTGGGGGTGAGCTTCACCTCGTCCCCGTCGGCCCGGAGAACCCGCCCGGCGGGGTCGTAGCTGAGCCGCCCGTTCACCAGAAGGCCCTGCCGCCCCTCGGCGTTGATGTCGCCAAGAGACGTGTACCGCCGAAGCTGGCTCCGCACCCGGGCGATGAGCTCCTGGGGGTTGTAGGGCTTGGTGACGTAGTCGTCGGCCCCCATGGAGAGCCCCAGGATTTTGTCCGTGTCCTCGCTCTTGGCGGAGAGGACGATCACCGGCAGATTCCGCTTCTCCCGGATGCGGAGGAGGGCGGAGAGGCCGTCCAGCCTGGGCATCATCACGTCGATGAGGATGAGCTTCACCGCCGGGTCCAGGCAGGCGTCCAGGGCTTGAAGGCCGTCGTAGGCTTTGCGGACCGGGTATCCCTCCCGCTCCAGGGTGATGGCGATGGCGTTCACGATTTCCGGGTCGTCGTCCACAACTAAAATGCATTCGTTCATATCGGGCTTCCTCCCTTGAGCTGTGTATAGGATAGCAGGCAAATCTTACGAACAGCCTGACAAAATTCTTAAGAATTTCTTACGATTAAAAAAGGCGGGGAAGCTCCCCGCCTTTCCACTATGTCAGTCCTCCAGGGCCTTTTGCAGGTTGTCAATGACCTTATTCAGCCTTTCCTCACGCGCCGCCGGGTCTTTTTCCTTTTTCACTTCCTGCATGCTGTCCAGCACAAAACGGATAAAGGCCTTGAATTGGCTGTCTGTCATTCCCATGCTGAAACGCTCCTTTCCTGGCTGGGATAATACTATTTTACCGTAAAAGCGCCCAAAGGTCAAGGTGTTCCAAATCCCTATTTTTTCAGCGGCAGGGTGAACACAAACCGCGTCCCCTCCCGGCCGCTCTCGGCTTTCAGGGTCCCTCTGTGCTCCTGGGCAATGACGGCGGCGATGCTCAGCCCCAGGCCGAAGCCGCTCTTCTCCCCCCGGGAGGCGTCCGCCCGGTAGAACCGCTCAAACAGCCGCCCCAGCTGCTCCGCCGGGATGGGCTCCCCGGGATTGGAGACCGTCAGCCGGGCCTGCCGCTCCGTCTTTTCCAGGGTCAGGGTGATGATTCCGCCTTCCGCCCCGTACTTCACGGCGTTGTCCAGAAGGATGGAGACCAGCCGCCGGAGCCTGTCCCCGTCTCCCAGGACAAAAACGTCCTCCTCCGCCGTATATTCCAGGGACTTCCCCGCCTCGAAGGCCACGGGCTCGAAGGCCAGGGCGCAGTCCCCGGCGATGTCGGACAGGGAGACCTCCGCCAGCACGGCGGGCTGGGCCATGTGGTCCGCCCGGGCCAGGGTCAGCATTTCCTCCACCAGCCGCTTCATCCGCTGGGACTCGGAGAGGATGTTGTCCGTCCACCGGGCGGGCCGCTCCTCCTGGGGGATGGCGGAGAGCAGCTCCGCGTTGGATAAAATCACCGTCAGCGGCGTTTTCAGCTCGTGGGACGCGTCGGAGAGGAACTGGCGCTGCTGGCTCCAGGCCCGCTCCACCGGCGCGGTGGTCCACCGGGCCAGAATCACAGACACCCCCAGCAGCAGCAAAAACGCCGACAGGGCAATGACCAGATAGGACCCCATCATCTCCCGGAGCATGGCCCGCTCCATGGACATATCCACAAAGGCCAACCGCTGGTACAGCCCGTTGTCCCGCCGGAGGTAGCGCAGGCCGTAGTCCTGGACCGTGCCCTCCGGCGGGCCCTGGTTCAGGCAGTCCTCCAAAATGGCGGTGAGCTCCGCCGTGTCCTCCAGCCCGGCGTAGGTGCCGCCGGTGACATAGGCGGCGTAGGTCCCGCCGCCGCCGGGCCAAACACTGACGGTGAAGTAGGGCAGCAGCAGCTTGTCCCCGCCGATTTCCACGCCGATTTCCGCCTTTCGCCCGCCAGGAAGGGACTCCTCCTGAATCACCCGGTGGAGCACCTGGCGGCTCAAATCCTCCACGTTTCCCTGAAGGGCGGCGAAAATGGCGAAGCACACCGCCGCCAGCACGGCGGTGACCATGGCCATGCAGACCGCCACAAATTTCAGCCGGAGTTTCCGGATCATGGCCGCGCCCCCTTTGTGCATAAGTTTGTGGAAACTGTGAAAAACCACTAAGAAACCGGCGGCAAGATATGAGGAACTCACAGTTGACGAAACGCCTGTTTCAGCTGTCCTCCTCCAGGCAGTAGCCCACCATGCGGATGGTGCGGATGCGGACCCTGGCGTGGATGTGGGCCAGCTTTTTGCGGAGGAAGGAGATGTAAACCTCCACGTTGTTGTCCTCCGCGTCGGACTCATAACCCCAGATTTTCAGCAGCAGAGACTCCTTCGTCAGCACCAGGTTCCGGTTCAGCATCAAAAGCTCGCAGATGTCAAACTCCTTCCGGCTGAGGCGGACGGACCGCTCGCCGCAGGAGAGGGTGAAACTGCTCTTGTCCAGCCGCACGCCGCCAAACTCCAGAGCGTCCGGGTTCCGCAGCTCCGGCTGCCGCCGGGTCAGGGCCCGGACGCAGGCCAGCAGCTCTTTGGGGTCGAAGGGCTTGGTAAGGTAGTAGTCCGCCCCCCGGTCCAGCCCCTCCACCTTGTCGGAGGTCTCCGACCGGGCGGTGAGCATCAGCACCGGCACGGCGTTTCCCGCCTCCCGGAGACGGCGGAGGACGGTGAAGCCGTCCAGCTTGGGCAGCATCACGTCCAGCAGAATCACGTCGTAAATGCCCGTCAGCGCGTCGTCCAGACCGGCCTCGCCGTCGTGGCGGACGTCGGCGGCGTAGCCGTTCAGCTCCAGAAGGTCCTGGAGCGTGGCGGCCAGACGGACCTCGTCCTCAATGACCAGTATTCGCATGGGGGTCCTCCTTACTCCTGGGATTCACCCGGTTCCTCCTCCGGCGCGGCGGCGCCCCGCATCCCGGCCACGGAGATGGTCATCACCGCGTCCACGCTGTCGGTGGCCAGGGCGTAGATGGCCCCGTCCTCCTCCAGCCGGACGTAGCGCCCGGATTCGTCGGGCATCCGGGCTCCCACCAGGAGGGTGAAGGTCTGCTCCGTTCCATTCGCGGCGTACTCCGCCTTCAGGATGGCGTCGGGGCTTTGGAAGCCGCAGATTTCCGCCGCCTCGTCGCTGGGGAAGTAGTCCACGCACTTGGCCATGGCCATGGTCCGCAGGTCGTACAGCAGGTCTTGAAGCAGCGGGGCGGCGGTGACGTTGTCGCTGCCCTCAAACCAGAGGGCGGGCTGGTCCTCTCCGTTGGAGCGGCGGGCGTTCAGGGTGACGGCGGGGCGCTCCGGTTCCTCCGCCGGGGCGTCCGCCTCCCCGCCCTCCTCCTCGCCGTCCTCCGCGGGCTCCGCCGCCGGGACGGGCCCCTGGATGGTGATGGCCCGGAGGTTCAGCTCGCTGAGGTCCGGCAGCTCCGGCAGGGCGCACATGTCGTAGATGGGGGTCTGCATCAGCTTCACCAGGGTGTCGGCCACAATGTAGACCGTGGCTTCGTTCCCGTTCATCATCATGTAGTAGCTGTCGCCGTCGGTGGTGGTTTTGCCGAAGAGGAGCGTCTGCTCCGTCTCCCCAGCGGAGGCGGTGAGGGTGGCGGAGGGGCTGTCCAGGCCGTACTCCGACAGGCTCTCCCCGGCGGGGAGGGTCTGCTGGAACTTCAGGGAGGACAGGGCGGCGAGGACGGCGGCGACCGTGTCGTCCCGGAGGGGGAAGTCCGGCCCGTCGGCCCAGATCCACGTTCCCTGCTCGTCCAGGGCGAAGGAGAGGGTGGCGGCGCCGTTGTACCAGCGCAGGGCGGTGTAGGCCCCGGGGTCCGACGGGGCGCCGGCGGCGGACAGGCTGTCGGGGGCGCCGTCCTTCCCCGCCAGGGCCTCCTCCCGCCCCTGGCGGTAGATCATGCCGAAGACGATCAGCAGGGCCAGGAACAGCGCCCCGGCGATGCCCAGCAGTATGGTGACGTTCCGTCTCTCTTTCCAGGTCATGAAAGGTCCTCCTGTTTCGGCCCGGCGCGAAGCGCCGGGAAGCGGTTGTATTCGTTGATGTGCAGAGGTCATTATATCCCATGGGACCCGGATTTGTCAATTTTACGGGCCTTTCCTGAAAGCTTCCTGAAAGCCCGGGGCTCACAATTCACAGTTTATTTATAAAAAATCAAGATTGATTTCAAATTTCCGGGGTATGCTAGCATCATCCTCCAAGGAGGAGACACGATTTCCTCTCTTTCTGTTTCTTTTCCCTCTTTGCAGCCGGCGGCGGGGCGACGCTCCCTCCGCCGGATTTTTTTTGCGCGCGTGCCCCGCCGCTTTTCGGCGGGGACGCGTGGGGCGGACACGCCGGCCCGCCCCTGGGCATCCTCCTATATAAAATGTGTGAGGGGCCGCTCCTCCCAGCAAGAACCTCTTGCAATGTGGGGGAAGGTCGGCTATAATAGGCATGAAACAAGTGAGTTACTTATTTCACAATCATCGGGCGGGGCGCGCCGCCTGAGTAAATAGGAGGAAATGGCTATGAGAGGTGTACACAGCGCGGTTGACGACATCCGCCGCACCGTATTCAAGGAGGTGGCGAAGCTGGCCTTCGAGGATGGGGACCCCCGTCTGCTGGACCAGATTCCCCTGAAGATGATCCAGGGCGACGTGGCGAAGCACCGCCACGATGTCTTCCTGGAGCGGGCCATCGTGCAGGAGCGGGTCCGCCTGGCCCTGGGCCTGAATCTCCGCTATGCCGGGGAGACCACCCCTGTCAGCGAGGACCTCCAGTGGGCGGAGAAATCCAAGAAGCACTTTGAAAACCCCCTGGTGAACATTATCCCCTTCGCCTGCAACGCCTGCCCGTCGAAGCAGCTGCGCATTACGGACAACTGCCAGGGCTGCATTTCCCACCCCTGCATGAACGTCTGTCCGAAAGACGCCATCTATATGGACAAGGACAAGCACTGCCACATCGACCAGGAAAAGTGCATCAAATGCGGCAAGTGCTTCAATCAGTGCCCCTACCGGGCCATCAGCAAGATCGAGCGGCCCTGCGCCGCCGCCTGCGGCATGGACGCCATCCAGTCCGACGAGCTGGGCCGGGCGAAGATCGACTACGACAAATGCGTCTCCTGCGGCATGTGCCTGGTCAACTGCCCCTTCGGCGCCATCGCCGACAAGAGCCAGATCTACCAGGTCTGCCAAGCCCTGCGGAACAATGAGAAGGTGGTGGCCTGCGTGGCCCCGGCCTTTGTGGGCCAGTTCGGCAAGGACGCCACCCCCGCCAAGCTCCACGCCGCCATGAAGGTGCTGGGCTTCTACGACGTGGTGGAGGTGGCCATCGGCGCGGACCTCTGCACCGTGGAGGAGGCCCACGACTTCCTGGAGGAAGTCCCCGCCAAGCAGCCCTGGATGGGCACTTCCTGCTGCCCCGCCTGGAGCGTCATGGCCAAGAAGCTCTATCCCGAGTTCTCCGACTATATCTCCATGGCCCTGACCCCCATGGTCATCACCGCCCGGATGGTGAAGAAGGACCACCCGGACGCCAGGGTGGTCTTCATCGGGCCCTGCTCCGCCAAGAAGCTGGAGGCCAACCGCCGGACCATCCGCTCCGACGTGGACTTCGTCCTCACCTTTGAGGAGATGCTGGGCATCTTCGACGCGGCGGACATCGACTTTACCAAGCTCCAGGCCAACCCGGAGGACGAGATGGAGGAGGGCACCGGCATGGGCCGGGGCTTCGCCGTGGGCGGAGGCGTGGCCGCCGCCGTGGTGGAGGCCATCAAACACATCGACCCGGAGCGGCAGATCAAGATCGAGTACGGCGACGGCCTGAAAAACTGCCGGAAGATGCTGGCCATGGCCAAGGCGGGTAAGCGGGACGGCTATCTGCTGGAGGGCATGGGCTGTCCCGGCGGGTGCGTGGCCGGCGCGGGCACCATCCGCCCGGTGCGGGACAGCATGATGACCGTGGAGAAGTTCAAGAACGAGGCCCCCTCTATGAGCTGCACGGAAAGCCCCTATCTGGACCGGCTGGAGGAAGTGGAGCAGAAATACGAGATCACGCCCCACGACTGACGCTTCCCGCCGTCTCTTTCCGACAAGCCAAAATTGACGGACTCCGGCCCGCCAGAGTGTCCAGAAACGGTAAAACCTCCATCAACGGGAAGGAAGAGAGTTACGAGAGGAACCCAGGAAGGGTTCCTTTCGTTTTCAATCCGAAGTTTTCAGAACGTTTTTAACGTTCTGAAAACTTGCTCAGGCTGGCGATAACACGTTCTCGCCAGCCTGACGGGCTCCGGCCCGTCAATTTTTTTATCCAAGCCGTAACGTTTCCCCCGTCCCGGGGATATACAGACAGGAAGGAGGGAGGCCTATGGAGGATATGCGGGAGGTCTACCGGCAGCACGCCCAGACGGTCTATAAGTTCCTCCTGGCGAAAACCCGGGACGAGCATCTGGCGGAGGAGCTGACCCAGGAGACCTTTTACCAGGCCGTCAAATCCGTGGACCGCTTCGACGGGTCCTGCAAGGTCTCCGTCTGGCTGTGCCAGATCGCCAAGCACCTGTGGTACCAGCACCTCCGGAAGCAGAAGCGGGAGACTCCCCGTTCCCCGGAGGACATGCCCGAGGCCCCCGGCCCCTCGGCGGAGGAGCGGCTGCTGGAGCAGGAGGGGAGGATGGACCTCCTCCGGCTGGTACACGGCCTGCCGGAGCCGACCCGGGAGGTGGTGTACCTCCGGGCCTTCGGAGGCCTGAGCTTCCGGGAGATCGGGGACGTGTGCGGAAAGACGGAGACCTGGGCCCGGGTGACCTTTTACCGGAGCAAGGAAAAACTGCGGAATGGAGGCGCGGACGATGAAGAATGATTTGACCTGCGGCGTGGTGCGGGATTTGCTGCCCAGCTATATCGAGGGTCTGCTGGGAGAGGACTCCCAGGAGGCGGTGGACCGGCACCTGGAGACCTGCCCGGCCTGTACCGCCCAAAAGGAGGCCATGGCCGCCCCCTCAGAGGCGGAAGCGGAGGAGGCCGCGAAGGAGGTGGACTTCCTCAAACGGGTAAAAAAGGGCACGGTGAAGAAAATCGTCCTGGCGGTAGTCTGCACAGTGCTGCTGGTGGTGGGCGGATACCTGCTGAAGGAGTTCGTCATCGGCCGGACCCCGGAGGCGGAGGACATTTCCATCGCAATTGCCGAGGTGAACTGGAAAAACGAGCTGAACCTGCTGGTGGATACCTACAACGGGGCCTATATGCTGCGGGGGCTGAAAAGCACCACCGTTGACGGCGTCCTCACCTACACGGCCAAGGAAGTGCGCGTCAACGAGCTGCCCTACCGCCTGGGCTGGGCGGCGTCTCTCTTGAAGCAGACTCATCTGAACATCCCCCTGGAGGGCCTGACGGAGGTCTGGATTTGTGGGCGGCCGGTATGGCAGGAGGGCATGATCATCGACAAGGAGACCCTGGACCTGCTGGACGCCAAGACTCCCTACTGCGGGGATGCCCCGGCCCTGGGGAACATCGCCAAGCTCTTGGGGGTGGGAAACCAGATCGGGCGGTACAATATTTCCCTCCAGACCAGCGAGCGGCCCTACCGCTGGACGTTGGAGTTTGAGGAAACGGAGGAGACGACCTCTGAAATCTCGGGGCTGTCCCGGTTCCTGGGCTATCAGATGCTGGCGCTGGTGGAGAATTTGGACGAGGTGTGCTTCCAATACCCGTCCTCCAGTGGGTTCTTCACGGCGGAGATAGCCTCCAACTCCCTGGCCCGGCTGACGGAGGTGTACAATGACAAACACGCCACAAGCTGGCCCGTCCACGAGAGCATCAAGGAGTACGCGGAGAGCCCCCTGGAGTACCAGCGCATGGTGAAGCTGCTGGAGGAGATGTTCCTGGGGACCAGCGGGACCACCGTCACCGTCGTCAAACCGTAAAAAAAGGACCGCCCGAGAGGGCGGTCCTTTTGGTTTGTCCCGGCATGGCGAGTCCGGAGAAGCGGGAGGGGACAGAGCCCCTCCCCTACAGGGTGTTCTGCCGGTAGAAGGGGTGTAGGGGGCGGGCTCTGTCCCGCCCCGTTTTCCTCAGTATTCAAACTCCCCCGTATACACCAGCTTCGCGTCCCCGGTCAGGGTCACGCCCTCGTCGGTGTAGTGGACAATCAGCTCCCCGCCCTTCACCCGGACGGTGATGTCCCGGCCCTTTTCGCAAAGGCCGTTGGCAACCGCGGCTACCACGGCGGCGCAGGCCCCGGTGCCGCAGGCCATGGTCTCCCCGCTGCCCCGCTCCCAGACCCGCATTTTGATGGTGCTGGGATTCACCACCCGGATAAACTCCGTGTTGACGCGCTCCGGGAAATAGGGCGCGTGCTCGAACCGGGGGCCGATGAAGTCGATGTCCACGTCATCCACCCGGTCGCAGAACACCACGCAGTGGGGATTTCCCATGTCCACGCAGGTGATGTTGTAGGGCCGCCCGGCGATGCGGACGGGATAATCCACCACCTGCTTTTCCGCGATGGGGAATTTCAGCCCCGAGGCGTCCAGGGCCGCCTTTCCCATGTCCACGCTGGCGGAGGTTACCTTCCCGTTGGTGGTGTACAGCGTGACGGCCCGCAGGCCGCTGCCGGTTTCCACCGTAACGGTCCCCTTTGTGGAAAAGCCGTTGTCATAGAGGTACTTCCCCAGGCACCGGAGGGCGTTGCCGGCCATTTTTCCCTCGCTGCCGTCGCTGTTGAACATCCGCATTTTCACGTCCGCGGTTTCCGAGCGCTCCATCAAAATGATGCCGTCGGCCCCCACGCCGTAGTGCCGGTGGCAGAAGGTGACGCACAGGGATTCCGGGCAGGTAATCCGCCCGTCGAAATTCTCCAGGAAAATGTAGTCGTTGCCGCAGGTCTGCATTTTGGTGAAGGGCAGCTTCTCCCGCCGCTCCCGGAGGTGGCAGATGTCCACCAGCTCCGTGTTCCTCTGGTTGTAGCGGGACTCCAGGATGTCCGCCAGGGCCCCGGCGGTGTCCAGGGAGGTGAGGCAGGGGATCCCTAACTGGACGCAGCGGTGGTTCAGCCGGATGAAGTCCCGGATGTACTCCGGCTCCGTGGAGCCGGTGAGAATGACGTAGTCGATCTTCCCATCCTCCAGCAGTTGAAACACCCGGTTGTCCTGGCCCAGCTTGCCCACGATTTCCACGCTGGTCCCCAGCCGCTCAATCTCCCGGGCGGTGCCGTCGGTGGCGTAGAGCCGGAAGCCCAGCTCGTCCAGCTTCCGGGCGGTGTTCAGAATCTCCGGCTGGTCCCGGCGGTTGACGGAAATGAGGACGCCTTTTTTCTCCTCGCTCTCCACCTTGTACCCGGCGGAGACCAGGCCCTTGAAGAGGGCCTCCTGCATGTTCTTGCCGAGCCCTAAGACCTCGCCGGTGGACTTCATCTCCGGGGAGAGGGACGCGTTGGCGTCGGTGAGCTTCTCAAAGGAGAAGACGGGGACCTTGACGGCGGTATAGGGGGGCTGCTTGTAAAGGCCGGTGCCGTAGCCCAGGGATTTTAAGGGCCGCCCCACCATGACCCGGGTGGCCAGGTCCACCATGGGCACCCCGGTGACCTTGGAGATGTAGGGCACCGTCCGGCTGGCCCGGGGGTTGACCTCGATGACGTAGAGCTCCCCCTGGTAGATGAGGTACTGAATGTTGATGAGGCCCTTTGTTCCAAGGGACAGCGCCAGCTTCTCGGAGCAGTCCACAATGGTTTTCAGCATCCGGTCACCGATGGAGAAGGGCGGATACACGGCGATGGAGTCCCCGGAGTGGACGCCGGTGCGCTCAATGTGCTGCATGACGCCGGGGATGAGGACGTCCGCGCCGTCGGAGATCACGTCCACCTCCAGCTCCTTGCCCATCAGGTATTGGTCCACCAGGACGGGGTTTTCCACCTTCCCCGAGAGGATGACGTTCATATAGGTCCGCACGTCCTCGTCATTGTGGGCAATGACCATGTTCTGCCCGCCGATGACATAGGAGGGCCGGAGGAGCACGGGGTAGCCCAGCTCGTTGGCCGCCTGAAGGGCCTCCTCCATGCCCAGGACTCCCCGCCCCTGGGGCCGCTTGATGTGGAAGCGCTCCAAAAGCTCGTCGAAGCGCTCCCGGTCCTCCGCCATGTCGATGGACTCGGCGGAGGTGCCCAAGATGGGGATGCCCTGCCGGTCCAGGAACTTGGTGAGCTTGATGGCGGTCTGCCCGCCGAAGGCCACCACCACCCCCACGGGCTTCTCCACCTCAATAATGTGCATCACGTCCTCGGGGTACAGGGGCTCGAAATAGAGGCGGTCGGCGGTGTCGTAGTCCGTGGAGACGGTCTCCGGGTTGTTGTTGACAATGACCACGTCGTAGCCCAGCTCCTTCAGCGTCCAGACGCAGTGGACGGAGGAGTAGTCGAACTCGATGCCCTGGCCGATGCGGATGGGGCCGGAGCCCAGGACCAGAATCACCGGGCGGCCGGACCGGGGGAAGGCCCGGGACTCGCAGAACCGGTCAAAGCTGGAGTAGAAATAGGGGGTCTCCGCGTCGAACTCCGCGCCGCAGGTGTCCACCATCTTGTAAACGGCCTTCCGGGGCTCCTCCGGGAGCCGGTCCGCCCCGGAGAGACGGAGCAGGGTCTCGTCGGGGTAGCCCAGGCGCTTTCCCTCGGCATAGCGCTCCGCCGTCAGCCCCTCCCCCTCCAGAGCCTGCTCGAAGTCCGCAAGGCCCCGCAGCTTCCAGAGAAACCAGCGGTCAATTTTCGTAATGGAGAAAATCTCCTCCACGCTGACGCCGGATTTCATAGCCTCGAAGATGGTGAAGAGCCGCCGGTCGTCCACCCGGCGGAGCCGCTCCCAGATGGGGGCGGGGTCCGTGTTCTTCCGGTTCAGGCTGTCCTGGCCGATTTCCGCCCCCCGGACGGCCTTCATCAGGGCCATCTCGAAGCTGGGGGCGATGGACATGACCTCGCCGGTGGCCTTCATCTGGGTGCCCAGGGCGCGGGAGGCGTCGGCGAACTTGTCGAAGGGCCACTTGGGCATCTTCACCACGATGTAGTCCAGGGTGGGCTCGAAGCAGGCGCAGGTCTTGCCGGTGATGTCGTTTTTAATCTCGTCCAGGGTGTACCCCAGGGCGATTTTCGCCGTGATCTTGGCGATGGGGTAGCCGGTGGCCTTGGAGGCCAGGGCGGAGGACCGGGAGACCCGCGGATTCACCTCGATGACGGCGTACTCGAAGCTGTCCGGGTTCAGGGCCAGCTGGACGTTGCAGCCCCCCACGATGTTCAGATGCGTGATGATGTCCAGGGAGGCGGAGCGGAGCATCTGGAATTCCCGGTCCGCCAGGGTTTGGGCGGGAGCCACCACGATGGAGTCCCCGGTGTGGACCCCCACAGGGTCCAGGTTTTCCATGGAGCAGACGGCAATGACGTTGCCCGCGCTGTCCCGCATGGTCTCGAACTCAATTTCCTTCCAGCCGAAGATGGCCTTTTCAATGAGCACCTGGGTGATGGGGGAGGCGTCCAGCCCCGTCTGGGCGATGACCCGCAGCTCCGCCTCATTGGCGGCGGCGCCGCCGCCCGCGCCCCCCAGGGTGAAGGCGGGGCGGACAATGACGGGATAGCCAATCCGGGCGGCCGCCTCCAAAGCGCCCTCCACGGTCTCCGCGATGTCGGAGGCGATGACCGGTTGGCCGATCTCCGCCATGGCCTCCTTGAAGAGCTCCCGGTCCTCCGCCCGGGAGATGGCGGCGGCGCCGGTGCCCAAAAGCCGGACGTTCTGTTCCTGAAGGAAGCCCTCCTTGTCCAGCTGCATGGCCAGGGTCAATCCCGTCTGTCCCCCCAGGCCCGCCAGAAGGGAGTCGGGCTTCTCCTTGCGGATGATGCGCTTCATGGTCTCCACGGTGAGGGGCTCCAGGTAGATCTCGTCGGCCATGGCCTGGTCCGTCATGATGGTGGCGGGGTTGGAGTTGCACAGGACCACGTTCACCCCGGCCTCCTTTAAAACCCGGCAGGCCTGGGCCCCGGCGTAGTCGAACTCGGCGGCCTGTCCAATGACAATGGGGCCGGAGCCGATGACCAGGACCTTTTTGATACGGGTATCCAGGGGCATTACAGGTTCCCTCCCTTCATCAAGTCCACAAAGCGGTCAAACAAAAACGCGGTGTCCAGGGGGCCGCCCCGGGCCTCGGGGTGGAACTGGACGGTGAAGGCCCGGAGATCCGGGTAGTCCAGCCCCTCGCAGGTCCCGTCGTTGGCGTTGGCGAAGGAGACGCGGCCGCGGGCCACGGAATCCCCGTCCACGGCGTAGCCGTGGTTCTGGCTGGTGATGTAGGTTCGCGGGCCGTTCAGATCCCGGACGGGCTGGTTGACCCCCCGGTGGCCGTATTTCAGCTTGTAGGTCTTCCCTCCCGCCGCCAGGGCGGTGAGCTGGTGGCCCAGGCAGATGCCGAACAGAGGAAGCGTTCCCAGGAGCTTTTGAATCTGCTCAATCTGGTAGACGTTTTCCGCCGGGTCCCCGGGGCCGTTGGAGAGCATGACGCCGTCGGGCTTCCGGGCCAGCAGGTCCTCCGCCGCTGTGGAGGCGGGGAGCACCGTCACCTCGCAGCCCCGCTTTCGCAGCTCCTGGATGATGTTGTTTTTCGCGCCGTAGTCCAGCAGGGCGACCCGAAACCGGAGGTCCCCCTCCGCCGGGAAGACGGCGGGCTCCCGGCGGGTGACGGCCTCCACCACGCCGGTCACGGCGTAGTGTTTCAGGGGCTCGAGGTCCGCCGGGACCTCGTCACAGATCATGGCGTTCATGACCCCGGACTCTCGGATGATCCGGGTGAGCTGCCGGGTGTCCACGCCATAGAGGCCGGGGATGCTCCGCTCTTTCAAAAAGCTCTCCAGATCCCCGCCGCAGCGGAAGTTGGAGGGGTGGCCGCAAGGCTCCCGGACCACATAGCCCTTGACGCGGCACTCCCCCTCGAAGTCCTGGGGAATGACGCCGTAGTTTCCGATGAGGGGATAGGTCTGCATGACGATCTGCCCCGCGTAGCTGGGGTCCGTCAGAGTCTCCACATAGCCGCACATGCCGGTGGTGAAGACCAGCTCCCCCACGGTCTCGGTCTCCGCGCCGAACCGGAGCCCCGGGAACACCTGGCCGTCCGCCAGTACCAAATAGCCTTTTTTCATGGATGCCTCCCTTGCGCTTATTGGCGCTTTATCCCCTTTATTATGAGGGTTTTCGGCCCCAGCGTCAATCCTGGATTGATTTCCGGGCGGCAAAGTTTGACGGCGAAAGGTATTACTTTTTGTGGAAAACAGAAAAAAGACTAACCTGGCCCCAGCGAAGGGGATGCGATATCCGTAAACGAGCCGCTGCCGGATATCCAAGGGTCAGGCCCCACAGGGTGGTCTGCCGATAGAAGGAGTGTAGGGCCCGGTCCCCTGACCGGGCCCGCAGAGTGTCGAAAAACGGTAAAAACTCCATCAACGGGAAGGAAGAGAGTTACGAGAGGAACCCAGGAAGGGTTCCTTTCGTTTTCAATCGGAAGTTTTCAGAACTTTTTTAAAGGTCTGAAAACTTGCTCAGGCTGTCGAAAACACGTTTTCGACAGCCTGAGGGCCCGGTCCCCTGACCGGGCCCTCCCCCCCCTGTGAGGCACAGCCAAAAGAGGACCGTCCCCTGCGGCGAACGCGGAGAACGGTCCCGGAAAATCAGGTGTTGTCCCGGCTGATAGGCTCCCGGACCAGAAGGCGCCAGAGAGCCCGGCCGTGGAAGGGAATCAGGGGGTAGAGGTATCCCCGGCCCACCAGGGGCTTTGTGGTGGCCAGCAGAATGAGGATGCCCAGAATGCCAAAGCCGTAGCCCCAGATGTCGAATACCGCCGTCAGCAGCAGCAGGACCACCCGAAGAAGCTTGAAGGCGTAGCCCATCTCATAGCTGGGCTGGGCGAAGCTGGCCACGGACACGAAGGCCATATACACCAGCACCTCCGGCCCCAGCCAGCCCGCCTGGACGGCGAAGTCCCCCAAAATCAGGGCCCCCAGCATGGAGAAGGAGTTGGACAGGGAGTCCGGCGTGTTCAGCGACGCCAGCTTCAAAACATCCACCAGGAACTCCACCACCAAAAGCTGCCACAGAAGCCCCAGGGCCGCGGGCTCCGGGGAGGAGAGGAATTCCAGCCACTCCGGCAGCCGCCCGGACTCCTTCACCATCAGGTACCAGGTGGGGGTGATGAGCAGGGAGATCAGAAACACGATGATCCGCAGGAGGCGGAGGTAGGATCCCACCAGGGGCGGGAAGTAAAACTCGTTGGCCTCCTGGGTGAAGTCGAAGAAGGTGGTGGGCAGAATCATCACCGAGGGGGAGTTGTCCACCATCAGCACCACGTTGCCCTCCATGACGCTGGCGGCGGCGCTGTCGGGCCGCTCGGTATAGCGGACCTTGGGGAAGGGGTTGTACCACTGCTTGGGGCGGATGGCCTCCGCAACGCTCTCCTGGGCCATGGAGAGGGAATTGACGTCGATGCCGTTCAGCTTTTCCCGGATGGCGGAGAGCAGGGCCGGGTCCGCCTTGTCGTCCAGGTAGCAGAGCACCGCGTCGGTGTGGGAGCGCCTGCCCACCTTCAGCCCCTCCATGGTGAGATGGGGGTCCCGGATGCGGCGGCGGAGCAGGGCCATGTTGGGCACCACCGCCTCCACGAAGCCGTCGTGGGAGCCCCGGAGGACCTTGCCGTCGGGAGGCTCGTCCACCCCCCGGCTGGGGTAGCTCTTGGCGTCGATCTGGGCCCCGCCCCGGAGTCCCTCCACCAGGAGCAGGGTTTTTCCCATGAGGACGGAGGTGATGAGCTCCTCCGGGTCAAGGCCCACGTCCACCTCCGAAAAGGAAATCAGCCGGTCGGCGAAGTCCTGCATGTCCGTAAGGCCCTCCAGGGCGTTTTCCGGCCGGGAGAGCCAGAAGGCCCCCATGCGCTCCAGGGTCTCATCCAAACCGTAGCCGTCCACCACCCAGATGCGGGCCCGGCGGCCGGCGATGAGATAGTCCCGGCTCACCATGTCCACGCTGCGGCCCACGCCCAGGGCCTCGTCAAAGAGCCGGACGTTTTCTGTGTAATTGTCAGATAAAGTTCCCATGCGCCACCTCCAAGAATGGGGGTAGTATGCGCGGAAGGGGGAAGGATTATCCATGAACAGGCGGCGGCGGAGAAATTTGACAAACCGTGCGCCCAATGATAAAATAATCCCGCTCTCAAAAAGGGCGGGAACGCTGCGCAGCGGAAAGGCCTGCGCCCGCAGGCGCGTTTCGAGGCCAACCGCCGCATAGCGGCGGCTCTTAGGCCGAGATGCTGGCTACATCCTCCGAAAGGAGGTGAGGCCGTATGCGAATCACATTACATATCGGAGCCTTTACGGTGACTTTCATTGTGAAATGCAGAAACCGCCACTCTGGCAAGTGACGGTTTCTTAGTCTTTACTAAAAACCAAAACAAGGGCCAGCCGCCTTGCGCGGCGTTCCCTTTATCCGCATTATAGCAATTCTCAAAAGCGCTGTCAAGCTAGACGGCGCTTTTTTCACGCCTGGGGCCGGAAGCCCAGCCCCGTCTGGATGGCCTCCATGGTCTGCTTGTCAAAGCGGTAGCTCAAATCACGGACGCCGATGGTGGATCCCTTCTTCCGGTACAGCCACAGCACGGAGGAATTCCGCATCTTCTGCTTCGGGGTGAAGCCGCCGCCGCACCCGGGGATGAAGGCCACATCCTTCAAGTTGTCATAGGACACCCGCTTGCTCCCCAGGACCAGGCCCCGCTCGTAAAACTGGGCGCTGCCGCTCCCCAGCTTCTTGGGAATCTCCACCAGCAGGGGACCAAATTCCGAATCCGCCGCCCCCTGGGCCCTGGGGCCCTCCCACTCCAGGACGAACTGCCCGCCGTGGCGGGCCGCCTGGGCCTCCGCCCCCGCCCGGCGCCGGGCCGCCTGCTTGTTCCAGCCCTTGGTCAGGGCCACGCTGAACCAGACAATAAAGGCAATCGCCAGGACAAACATGATCAGAGTAAACATAGGCTCTCTCCTTTTTCTAATTTCTCCGGGAATCCTTCCAAGTCCTCCCTCTTCCAGGGGGCGGGCCCCCGGACGCCCGCCCCCGCCGTATTGCATTCCACCGCAGCGGCCCGGGGGCAAAACGCCCCCAGACGGTCCGCCGGGTGAAAAACAAAAACGCCGTGCAGGTCAAACCCTACACAGCGCGAGAAGCGAACGCTTTTCATGCGGACATAAGAATACAACGGCAAAACCCGCCCCTTGCGCGAAGGGCCGGATTGTCGTATAATATCCTCATGCGGTGCGGCCTTGCGGCCGTTGTGTAGGTGGGTCTAGCACCTGTGCAGGACGGCGGGTGTTGGCGCATCCGCTGTCTGCCGCATTTTTGTTTTTCAGGTCGATTATAGCAGGATTTCCCCGGCAATGCAAGCCCCTTCCCTACGGGCGCTTCGTCACTACCACGTGGAGCATGTCCCCCCGGCCCTTGCCCAGGGCCTTTCGGATGTCCTTCCGAACGCCGAGGATATAGGCGATGTTTCCCGCCTCGTCTTTTACGCCCATGTTTACGATGCTTCCCTCGTAGGGAATCCCGTCAAAGAGCGCACGGACCTTCACCCGGCCCGCGCCGAATTCCTCCCGGAGGTTCCAGGGAAAGACGATATAGGCTCCGCCGGTGTCCGGCAGCTCGTGGATGAGGGCGTCGAATTCGTACTTGTCCCGCATGGGGCCTCCTTCTCCCCCGAATGGGGGGCTGATTCTCGCCCTTGCGGGCGGGGGAAGAATGGATACCAGCGATGGCTGGTGCAATGCACCCCCCATGTCATCGGAAGAAACTCCGCTCACTCCGTCCCCGCCTGACGGCGAGGACTGCGCTCAGCTCCGTTCCTTCCTCCTCTCCCCACGCGGCAGGCCGCGCGGGGGCCCCAGTTTTTCTTGCCAGAAGAAAAAGAGACTGCGCCCGCAGGCGCGTGTCGGAGGCCAACCGCCGCGAAGCGGCGGCTCTTAGGCCGGAGACAAACGGGCCGTGCACGGTCCACTGGGCGGCTCTTAATGGCTCCGCCATTTAGAGCCGCCGCGTCCCCCTCGCGGGGAAAAGAGAAAAAGAAGTAATGCCCTGCGGGGGACGAGAGACGGGGGACGCGCAAGGGGTTCTGACCGGTTTTTACGCATGTCTCCTGCCCGCGGCGTGGTGCGGGCGGGGGTTTTGGAGGTTGAGGAATGGACCTAGCTCCTCTTTTCGCTGCCGCTCACCTGGCGGTATAGGGCGGATGTCCGCCTTTTCCGGGTCCGCTCTTCTATCAATAGACCACCCCGTGAGGCCTGACCCCCTGGTCAGGCCATTCCCTCAGAAATTGCCTTTCTACCGACAGAACACCCTGTAGGGGCCGCCGCCCTCGGCGGCCCGTCCCCCCAGAACCTCCATGCTATCCATGGCCCTTCCCATCCAGCCGGGATTATGATATGCTGATATTGCAGCACCCAATTTTATATATTTTATAAAGAGGAGGACCGATTATGCTGAGACCAAAGGAAGTCGTTCAATTATGGGTAGACGCCTTTAACGCCGGGGACCCGGACGCCCTCGCCGCCTTGTACCACCCGGACGCGGTAAACCACCAGGTTGCAAACGATCCGGTCTGCGGCCGGGCCGCTATCCGCGAAATGTTCATCGGGGAGTTCGCCGCCGCTAAAATGGTCTGTATTGTGGAAAACCTCTTCGAGGATGGACAGTGGGCAATCTTAGAGTGGCGGGACGCGCCGGGCCTGCGGGGCTGCGGATTTTTCCAGGTAGCCGGCGGGAAGATCGTCTTTCAGCGGGGCTATTGGGACAAGCTCACCTTCCTGAGACAGCACGGGTTCCCCATGGAGTGACCGCGCCTTACGCCTCCGCCTCTTTCCGCATGGACACCAGCGTCCCGTTGAGCTCCGCCCCTAAAATCAGCACGTTGGCGGACATGTAGAGCCAGATCATCAGCACCACCACCGTGCCGATGGACCCGTAGAGCAGGGAGTAATTGGCGAAGTTCTCCACATACATGGCGTACAGCCAGCTCAAGGCCATCCAGGCCGCCAGAGCCGCCAGGGTCCCGGGCCACAGGTCCCCCCAGGGCCGCCGGGCGTCCTGGGCCAGGGCGTAGAGAAAGAACAGGGCGAAATAGCCCACCACCGCCGCTGCCGGAAAGCGCATCCGGGCCCACAGCTCCGCCAGAAACAGGGGCAGGCGGAAGTTTCCCACGGCGTAGCCCAGCAGCCGGTCGCCCACGGTCATAAGGACGAGGGTCAGGGTGATGGCGGAGATCAGCACCACGGTGTAGAGCAGGGTTTTCAGCCGGTGGGCCGCCGCCCGCTGGGGAGGGCCCAGATGATAGGCCGTCCGGACGGAGACCATCAGAGCGTTGGTGGCCCGCATGGGGAACCAGATGGAGAAGAACAGCCCGAAAACCATCAGCTTGGGACTGGGGTTCCGGCCCACATGGAGGAGGTAGGCCCGCACGATGTCCACCACGTCCCGGGGCAGAAACTCCCCCAGGGCCAGGAGGATGGCGGTGACATTCAAATCCAGCAGGCCCAGCAGGGCGCTGATGAAGATCAAAAAGGGGAAAATCATAAACAGCAGATAGAAGGCCAGGGCGGCGCTCTGAACCCCCACACCGTGGCGGAAGTAGCGCTGTACGAGAAGATAGACGCCCCGGGACAGCTTGCGGGTCATGGGGAAATCACCACACTTTCCAAATGAAACTAGGCGGCGGACACACCGGTCCGCCCCGGCGGGAAAATTCCTGGACGTTCCCCGTCACTCCCAGGTCTCCCAGATCTCGGGGTGATAACCCACCGTGGCCTCCTTGCCGTTGCGGACGATGGGGGTTTGAAAGAGGACCGGGTTTTCCAGCAGCTTCTCCTCCTGGGCGGCGGGGGTAAGGTAGGCCATGTACAAATCCTCATAGGCCCGGCATTTCGTGTTTACCAGGGCCTCGAATCCAAGTTTCTGCTTGACGGATTGGTACTCCCGGGGGGATAATCCCTTTGAGGGGAGATCGACGTACTGGAACTTGACGCGGCGCTCCTTGAACCAGCGCTGGGCCTTCTTCGTATCGAAGCACTTGGAGGAGCCGAAAATCTGAATGTTCATGGGACGTTCTCCTTCACACAACTCTATTATAATCCGCAGGGAGGGATCATTATGACGGAAGCGGTCGAGACCTTAAAGACCTGGGCGGCGGAATCCAAAGCCATCGCCTTCTTCGGCGGCGCGGGGGTCAGCACGGAGTCCGGCATCCCGGATTTCCGCTCCACCGGAGGGCTCTATCATCAGGAGTGGAAGTATCCGCCGGAGACCATTTTAAGCCATACCTTCTACAAAAGCAACCCCGAGGAATTCTTCCGCTTTTACCGGGCCAAGATGCTGGCCCCCGGGGCCAAGCCCAACGCCGCCCATAAAAAGCTGGCGGAATGGGAGGCGGCGGGAAAGCTCACCGCCGTGGTCACCCAGAACATCGACGGGCTCCACCAGGCGGCGGGGAGCAAGCATGTCTGCGAGCTCCACGGCAGCGTCCACCGGAACTACTGCGAAAGGTGCGGGAAGTTCTACGGCCTGGACTTCATTCTGAACGGGACCGGGGTGCCCCGCTGTACCTGCGGCGGAACCGTCAAGCCCGACGTGGTGCTCTACGAGGAGGGCCTGGACCAGGCTGTGATGAACGACGCGGTGGACTCCATCGCCCGGGCGGACCTGCTGATCATCGGCGGCACCTCCCTGAACGTCTGGCCTGCGGCGGGGCTGATCAACTACTTCCGGGGAGAGCGGCTGGTCCTGATCAACAAGTCCGCCGTGGCCCGGGATCTCTCCGCGGGTCTTGTCATCACGGACCCCATCGGCGAGGTCATGGCCCGGCTGTAAGCGGAAGGCCCCTCCCCGGGAGGGAGGGGCCAGGAAAAAAATCGGGAAAAACGGAAAATGGGTGTTGACAACGGGAGCGGTTCTGGCTATAATGATCAAGCAGTCTTTTTTGGGGGACCGCGATACGCGGCTGTGCTGGAACTGGTAGACAGGCCAGCTTGAGGTGCTGGTGTCGATTCGACGTGTGGGTTCAAGTCCCGTCAGCCGCACCAAGGTCTTTTCCAAAAGACCGCCAACGCCATGCGCGAGTGGTGGAATTGGCAGACTCGCTAGATTCAGGTTCTAGTGTCCTT
>CAJUQQ010000032.1 GCA_910588175.1 uncultured Oscillibacter sp.
TCCAGCGCCGCGAACATGGCGCTGTAGTCAACAGGTTTTCTGACGTTCATTCTGGCTTCTCCTTGGTGTCCGGGAAAATGCTCTTTACAAAACTGCTCACCCAACGCTTGCGCCCGGTCTACGGTCAAGCCGTTGTCTGGTACGTCACGGGGGTCAAAGCTGATGATATAGTGGTGGCTCTTTACGTCCTCTGTGGGCTTCCAGACGTTCCGTTTCCTCCGGCGTTAAGGCTTCCCCCTCTTTTTGGGCGGCGGCAAGCTCTTTGAGCGTCCTTGCCTTTGGCTGTCCGGCTTTCTGCCTTTCGCGCCACGCCTTATGCTGTGCGGCTTTCTTCCGGCGGTGTTCCGCAAGCCGTTCCGTTTCTTCCGGCGTAAGCTCCGCCCCGGTCTTTTCCAGTTTCATAAGCTCCTTTATGGATTTTTTCTTAGGCGGCTTGGGCGGCTCTGCGGCTTTGCGTTTCTCCCGCCATTCCTTTTGCCACTCCCGGTTATGTGCAAGCCGCTTTTCCTCGGCTTCCAGTTCCTCCGGGGTGAGAAGCCCCGCCTTTTTCCTTGCGGTAAATTCCCGTTTCTCTGCCTTGCGCTTCTCATACCGCGCCTTTTCAAGCTCCTTTGACCGGGCTTCCTTTGCCGCCTGTTCCTCCTGCTGGCGGCGTTGTTCCTCCACCTCTGCCGGGGTGACGATATGGGCGGGTACTTCAAATGCGCCGATAAAGTTTAAATAAATGTCTATCCGCTGGCGGCGGTCATTCCCCCGCCCCTCGCCCTCATGCACAATCACTTTCTCGATAAACTCGTTGAGCATGGGCGTTGTAAGCTCGGAGAAATCGGTATAGCGTTTCACAAGCTGGATAAACTGGTCTGTTTTTCCCGACCTTGGGAGAACCAGCGAGGATGTGCAGGCCCTGGGAGATCAGTGTGTCCACCACAAAGCTCAGCGGCTGGAGCGGGCGATTCATCAGAGTCTCCCCGTCGATGGTGTTGAGCGATGAGAGAATGGTGTTTTTCATCGTAGTACCTCCTTTGAAAATTGATTTGACTTTTATTCGCTCATATGATAGTCTTATTTTATCTTTTGTTATATGAGCGGTCTCTTCATGTTCCAGTTTAGCAGGCTCCCGGGTTCCTGTCAAGACCGTTCATATAATTATTTTATTGACAGTCTATTTTCGGGGGTGTGAAATGAACCACTATACATTCAAAACCTACATCTCCAACCGCAGAGAGCATTTTTGTTATGGCCCTGACTCATCGCTGGCAAAAAAAGACTTCCCGTTTCCGGAAAGTCTTTTGAGGCTGCTGCGTCTGGATATCTGGAAGTATGAGCCCATGATCAAGAATATGGAGAAGGCGGTCCTGCGGTTCTACCAGACCCGGGATTCGCAGGACGCGGCCATCGTTCTCGCCGGATTGGACGAGCTGGCGGAGGCCCACATCTATTTCCACCAGCTTCGCCTGGACTGGTTGCAGCGTTTCAATCAAGCGGCAAACTCGGACGGCTCTGATCTGATCGACCTTCTGCCCAGGAAGGACCTGACCCACATCCCCAGCAATCTTGACACCATGCAGAGGCAGATCCAGCGGCTCTTCCAGGAGGTCCTGGACATTGATCTGGGGAAAAAGGCCTCCGTCCAGGAGCTTATGGCGAGTTACTACAAGCGTGAGGGCTCCGACACACTGAACACGTTCCAGTTCTGCGTCCTGCCTCTGAAATTCGAGCTGGTTGACTCCCACACCTTCACGGAGGTCCTCTATCCCAAAACCATCTACGACCTGATCGACTACTTCCTTCGGGAGTGCGTCCAGCGGGAACAGCGGATGCGCGTGTGCAAGAACTGCGGCCTCTACTTCGCCGTCAAGGGCAGGGGCACCGCCGAGTACTGCGACGTCACCACGGATGAAAAGGGGCGTGTCTGCAAGGAGATCGGCGCTTTCGTCCACTGGTCACAGAGCAAGGAGAATGACGAGATATTCAAGGTCTACCGCCGGGAGTACAAGAAGCGGTTTGCTTGGACGAAGACCGGAAAGATCACTCCTGCTACGCTCTACGCCTGGGGTGAGAGGGCCAGAGAGAAAAAAGCGGAGTGCGAGGCGGGGAAGATCTCGCTGGAGGAGTATCAGGAGTGGCTCAAAAACTCCTAAATAAGCCATACAACAATACATGGCGGAGATTATCAAACCGGGAAAACCCAACAGGAGTGCACTCTGTTATACGTGATCGACAGATGGGATGTTCTGTTCCCCCACGCATCCTGACTCCTGATATATTTGCCTTAAAAATTGTCCGACCTGCCTTGTTTTGCATTTGTTCATGCTGTATAATGATAAAGTCCCAATTTGGTTCCGTATTCCCGGCAGGGTCTAAAGCGTCATGCCGCAATAGCTCAAGAAGAAACGGGAACACGAAAGCAAATTGGGCGATTATAAATAACGGCTGGATGCGCTCTTCGCAACGCGTCAGGAAACCAGAGTTCATAAATCAGGATGTAAGGTGATGCAAAATGGCAAAAAAGAAAACCGCAAAGACTGACAGAACAAACAAAGCTCCATTGGAACCAATTACCGCAGAACCCAAGGTTCAAGCTGCCGGGGAGGACAGTGTGAACCCGCTGGCGGAAAAAATTGAAGCGGAACCTCCCAAGGCTGCAGAAGAGCAGATTGAAAAGCTTCCGCAGACCGAACCCGCAAATGCGGTCCAGGAGGAACGGCCACAGCCGGCAGACATAGAAACTACGGAAGAGAATACCCCGGTGGAGGAACCTGCAGAAATACCTGCTCCGGAGGATGTCGTGGCGGAAGAGCCCACAGAAGCGTCCACACCGGAACAGGCTAATCCGTCCCCCAGAAGGAGCGTCGTGTTCATCGGTTCGGAATGCTATCCATTTGTCAAGACCGGCGGCCTGGGCGATGTGATGTACGCGCTTCCCAAGGCGCTGGTGAAGCAAAACTGCGATGTGAAAGTCATCCTTCCCCGCTATAAGTGCATCCCGTGGGAGTATCAGCAGAAAATGATTTACCGCGGATCTTTTCAGATGGACCTCTGCGCCGATGGCCGGTCTTATTATGTGGGCATCATGGAGTATGTCTGGGACGGCGTGGTATACGATTTTATTGACAACGAAGAGTTTTTCAGCTGGGGAAATCCATACACTAATCTCATTGACGATATCCCCAAATACTGCTACTTCGCAAAGGCGGCTCTTGCGGCGCTGAACTACATGGATTGGATCCCCGATATCATCCACTGCCACGACTGGCAGGCCGCCCTGGTCCCGGTGTATCTGCGGACGCTGTTTGCCAACACCCGGCTCAACAGCGCGAAAACGATCCTGACCATCCACAATCTCCGTTTCCAGGGAATTTACGATATTCCTACAATTCGCTACTGGTCCGGACTGCCGGATTACGTCTTTGACATGGATGCTTTGAAAACAGGCTATAACGACGCAAATATGCTCAAGGGCGGATTGGCCTACGCAAACATCATTACCACCGTAAGCCAGACCTATGCGGGGGAGATTCAGAGCGCGTACTACGGAGAGACCTTAGACGCCCATCTGCGGTATCATTCCGGCAAACTGCGCGGCATTGTAAACGGCATCGACTATGATATATGGAACCCGGAGACCGATTCCTGCCTGCACGCCGGCTACAACATCTCCAATGTGCTGGAAAAGAAAAAGGAGAACAAGCAGAAGCTGCAGGAGGAATTGGGACTGGTCCAGGACAGCGGCAAATTTGTGATCGGACTGATCTCCCGGCTGACGAATCAGAAGGGACTGGATTTGGTCAATGCCGTTCTTCCCCAAGTTGTGGACAAGTATACGCAAGTCGTGGTGCTTGGCAGCGGAGACCGGGTATATGAGGACTCTTTCCGGTATTATGAGAATGCGTACAAGGGACGCGTGTGCGCGAATATCATGTACGATGAAGCGCGGTCGCACAGGATCTACGCAGGAGCCGACGCCCTGTTGGTCCCGTCTCAATTTGAGCCCTGCGGGCTGACGCAGCTCATCGCCATGCACTACGGCACCATTCCCATCGTCCGGGAAACCGGCGGTTTGAAGGATACGGTGGAGCCTTATAACATGGGCCTCAACTCCGGGAATGGCTTTACCTTCGACCGCTACGACGCCGGCCTGCTTCTGGACGCTATCAACCGGGCGAAGGCGTTCTATTTTGACCAGCGCAAGTATTGGGACGAAATGATCCTGCGGGATATGGTGAAGGACCTGTCCTGGGAGAACTCCGCAAAACAATATAAAGACTTGTATCTGAGCCCGGCTTGATGAATACGCCGGGACTTGTTTAAGAACCTGTATTCACAACCGTTGGACGCCGTCTGACTGGTCAAGGCGATTTGACGCAGCAATACTTTGTGTATTGCAAGGAAAATCAACGCAGAGCGGCGGAAAAATATCCGCCAATTGGGCGTTTTGCTATTTTTCAAACAAGGCCTAGTACTTTACCAAATTAGAAATTATAAGATAATAGGGTATAGTTTTCTGAGTTTGCACCTGGCATCATCAGAGGAAAATCTCCAACGGACAGTAGAGCAAACGGAGTTTCTGTACATCGCCCATGCGTTGACCTGGCGCTGCATAGTCTCGAAAGAAGATAAGGCTTGAGAGAGGCACTGTCTGGAAAGGATGCCAATTTCAATCTCTGCCATATTCAGCCAGGAGGCGTGAATGGGAGTGTAGTGAATTTCCAACCGCTGTATGATCCGTCTGGCCTGAGCAGGTTCAAAAGCTTTATACAAGGACGCAATCGAGTGAATGCTCAAATTGTCCATGACCAGCACAATTTTTTCACAATGGCCGTAATGGACATCCACCAGTTCATGCAGAAAATGGGCAAAATCTACTGCAGTTCTGGTGTGTGTAAGTTTCACAACCCTTTTGCAGGCCAGCGGTTCAAAGGCAACAAACAAATCCACCACGCCACAGCGGCGGTACTCGTAATCTTCCCGTTCCACACTTCCTGGTTTTGCTGGGATGCGCTGTTTCTCAACCAGCTGCAGGTTTGTTTCATCCAGGCAGACTACCGGGCGCAAAGGGTCGTAAGGCTGCTGGTATACATCCAGAACATCCTCCATCCGCGCTACAAATTCCGCCCCCGGCTTGGGGATACACCATTCCTTCTTTTGCCAAGGCTTAAGTTCGTTTTTTTCAGTGTGTCCATCACGGCTGTGTCGGAGATACTCTCCACGATCCCCAGACGTACCAGTTCATCCGCAATCAGCTGCAATGTCCACCGTTCCCGCCCCTCCGGCGCTTCCGAGCAGGCGATGGCTATGATATGTGCCTCCACTCGCCCGTCTACCTTCTTGTGCCGGTTCACTTGCTCCTTCCGCCCCAGAGCCGCTTCTACGCCGTCAGTTACAAATCGTTTTGCTATCCGACAGATTGTGTGTGGCGTGGCATGATACGCTTCCCTTATTTTATCGTATGTCCACTCTCGGTTTTCTGGTATTTCATCCAATTTCAACAGTATCTGGGCATGCTTGATTCGATATCCTTGGGTTCGTCCTTTTGCAATTAGCTCCTGCAGCATGTCCCGTTCTTCATCCGTTAATGTTACGATGTATTTGTGGTTCATTCCTCATCACCCGAGGGTATTTTACCACATTTCTCGCTTCTTCGCTATTTCTATTTCCTATCTTGGTGAACTACTAGTATAAGAAGAAAAAACGGGTGCTGTCTTTTGACAGCACCCGTTTCGGCATTAAAATTCCAGATTTCTTCCCTCGCGGTCAAAGATATGGCACACACTGCCGGAGAAGGTGAGATTCAGCTGGTCGCCAGCGTGGAAGGAGTCGATGTGCTGGCCCTCGGCATCCATGGTGGGGACGATGACCACCACGTCCTTGCCGCCCGCGTTGGCGTGGAAGTGGACCTCGCTGCCCATCATCTCGCTGACCTCCACGGTGGCGGAGAGGGTATTACCCGGCTCCTTGGAGAGCACCATGTGGCTGGGCCGGACGCCCAGGGTGATGTCCTGGGCCGCCACGCCGTGGGCCGTCAGGTTCGCCTGCTTCTCCTCAGAGAGCTCCACCGTGCAGCCGCCGACGGACACGGAGTACTTTCCGCCCTCGTTTTTCAGCTGCGCGTCGAAGAAGTTCATCTGGGGCATGCCGATGAAGCCGGCCACAAAGAGATTGGCGGGGTGGTCGAAGACCTCCTGGGGCGTGCCGATCTGCTGGATGAAGCCGTCCTTCATGATGACGATCCGGTCGCCCAGGGTCATGGCCTCCGTCTGGTCGTGGGTCACGTACATAAATGTCGTGTTGATCTTCTGCCGGAGCTTGATGATCTCCGCCCGCATCTGGTTACGGAGCTTGGCGTCCAGGTTGGAGAGGGGTTCGTCCATGAGGAGCACTTTCGGCTCCCGGACGATGGCCCGGCCGATGGCAACGCGCTGGCGCTGGCCGCCGGAGAGGGCCTTGGGCTTGCGGTCTAAGTACTGGGTGATGTCCAGGGTCTCCGCCGCTTCCTTGACCCGGCGGTCAATCTCATCCTTGGGCATTTTGCGGAGCTTCAGGGGGAAGGCCATATTCTCGTAGACGGTCATGTGGGGGTACAGGGCGTAGCTCTGGAACACCATGGCGATGTCCCGGTTCTTGGGCTCCACGTCGTTCATCAGCTTCCCGTCGATGTACAGCTCGCCGCCGGAGATCTCCTCCAGGCCGGCAACCATCCGCAGCGTGGTGGACTTGCCGCAGCCGGAGGGGCCAACCAGAACGATGAACTCCTTATCCCTGATGTCCAAGTCAAACTGCTGGACCGCCACAACGCCCTTGTCCGTCACCTGGAGGTTGGTCTTCTTCTCAGGCGCACCCTTTTTGGGCTTCTTCTGTCCGCCGCTGTGGGGATAGATCTTGGTGATCCCTTTCAAATTCAAAGTTGCCATAAGTAAGGTTCCTCCTTCGTCAGTCAATCTTCAAAATCAGTTCCAGGACTCGCCGCGCGCAGGTCTCCAGGTCCTCCCGGGACACCAGTCCCAGGTCCATGGCCTGCTGGACCCGCTCCGGGTAGCCGTTGGCCATTTTCAGGTCGTTTCCGGCCAGGATTTCCTTATAGTGCTCTCCCTTGGTCCACCAGTCGGTCATGACCATGCCGGTATAGCCCCAGTCCTCTCGGAGAATGTCCGTCAGCAGTTCGCGGCTCTCCGAGGCCCGGCGGCCATTGATGATGTTGTAGGAGCTCATGACCGCCCAGGGCCCCGCCTCCCGGATCACAATCTCAAAGGGGCGCAGATAGATTTCCCGCAGAGCCCGCTGGGAGAGGCGGGAGTCGCTGTTTTTCCGGTTGGTCTCCTTGTTGTTGCAGGCAAAGTGCTTCACCGTGGCGGCGATATGCCGGGACTGGATGCCCCGCACCATGGCGGCGGCGATCTTTCCCGCCAGCAGGGGGTCCTCGGAGTCGTACTCAAAGTTCCGCCCGCAGAGGGGACTGCGGTGGATGTTCACCGCCGGAGCCAGCCAGACAGAGATGTTATTCTCCTTCACCTCCGCGGCGGCGGCCTCGCCGGCTCTGGAAACCAAGTCTTCGTCCCAGGTTGCCGCCAGGAGCGTTGCGCAGGGCCAGGCGGTGGTACACACGCCCGCCTCCGGCTGAATCCGAAGGCCCGCAGGGCCGTCGGCTGTAGTGATGTTGGGCACGCCGTATTCCGGCAGGTTCCCAATGCCAAAGGTATTGGAAACACCTACGTTGGACTGGCCGCCCAGCAGATGGATGAGGTCCTCGTCACGGAGCTGGGCCATGAAAGCGTCCAGGGTCAGTTTTCCCTCCGCCACCTCAGACAGGGGCCGCACCCCCTCCGGGTAAGGCCGGGCCAGCCAGTACCGCCCTCTGGCCCGCGCTTCCGGGGCCACCGCCTCCAGGGTATTGGGATCCAGGGGAACAAGGGCGTTGGCATCCGTGTCTACCGCCGGGGCGGCAGGCAGATACTCCCAGGTCCCATCCGCTTGGAGACGCTTCGCCAGCTGGGACGGGGCCAGGACATTCCTGCACTGCCGGACGATTTCCGTCTCCGCCTGTTCCCAGGCAAAATCCAGCTTTTCCACGTCCCGGACACTGGTCCCCAGATACAGGTCATAGCGGCCTTTTTCCAGCACCCAGGCGGAGGGGGCGATCTTTCCCAGGTCGTCAAAGCTGGCCATATCCGATACGGCAAAGGACAGCGTCACCGTTTCGCTCTCGCCGGGGCCCAGAAGTCCGGTTTTGCGGAACGCCGTCAGATTTCGGGAGGGCTTTTGCAGCCGCCCCTTGGGCGGGCAGAAATAGAGCTGGACCACTTCCTTCCCCGCCCGGTCCCCGATGTTGGTCACTTGGGTGCGGATCTGAATTATTCCGTTTTCCGCCCCGGCCTCCAGGACCTCCAGAGCAAAGCGGGTGTAGGACAGGCCGAAGCCGAAGGGATAGCAGACCCGCTCCGCCGCGCCCGGCAGGGTCTCGAAATACCGGTAGCCCACATAGACATCCTCGGCGTATTCCACATAGTCTGTGGAGTCGTGGAAATGCTCCGTGGATGGGTAGTCGTCCAGGTCCCGGGCAAAGGTGTCCGGCAGCTTGCCGCAGGGATTGGCCTTTCCGGCCAGCAGGGCGGCGATGGCGCTTCCGCCCTCCATACCGCCCTGATAGGCCAGCAGCACGGAGGAAATCCGGTCGTTCTCATAGAACCAGGAGACGTCCATGACGCCGCCCACGTTCAGCACCACGGCCACCCGGTCAAAGGCGGCGCAGACCTGGTCCACCATGGCGCTCTCAGCGTCCGTCAGGTAATAATCCCCCTTGGGGAAGATCCTCTGGGCCCGCTGGGGCATAAGCACCTCGTCGGCCCACACATAGTCTTTGTTCTCGGGAATCACGGGAATCCGGTCCCAGCCCTCGCCGGAGAAGCGGCTGAGGACGATCACGGCGGTATCCGCATGTTCCCGCGCCGAGGACAGCAGTTCCACCGGAAGCTCCGGCTCCGCCATCAATCCGGGGATGTCCCCGGCGGCATAGCGCTCCGCGACATAAGCCCGGTAGTAGTCCGAAAGGGGTTCGTAGACGAAAACGCCCTCCTCTTTCAACCCGTCGCAGACATTGCGGACATATGCGCAGGTCACGTCGCCGCTGCCTCCTCCGCCTTTTACATAGTCGAAACTGCCCTTTCCGAACAGAGCCACCCGACTGCCGGGGGCCAGGGGGAGCAGGCTGTTTCGGTTTTTCAGCAGCACCATGCCCTCCTGGGCGGCCTGCCGGGAGAGGGCGATGTGTTCCGGGCAGGCCGTCACGCGGCGTTCGCCGTCGAGGGGCAGATTGGGCTGATAGCGGGTACGAATCCATTTTTCCATGTGCGGTCTCTCCTTGCCGTCGTTACTCCTTGACGCCGCCCAAGGTGACGCCTTCTACGATAAACTTCGACAAAAGCAGGTAGATGATAATGATGGGCACAATGGCGATGGTAATCATCATGTAGATTTTTCCCATGTCGAAGTTCATGTAGTCCGCGCCCCGAAGGGTGGCGATCATGATGGGCAGGGTCTGCTTGTTCTTGGAGGTAATCACCAGGGCGGGAATGAAGTAGTTGTTCCAGGAGCCCACGAAGGTGAAAATGGCCTGTACCGCGATGGCGGGCTTCATGATGGGCAGCACGATGCGGTTGAAGGTGCTGAACTCCATGGAGCCGTCGATCCGGGCCGCCTCGATCAGGTCCTTGGGCAGGGAGGACTGCATGTAGCTGTGCATGAAGTAAAACACAGCGGGAGAGGCGATGGAGGGGATAATCAGGGGAAGCAGGGAGTCGTCCATACCCATGTTGGTGATCAGGCGGAGGAAGCCCAGGGCCGTCACCTGAGTGGGCATGACCAGGATGGCCATGATGAAGGTGAAGGCCGCTTTTTTCAGCCTGAAGTCATAGGCGTAGATGCCGTAGGCCGTCAGGGCGGAGAAATAGGTCACGATGGCGGCGCAGCAGCCGGACACAATCAGACTGTTCAGCACGCCCCGGAGGATGGGGATAGCCGGGTCGTTGATGACGTTTTTAAAGTTCGTCACCAGGCTGGAACCAGGCAGCGCGGAGAAGCCCAGCTGAAGCTGCGCGTGGGAACGGGTGGCATTGATAATCAGGATGTAGAAGAAGAACAGGCACAGGAACGCCAAGATAATCAAAACGACATGGGCGAGAATTTCACGCCCGTGAGATCTCTTTTCCTGCATTACGCGTTGCCCCCTTTCTTGGCGCGCTTGGCGGCGGACTTGGAGCCGTCGGGGTCGGGATCGGTGTTCATCTTAAAGACGAACCAGCAGAGGATGGCGCTGATGATGAAGAGGAACACGGACAGCGCACCGGCGATGCCGTAGTTCTTGGCCTGGAGGTGCTTGTTGAGGTACATAATCAGGGTCATGGTGGTCCGGTCGGGCGCGCCCTTGCCGCCGGTGAGGATCTGGGGCACGTCGAACATCTGGAGACCGCCGATGAGGGAGGTAATCAGTGTGTAGGTCAGCAGGGGCTTGATTTGGGGAAGGGTAATCTTGAAGAACTTCTGGAGGTGGGTGCAGCCGTCCAGCTCCGCCGCCTCAAAGATGGAGGGGTTGATGCCCATGATGGCCGCCATCAGCATAATGGTGGTGTTGCCGAACCACATGAGGAAGTTCATCAGGCCCACCAAGGTACGGGCGCCCAGGGTGGACTCCATGAACCGGATGGCCTCCCCGATCACGCCCATGTTGAGGAGGATGTTGTTGATGGGTCCCGCGTTGGAGAACAGGGCGAAGAACAGCATGGCAAACGCGGAGGCCATGATCAGGTTCGGCAGGTAGATGACCACCTTGAAAAACTGCTTGCCCCGGATCTTCAGCCGGGCGTCGGTGAACCAGGACGCCAGCACCAGGGCCACCACGATCTGGGGCACGAAGCCCAGGATCCACATGACGAAGGTGTTCCAGGCGTACTTGGGCAGGTCCGAGGAGAGCAGGGAGATGTAATTGCTGAGGCCCGTCCAGTTGGGGCCCACCGTCTTCAGGCCGAAGGCGTAGTACTCATAGAAGCTGTTGCGAATGGTGTCCGCCAGCGGAATCAGGGAAAAGATGGCGTAGGACAGGAAGAAGGGCAGGATGAACAGATAGCCCCATTTGGCGTAGCTGACGGTTTTGAGTTTCTTCTGGTTTTGCATAAGAGGTCCCCCTTTCACAGTATCGATGGTCTGCCGCTTTTACGGCCATTCCACGCCGCCGCCTACCAGCCAGGGGTAGCGTTCGGTGATGGACATCTCAAAATTGGCCTTGGCCTTCTCCAGGCTGATCTTGCCGTTGAAGTAGTCGCCGAAGGTGTTCTGGAATTCCTCGACACAGCCCTGGTCATAGGAGGAGATGTTGCTCAGGTCGATATTGGCGGCCACCTCGGACAGCACGCCCAGGTAATTCTGCCCGCCCAGCAGCTCAATGCCGAAGTCGGGGGACTGGGCCAGCTCCTCCATCAGGGGCTGGTCGTTGCTCATCTCCCCATTGTTCACCGCAAGGCTCCGGAGGATGTCCCGGTCCGCCGTCATCTTGAGCATAATGTCCTTCACGTGCTCGGGGTTGTCGGAGCCCTGGGCGGCCACCAGCCAGGTGCCGCCCCAGAAGAAGCTCTGGGGGCTGGGGCAGGAGGCCCAGTCCTGGGCGGCGGCAGTGTCCGTCACGTTGGGCTTGATGCACACGTCCAGGCCCCAGGCGGGCAGGAAGAAGCAGAAAACCTTGGAGTCCGGGCCCATGTCCTTGTTCCACTCGTCGATCCACTGGCCCGGCACATTGTGGTTGATCCCGCTCCGGGTATCCTCCAAGGAGCGCTCCACCCACCGCATCATATTGGGATCCACCACCACGGTCTTGTCGTTTTTGACCCAGGGGGAGGAGACGTTGTTGGAGTACACCCGGTAGGTGTCGGCCCGGCCGGAGTACATGTAGTAGCCGGCGTCCTTCATCCGCTCCGCCGTCTCATAGAATTTATCCCAGTCGGAGACGGCGGCGGCCACGGTCTCCGGGTCGTCGGTGCCCAGAACGGCCTTAGCGATGGAGCGGCGGTAGACCAGCATCCCGGGGGTCGCCTGGTAGCTGAGGCCCCGGATCTCGCCGTCAGCCGTCCGCATGGCGTCCAAGGTGTAGCGGTACTGGTTGGCGATGTCCGCGTCCGTGATGCCAAGCTGGGAGATGGGCATGGCCACATTGGCCTCCGGGTCGATGTATTTCAGCGCGTAGTCGGCCTCCACCAGGTACATGTCCACCCGCTCATCGGCGGAGACACGGTCCTGCTTGAGCAGCGCCTCGTCCAGCTTCTGCTGGTAGACGCCGTCCTGAGTGGGGTTGATGACCCAGTGGATCTCCGTGCCGTCCTTCAGGAAGGTGACGGACTTGTCGTTGGACAGATGGTCGATCTCAGGATAGTTGGCGTTGAACTTCCCCTGGAACTCATCGTTCCACACGTAGATGTTGAGGATCTTGCCCTCCACGCCCGGCACAACATCCGAACCGCCGGGACTGGAGCCGCACCCGCTCAGAAGGCCAAGAATCATCGCGGCCATCAGAGCGGCATACCAAATTCTTCTCTTCACGATCGTTTCCTCCTATTTCCAATTTGATACAGCCGTCTGCTGTGATGCTCCCCTCATTATAAAGTGCCGCCGAAAAAGCGTATACAAAATTAAAGAAAGATATATCAAATTCATGCCGGACTTTAGGTATTTTACATATAATTTCCAGTTAGCCTGCGGAAAAATCTCCCGTCTTTCCTCTTGCCGAAATATCAAATCTATGATATATTCTAGCCCTGAAAGATATTGAAGGAGGTGTGCATATGAATGGAGCAAAGGCGTGGAAGCCTCTGGAGGCCGACGGGGAGCGGGAGGTCACCAGCCATCGGGAGCCCGGGGAGGAGTTTCTGTTTTACCGCTCCGTGGCGGAGGGAATGATCGACGCGGTACAGGAGAACTGCAGCCGGGGCGCCTTTGAGAACATGGAGGGCGTGGGGCAGCTCTCCGAGGACCGGGTGACCAATCTGCGCTATCACTTCGTAGTGACAGCAGCCATGCTGGCCCGGTTCTGCATGGAGGGCGGCATGGCCATGGAGGAGGCCTTCGGGCTCAGTGACGAGTACATCCGCCGGATGGACTGCTGCACCAATATGGCGGAAATCGTCTACGTCCACGACCAGATGGCCCTGGACTATGTCTGCCGCATGCGGAACCTGAAAAAGCGCATCGCCTCTTCCAAGCAGGTGGCGGAGGCCATCGACTACATTTACGTCCACATCATGGACCGTATTACGATCCAGGAGCTGGCCTCCGCCATCTCCATCTCCCCGGCCCACCTGTCCCGCATTTTCAAGCAAGAGACCGGCATTTCCGTCAGCGAGTACATCCGCCAGAGGAAGATCGACATGGCGAAGAATCTCCTCCGCTTCAGCGACTACGACTTCGCGGACATCGCCGCCATGCTGTCCTACTCCTCCCAGAGCCATTTCATCCAGCATTTCCGCACCCAGATGGGCATGACGCCCAAGGCCTACCGGGACAGGAACTACATGAACAACTGGAACGTGAACCGGGAGTCGTTCACATCGTCAGGACAATCTCCGTCCGCGCCGTGAGGCAGGCCTCCGGCACGTAGTTTCCCTCCATGGGCATTCCATTCACCGTCAGGGACTCGCAGCCGGACTCTCTGCCGTTTGGATTTTCCACCAGAATGTGAAGCCTTTTCCCCCGGAAATCCTTCTCGATCTCCAGCGCCTTCCATTCCCTCGGGATGGAGGGCGCGATTTTCAGCCCTTCCAGGTCCGGCCGCATCCCCAGGATGCCCTCCACACAGCCCACCATAACGGTGGAAGCCGTGCCCGTGAGCCAGTGGACGTGGGACCGCCCGGCGTTTGGGCTGGCCGGCCCTTCGGTAAACTGGCCGTAGCAGTAGGGTTCGATCTTCCGGATCTCCGCCCGGTCGTTCTGCATGGAGGGGGCGTTTTCCTTGAAATACTCAAAGGCCCGGTCCCCGTGGCCCAGGAGGGCCTCCGCCAGGATCAGCCATCCCTGAGACTGGGAGAAGACCCCGGCGTTCTCCTTGACCCCGGCGTTGTAGATGACGGCCAGCGCCCCGTCGAAGGCGTGGGCGTGGTAGGGCGGGTCCATGAGGATGGCGCCGTAGTCGGTATTCAGCCGGTTATAGACGCTGTTCATGGCCAGCTGGGCCTGTTTCCCGTCCGCCAGGCCGCTGATGACCGCCCAGCTCTGGGGATTGAGCCACAGGTTGGCCTCCGGGGCGCTGTGGTTTCCGATGACCTCGCCGGCCTCGGTAAAGCCCCGGATGTAGCGGTCCCCATCCCAGCACAGGTCGTTGAGCAGGGTCCGGAGCTTTTTCTGTTCCCTCTCCAGCCAGTCCAGATACCTGCCGTCCTCCCGGCAGGCGGCAAACTCCCGCAGGACGGTAAAGGCGTAGTAGAACTGGAAGGCCACAAAGGAGGACTCCCCCTCCGCCCCCAGCCGCAGGCAGTCGTTCCAGTCGGCGTGAAGGCCGGCGGGCATCCCGTGGGGGCCTAAATGCTGGAGGGAAAAGTTCAGCGCCCGCTTTAAATGTTCGTATACGGTGCCCTCATCCCGATTGGCAAAGGGGATGACCTCATCCAAAAAACCAACGTTCCCGGTCTCGGCGATGTATTTGTAGACCGTGGGGAACAGCCACAGCGCGTCGTCGGCCCGGTAGGCGGGGTGGCCGGTCTCCTGAACGTAGGAGGCGTCCTCCGGTGTGTCCTCATGGCCCGGGTCGTGGGTGAATTTCACCAGGGGCAGTCCACCGCCGTGGTCCACCTGGGCCGAGAGCATGAAGCGGATTTTCTCCGCCGCTGCCTCCGGCTCCAGATGGATGACGCCCTGGATATCCTGCACCGTGTCCCGGTAGCCGTAGCCGTTGCGCAAACCGCAGTAAATGAACGACGCCGCCCGGGACCAGGTGAAGGTGATGAAGCTGTTGTAGGCGTTCCAGGTGTTGATCATGGTGTCGAACGCCGGACAGGGGGTCTTGACCTGGAAATGGGAGAGCTTGCCGTGCCAGAACTGTTTCAGGGCCTCCAGTTCCCGTTCACAGACCGCCTCCGGGTCTTGATACGCCTTCATAAGAGCGGCGCTTTCCCGCTCGTGTTTCTCCCCCAGCAGGAAGGCCACTGTCACAGTCTCTCCCGGCTTCAGGGTCACAGCCGCCGAGAGCGCGCCGCAGCTGTTGCCGTTGTAGCCCAGGCGGTTCCAGAGGTTCCCACGCTCCACGCCTACGGGACTGCCGTATCCCCGGTAGGGTCCCAGGAATTCCGCCCTGTCGCCGCAGTAGGAGGAAACCTCCGCCCCGGCCAGTCCGAAGAATCGCTCGATGACGGACTTGGCGTCCACCTCGTTCTCCGCCGCGTCCAGATTGCCGTGAATCTGCTGGCGGACCCGGTTTTCGTTGAACAAGGTTCTGGTGACAAACTGGGAGTATTGCAGGTTCACCTGGTCCTGCTCATAATTGCCGTGGCTGGTAAACTCCGCGTAGCCCGTGAGGGTCAACGTCCGGGGGCGGTCCGAGTCGTTGCGCACCGTCAGCCGCCAGACCTCGTGGGTCCCGCCCAAGGGCACATAATAAGCCGCCTCGCTGTGGATGCCGCCATAATCCGCCGTCATGACCGTGTAGCCCATTCCGTGGCGGCACTCGCTTTTGTACGTATCCAGGTCCTTTCCCACCGGCTGCCAGGAGGCGGACCAGAAGTCCCCCGTCTCGTTGTCCCGAAGATAGAGATACCGCCCCGGCTGGTCGAACTGGTTGAACACATACCGAAGAATCCGTCCGTTGGCCCCGGATTTGACAAAGCTGTAGCCTCCGGCGTTGTTGGAGATCAGCACCCCGTACTCCGGGGAGCCCAGGTAGTTGGCCCAAGGGGCCGGGGTGTCGGGCCGGGTGATCACGTACTCATGGGCCTGATCGTCAAAAAATCCATACTGCATCGCGCGTCATCTCCTTACATCAATTCCACTGTGATCTGATTTTCCGTCACAGGCAGCCGGTCCAGAAGCGCCCGGTCCAGCAGGACCCGTCCTTCCGCCACCGGCAGCCGCCGCATTTGAGGGCCGTCCGCCGTGGTCAGGTACGCCTTTTCCAGCCGGTATTCGCCGTAGTCCTTCCGGCTCAGGTTGACGGCGATCACCTGGAACCGCTTACCGGCGAAGGGAAGGGCCAGGGAGGCGGTCCCTGCTTCGCCGAACTGCTCCCGCACCAGCTTCGGGGCGATCGTCAGGCTGCCGTTCTCCCCCCGGACGCCGAACGCCTCCGTGATTACCGTCAGCATGTACCAGCTGGCCGCGCCGGTGAGGTAGTGGTACATTCCCCGGCCCTCGGCGTTGAAATACTCCGGGATGCCGGGATAGATTTTGCTGCTCTCAAAATCCAGAGCGGCGTCCGCCAGGGTCTGAAGCGCCTTATAGCCCTCCTGGACGAAGCCCCGGCGGTAGAGGGCGTTGGCGTACATCACCGTCATGTGGGAGAACACCGCCCCGTTCTCCTTCTCACCGTAGGCAAAGCCGAACATCCGGCCCATATCGAATTTCAGCTCGTGGAAGTCCGTGTTCAGCCGGTAGCCCCCCTCCTCTTTTTTGTAGAGGTATTTGTCGGCACTGCGGGCAATGGCCTTCACCTGTTCCTCCGTGGCGGTCCCGCTCATGATGGCGAACACCTGTCCGGTAAGCATCATGCGTGCGCCGGTCTCCGCAATGCCCTCCAGGGGCTGCCCGTGGTTGTCATAGTAACTGTTGAACCAGCCGTCCCTCCCGTCCGCGATCCACTCCTGACGGCGGATGTGCTCCATCAGCCAGTCCGCTTTGCCCTCCAGGTTCTCCGCCAGCTCCATCGGGAGGACCCGGATGGTCCCGCCGCTGACATTGTGGGCGCAGCGCCGGGTGTATCGCTCCAAGACCGCCTTTTTCTCCGACAGATCGTCGCAGGCCATGGGCGGCGTCCGGAGCAGCTCCTCCAACTCCTCCGCCAGCTCCACGTTCTTCCAGGTCTCGGCCAGCCGCCGGAGAAGCCCCGCCAGGTCCTTGAGATTGCCTGCGTAGGCGCAGGTGAAGGCCACGCTCTCCCCCCGCTCCGGGGCCATGTCCAGGGCGTCGTTCCAGTCGGCCCCCCGGAGGCGGAAGATGTTGTGCTCCCCCACCTCATAAAAGGCGGTGAGGTGCTGAATCAGCAGGTGCTCCAAAATACTGCCGGTGTAGACCTCGCCGGAAGCCGTCCGCTGCCTGTTTCCGTACGCCGGGTCCCACTGTCCGTCGATCTCTGTACCCCGCATAGCCTGGGGGTCCTTGAAGTAGGAGACCTTCGCGCGCAGGATATCCAGGTCCCCCGTCTGGTCGATGTAGAGCTTGGTGGTCATCAAGGGCCAGAGGGCGTGGTCCATCCAGACTCGGGCGATGCCGTTGCGGTCCGCGATAAAGTTCCCCAGGCCCTCTCCGATGATGGTGGCGTTGGTTCCGTCCATCCGCACGCCGCCGAAGCTGGCCTGGATCATCTCCCCCACGCCGCCGGGGTCCATCAGCAGCAGAGACAGGCAGTCCTGCCAGAGGTCCCGCCAGCCCCGGCCTCCCCGGCCATAGTCGTGGTGGGGCAGGAAGGAACAGCCGTAGATCCGCCGCAGAAGGGGCTGGAGGCTCACCCAGCGCATCAGGCGGTCGAAGTCCGCCGAGCCGGTCTGGTAGCGGACGTTTACCTTGTCCTGCCAATAAGCTTTTGTGCGCTCCAGGGCGGCATGGACCCGTTCCTCTGTGCCGTAGGCCGTTAAAATCCGGTCCATGTCCCCGGCATCCTCCGTGATTCCCAGGAAGATGAGGTACACCGACGTTTCTCCAGGTCCCAGGGTGACCTCGGGGAAGCGGATGCCGCCCATGGCCTCCCTGCCGTCGATCTCCATTCCGGCGGGCCGGGCCTCCCGGTCCTCGCAGACGGCCCGGGGATGGAGAAATGTGCCGCCCTCGCCCACAAACTCCTGCACCGTCGGGTAGAATCCGGCGGGGGCGCCACCGTTCCCGGTTGTTCCGCAGACATAGTAAATCCGGCGGTTTTCCCGATGGCCCTTTTCATCAAAGGACATGGTGGGCTTGACCTGGACGCTGTATTTTGTGGTCCGAATCCGGTGGAGCATGGAGGTCACATTCCGGTGGTCCCGGAGGTTGTCCGCGCTCCGGCCGTAGATGGGAACCGCCGCGACGCCGGTGACGCGCTGGGGCGCAGCGTCCCGGTTTGTCACCCGCACCTCCAGAATCTCCACATTCTCATCCGGCGGCACAAAGGCCGTCAGCTCCGCCTGAAGGCCATAGCGCCTCGAGGTCCGGCGCACCGTCTGCCACAAGAATCCCGCCGTCAGGACGCTCTCGTCCTGGTCCGGCGTAAAGCGGGCGGCCTCCTGTTCGGCGCTGACGCCGGAGGCGGACCAGCAGCCCTTTTCCGTCACGCACCAGAAATTTCGGGTGCCGCGGCTGTTCCGCAGGTCCTCGATGCTTACCGGCTCCAGAAGAAAAGACTCCTGGTCCAGCTTGCTGTCTCCGGCCAGATCGGGGGCGATGGCGCTTTTTAGTCCGGTCTCGCTGGCCAGGGGAAAATAGAGGCCGCTGACCGCCTCGGGATTTCTCAGTTCAAAGGTTCCGTTTTCATCCAAAAAGCGGATTTTCTCCATCATAGCTCCTCCATTGATTGACGTGTTTTCCGGTATACCCGCACGTAGTCCACCTCAAAAGCGGCGCGGGCAAAGTCTGTTGCTTCATCCGGCGGGCCGGGCCAAACGCCGCCCACCGCCAGATTCAAAATCACATACATGTTATGGTCAAAGGGCGCTGGGAAGGGCGTGCGGAGGCCATCCGTCCCGGCGGAAAACCACTGTTCCACTTCATAGAACAGCCTGCCGTCCACATACCAGCGGATGCACCCGGGAAGCCACTCCAAAGAGAAGGTGTGGAAATCCGCCGCAAAGTCCCCCTCCGGCAGAGTAACCGCCCCCTGGCTCTGCTCGTGGGGCAGGCCGTAGTGAAGCGTGCCGTAGTTCGTCCGGGGCTCGTGGCCCAGGACCTCACAGACGTCGATCTCGCCGCAGACGGGCCACTGGCCCCAGCGCTCCTCGTCCCCCGTCATCAGCCAGAAGGCCGGGAGAAATCCCTTCCCCCGGGGGACCCTCAGCCGGGCCTCAAATATCCCGTATGTGAACTCGTGCTTTCCCTGGGTGGAGATCCGCCCGGAGCGGTAAAAAACGCTTCCATCCCACAGCGTCAGCCTGGTGGGGCGGATATGCAGGCAGCCGTCCCGCAGGGACAGGACATCTTCCGCGTCTACGTAGGCTTGAAGCTCCTCATTGACCCAGCCCGGATCGTGCAGCTCTATGTTCCATTTGGTTCTATCCAGAGTTTCCCCGTTAAAATCGTCCTCGAAAACCAGGGCATACCCGTCATAAGAGAGATATTCGCTCATGATTTCATCTCCTTCTAAGACTGCATTGTTTTGTTACTGCTTGAATATCCTGCGCAGATAAAAGAGGTTCCCATAGGCTCCCGCCGCGGCCCCAATCAGCAGCCACACACCCAGGAAGGCGCCAAAAAACTGCGGCAGATAAAGAAGAACCAGGATTGGCAGGAGATTGAGCGCCGTGATAAAAAACGTGACCGGGAGATTTGCCAGCGCCAGCCGCACCGCATTCCCCAGGTGCCTGGAGAAGGTATTTTCAAAACAGGCCAGGAGTGGAAACAACCAGGACAGGATAGCTGTCAACATCACAGCAGCGATGCAAAACAGCACAAACAACTCCGGCGGAAACAGAAGCGTCTCGGCATAGAGGACCCGGTAAAGGACAGCCAGCAGCGTCAGGTCCGCCAGCAGCAGTACCGCCGCTGGCGTTGAGGCGGTAAAGGCTTTCCGCAGATTCCGAAGGAAATCCCGAACGGGGGTGCAGTCCCTTTTCTGGTATAGCTCCATCGCTGTCATGTAAAGGGCCGTGACCGCCGCCCCCAAACAGACGACGGTGCATGAGGTAAGGATGAAGACCACGTTCAAAAAAATCAGGTCGCAGATTTTGGTTAAAAACCGTGCGATTCCGCTGTTTGGGCCAGGCATGTTCATGTTGAAGCGTCCCTCCTGCCGCCAGGTGTTTTCTGCCATTTCAACCAGTGTCTTCTATTCTACAGGAATATATTTGTGCAGGATATCAGCGTTCAATAGAAAATATCAAAATTCTTGCAGAATGTTTGATCAAGATACTTTGCATGTTATAGAAGCTGATTTTCAAACTCTAAATGGCCTCAAAATCGACTTGATTCACCGCCTGGTTTTATGGCAAGATTTCAGTTAGATAAATTCTAGTTTATCCGTCAAATCCCTTTAGAACCCTGATATGTCAAGGCATCCCACAGGTTAAATGTCCAAACCTTATGTAATTTCCCTTGTTTTTGCCCTTATGGGCTGAAACAAGGGAAACTTTTTACTCCCCGCAGACTACCTTATCCAGCAGTCGGGCGGAGGTACGCTTGGCCTCCCTCGTGGCGTGGGCGTAAATGTTCATCGTGGTACTGACATCGGCATGGCCCAGCAGCTCCTGCACGTCCTTGGGAGCGGCCCCGTTGGACAGGAGGTTGCTGGTGAACGTGTGCCTGAGCATATGGAAATGGAAGTCCTCCAGCCCCGGCACTTTCTTCTTTGCCTGACGGCACATGATACCTACCGTCCCCGGCGTTTCAATAGCCCCGTCAGGCCGGAGGCAGACAAAAGAGAGTTCCCGATACCTCTCTGGCACCTCCGCCGTCCTGGGCAGGGTGTAGACCTCGTAATAGGCCCTATCTCTCTCCCGGACCTCGGTATAGTAGTTCAGGCTGTAAAGCTCCCCATAGCGCAGGCGGTTCCCAATCTGCTCCTTTTTGGCCCTCCGCAGGATCGCCGCCAGCGTGTCGCAGAAGTCCACGGTGCGGACTTTCTTCCGCTTGGTGGCCCCGATCTCCGTCTTGTGCCTCGCCCCGTTGTAACGGATGCTCCGCCGCACCGTGAGGTACTGCTCGTCCAGATTGATGTCCTGCCAAGTGAGGGCGCAGACCTCCCCAATGCGAAGCCCGGTGTAGTAGGCAATCTGGATGGGCAGCAGGGCCGGGTTGTCTTTCTTTTTCAGAAAGTCCTCCAACGCCCGGAACTGTTCATGGGTGAGGGTGGGCACAGCAGGGGCGTCCCCGTCCTCCTGGGAGAACAGCTCGTATTCCTCTTTCTTCCCCCGCC
>CAJUQQ010000033.1 GCA_910588175.1 uncultured Oscillibacter sp.
GCTGCCATCTTACCATATCTCTTCTCTTATTGCTATTTCAGAGAACCGCTCTAGGCCGCCCCGCCAGCAGCTCGACGATCTTGAACTCGTGGGCGGTGAGGCTGACGCTCTGACCGGCGGCGGTCAGGGTCATCTCCTCCAGGTTCAGCACCCAGTCCCGGTAGCGCAGGGTGGTTTCCGCGGGGAGGGCGCTGGCGTGGCGGAGCTGGACCAAGATTCTGGCCCACAATTCCTCCAGCTGATAGGGTTTGGTCAGGTAGTCGTCCGCCCCCAGGCCCAGCAGCTCCACCTTGTCGGAGAGCTCGGTTTTGGCGGACAGCACGATGACCGGCGTCCGGCTGGTTTTTCGGATCTCCGCGATCAGCTTGCTGCCGGACAAGCCCGGAAGCATCAGGTCCACCAGCAGCAGGTCAACGCCGCCCTCCTGCCAGAGCAGACGCCCCTCGGTGCCGGAAAAAGCCTGGACGCATTCACAGCCCTGACGGCGCAGGTATTCGGCGGTGGAGTTGTTAATGTCGGTATCGTCTTCAACAATCAGAATGCGGGGCATGAGACGGCCTCCTCAGCTGTTTTTGAAAATTATACCGCATCCTGGGATGGAAGAAAATATCCTGCGGCAAAATCTTTTTGAGAGCCGCAAAATGTTCCGCTCAGTAACCGTACCGCTTCCGGTATTTCAGCAGCAGCGCCGCCGCCATCACCGTCCCCAGCAGCTCCGCCACGGGGGTCGCCAGCCACACGCCGGTGACGCCGCCCAGCAGAAGGGGCATGATCTGGATACTGGCAGCCGTGAACAGAAAGGACCGGGAGAAGGCCAGCACGGCGGACACCACGCCGTTGGACAGGGCAGTAAACGTCCCGCTGGCAAAGACATTCAGTCCCACAAACAGCAGTGCCAGGGAGCACAGCCGGTTTCCCGTTACTGCCAGCTCATAGACCGGGTTGTCCGGCCGGGTGAAAATACTCACCAGGGGGACGGTAGCCAGGATGGAAACCACCGTACACAAAATGGAGACCCCGATAATAAAACGGATGCTGAAGCGCACCAGCTTTTTCAGCTTCTCGTGATTTTGTTCTCCGTGGTAGTAGGAGATCATCGGGGCCACACCGTAGGAGTAGCCGATGAACAGGGCGCTGACAAACATAAGTACATACATGATGATGGTGATGGCTGCCACGCCGTCTTCACCCACGTATTTCAGCATCGCCATATTGAACAGCAGGGTGGTGATGCCGGACACCAGGGAGGTTGCCAGCTCCGACATGCCGTTGGTGGAGGCGTGGAACAGCACCCCGCCCCGGAATACCGGCTTTTCAAAGTGGAGCAGGCTGTCCTGTTTCCGGAATACCAGAAAGCCCACCACGGCGGTAATGGAGTACCCAAGGCCAGTGGCGATGGCCGCCCCCTGGATGCCCAAGTCAAACAGGGCAATCAGTGCGTAGTCCAAAATGATATTGGTCACGCCCCCAGCCACGGTGCAGATCAAGGATAGGGTAGATTTGTCGGCGGCAATCAGGTAGAGGGAGAAGTTATACATCAGCAGGATGGGAATGGTGAACAGCAGGTAATTGCTCAGGTAGGTGTGGCAGTAGCCGAACACCGCCGGGGAAAGGCCCATGGTGCCCAGCAGGGTGTCCATCAGGGTGTAGCCCAGCACCATCATCACCCCACCCACCACGGCGTTGGTGAGAATGAGAAGGGTGAAGTCCTGCCGGGCCTCTTGTTCTTTGTGCTCCCCCATTTTTTTCATCACCAGGGCGCTGCCGCCGGTGGCCAGCATGCCGGACACCGCTGTAATCAAGGCGATGGCCGGGGCGGTGAGGTTGATGGCGGACAGGGCCTCCATGCCGATGAGGTTGGAGACGAACAGCCCGTCCACCATGGTGTAGAAGGTGTTTAACACCGTCATTACAATGGTGGGGAAGGCGAAGCGCAGAATGTTCCTGCCTGTGACAGGCAGATGGTACGAGTCGAGTTTGGTTTCCATGATTTTCTCCTTTCGTGTTGCTGGTGGAAAAGGTTTCTTATTCTATAAAACCGGCTTGTATTTGTTTCGCGCCGGTGTTATAATTGGGGAAATAAGTAGGGATTTAATGAATAGTCGAAGACAGAGTATTGCTTATGGAAATAAAGATTATAGATTTACCAATGATTACAGTTATTGGTAAAGAAGGTTTATGTACTACAGAGAAAAATATTGTGCAAGAGTTATGGCAAGAAGCCAATTCTCATTTTAATGAGGTGGCTGCTCTTGGCATGAAAAATCCGGCTGGGGCATATGTTGGATTTTGGGGCGTAATGAGTGATGAGAATAAGTCTTTTCATCCATGGACTCATCAGTTTACAAGAGGGTTATACCTTGCAGGTGTTGAAACTTATGCTGATGCAATTGCGCCTGAAGGATGGACTAAATGGGTTATTCCAGCGCGAAAATACATTGTTGTGGACATTGAACCAAACAGATACGGCGAAATATTTGACGAGGTAATGAATAATACCATTTCTGAAAAAGGAATGAAACTCGCGGGAGCGGTGTGTGATTATACGGAGCCTGCGACAGGGAAAAACAAGCTATTTTTTCCTGTTGAATCTTTATAGGAAATTCCAGTTGATCGGGGAACTGCCTGGAACGGCGGTTCCCCGGTTTTGATGTTTGACATCCTTCCCGGCAGGAGGTATCATAAACCGTGTGGCCGCCACGCAGTCAAGAGGTATTTTTCATTTTGGGGAGGAATTTTTATGGAACGGGAAAAGGGCTGGCTGACCTCCGGAGCCTTCGCCGCCTTGTGCGGCGCCACCAAGGAGACCCTGCGGCACTATAAGAACATCGGCCTTCTTTCCCCGGCCCACCAGGGGGATAACGGCTACTTCTACTACGACGTGGAGCAGTTCTACGATTTTTACGCCATCTCCATCTTCCGCCGGACGGGCACGCCTTTGGAGGAAATCCGCCGCTCTCTGCGGGAACAGGATGCTTCCGAGACCTTAAAACGGCTGCGGGAGCAGAAGGAGCGTTTGGAGGCGGAGCGGCGAAAGCTGGACCATATGGATTTTGTGTTGTCCAGCGCCCTGCGCGGTCTGGAGTTCAACCCGGGCCCGGACATGGCCGTACAGACGGCGTGGTTTGAGCGGGAGCATCTGCTGGCGCTCCCGGTGGAGGAGCTGGAGGGGCTGACAGCTCCGGCGGCCGGTGAGGAGGAGAGGCTGATCGCTGTGCTGGACCGATGCCAGGCGTTGTGCGGCCAATACGGCATACAGGCGGATTTTCAGCTGGGAGCCATTCATTTGCCGGGGGACCGGGGAGGGCCGGGAGCAATCAGCCATCTCTATACCCGAATCAGAGAAAAAGCGGACATTCCCTATTACAGGGAGAAGCCCGCCGGAAGGTATCTGTATCTTTGCTGCCGGGGCCGCTGGGACATCTCCGCCGGCTACGGCGCTCTTAGCCGCTGTGTCCGGGAGCGGGGGGTGGAGACAACCGGAGGCTTTTACGCCTGCGATTTGGCCGGGTTTATTCTCAACTCCGTGGAGAAAAACGCGATGTCCATGATTTCCGTGCGTCTGTCGCATGAATCTATGCCCGAGTAGAGACACAGCCGTACCTGCCGGACCGGCGGTCGGTAAGATTGCGTGGGAATCTTGACAAGACTGTTATTTTATGATAGTATATCAGCAATTGAAAAGTTCGTTCCAGAGTCTTTTCAAAGCAATTACTCGGACCACTCCCCTGGGAGTCAAGGCCATACGGACAGCCGGGTCCACTGCCGATTGGCAGCCTTGCGTTGCCTTATTGATTGAGTTAAAAGCTCAAATTTTATAAGTTGGTTACTTCATAACCGAAATGTGCCTTGTGCGCAGACTTGTGAAACGGTCAATAAGAGTAGTAAAAGTAGTATTGCTATATAGACTCTGATCTCTCCGTCTTATCTGAACAGCTTCCTCTCTCGATTTCTTGCGGGTCCCCGTCTTTTGAATGGTGGGGGTTCAGCGGAAGAGGAGAGACAGGAGGCATCGTTGGATAAAAACCGCAGGTTGTGCAGGCAGCACAGCTTGCGGTTTTGTTTTGCCAACAGCCCGAAAGGAGGAGCAGGAACGAAATTGAACAATCCTCGAACCCATTCCATTCAAGCCCATCAAAACCGCGCCCCCATCTACGAGGCGCTGGAGTCCTTCCGGCAAATGCGGGTTGTTCCCTTTGATGTTCCGGGCCACAAGCGGGGCCGGGGCAACCCGGAGCTGACCGCGTTTCTGGGCCAGCAGTGCATTGGTGTGGACGTAAACAGCATGAAGCCCCTCGATAACCTTTGCCATCCGGTATCGGTGATCCTGGAGGCGGAAAAGCTGGCTGCGGACGCCTTTGGCGCGGCCCACGCGTTTTTGATGGTCGGCGGCACCACGAGCTCTGTGCAAAGCATGATCCTGGCTTCCTGCAAGCGGGGGGATGAGATCATCCTGCCCCGCAACGTCCACAAAAGCGTGATCAACGCCCTGGTCCTGTGCGGCGCAGTGCCGGTGTACGTCAATCCGGACGTGGACCAACGGCTGGGCATCTCCCTGGGGATGCGGCGGGAGCAGGTGGCGAAAGCCATAGCCGAACATCCCAAAGCGGTGGCGGTGCTGGTGAACAACCCGACCTACTACGGCGTTTGCAGCGATTTGCGGGCCATTGTTAAGATGGCCCACGCCGCCGGGATGCGATGTCTCGCGGACGAGGCCCACGGCACCCACTTCTATTTTGGCGGCGGCCTGCCGGTATCGGCCATGGCGGCGGGGGCGGACATGGCCTCCGTATCCATGCACAAGAGCGGCGGCAGCCTGACTCAGTCCAGCCTGCTGCTGGTGGGACCCAATGTCCACGCGGGCTACGTGCGGCAGATCATCAACCTGACCCAGACCACCTCCGGCAGTTATCTGTTGATGTCCAGCCTGGACATCAGCCGCCGGAATCTGGCCCTGCGGGGCCGGGCGGTGTTCCATCAGGTGGCCGACATGGCGGAGTACGCCCGGCAGGAGATCAACGCCGTGGGCGGATACTACGCCTTCGGCCGGGAGCTGATGAACGGCGACTCGGTGTTCGACTTCGACACCACCAAGCTCAGCGTCCATACCCTGGACATCGGTCTGGCGGGCATTGAGGTATACGACATCCTCCGGGAGGAATACGATATCCAGATTGAGTTCGGAGACATCGGCAACATCCTGGCCTACCTCTCCATGGGGGACCGCCCCCAGGAGGTGGAGCGGCTGGTCAGCGCCCTGGCGGAGATCCGGCGGCGCTACCAGCGGGACCCGACGGGCCTTTTGAATCAGGAATACGTGGAGCCGGAAGTGGTAACCAGCCCCCAGGAGGCGTTTTACGCGGAGAAGGTCAGCCTGCCCCTGGCGGAGACCCGGGGGCGGGTATGCAGCGAGTTCGTTATGTGCTATCCCCCCGGCATCCCTCTGCTGGCCCCGGGGGAGCGGGTCACGGCGGAAATTCTGGAGCATATCCGGTACGCCAAGGAAAAAGGGTGCAGCATGACCGGCCCGGAGGACCCGGATCTGGAGCGGCTGAACGTGCTGGCGTGAAGGGAGACGGACAATGGAAATGTGGTTCAGCGAATTTCATACCCCGGATGTGAAGCACAGCATCCGGGTCAACCGGCACCTGTACTCCAAGCAGAGCGACTATCAGCGCATCGACATCTTCGAGACGCCGGAATTCGGCCGGGTGCTGACTCTGGACGGAAATGTCATGTTGACGGAGCGGGACGAGTTTATTTACGACGAGATGATTACCCATGTGCCCATGGCGGTACACCCCGGCATCCGGGACATTCTGGTCATCGGCGCGGGAGACGGCGGCGTGGTGCGGGAGCTGACCCGGTATGACCGGGTGGAGCACATCGACCTGGTGGAGATGGACCCCCATGTGGTGGAGGCCTGCCGGACCTATCTGCCCAGCAACGCCTGCCGGATGGACGACCGGCGGGTCCATATCCATTTCGAGAACGCGCTGAAGTTCATCCGCCGGCAGGAAGCGGCCTACGACCTCATTATTGTGGACTCCACCGACCCCTTCGGGCCCTCGGAGGGGCTGTTCACCCGGGAGTTCTACGGCAGCTGCCACAACGCCCTGCGGGAGGACGGCATCATGGTCAACCAGCAGGGGAGCCCCTTCTACGCCGAGGACGCCGGGGCCATGCAGCGCAGTCACAAACGGATCGTCAGCACCTTCCCCATCAGCCGGGTCTATCAGGCCCACATCCCCACCTACGCGGCGGGGTACTGGCTGTTCGGCTTCGCCAGCAAGAAGTACCATCCCACCGACGATCTGGACACGGAAGCGTGGCGGAGGCTGAATCTGCACACCCGCTACTATACCCCCAGGCTTCATGTGGGCGCCTTCTGTCTGCCCGCGTTTCTGGAGGAGATGCTGCGGGAAGTGGAGGGATAGCCGTGCTGAAACCGAATATTGAGAATTTTATCGGCTGTGACTGCGGCTATGAACAGGCCCGCGTGGTTCTGTACGGCGCACCCTTTGACTCCACGACCAGCTTCCGGCCCGGCGCGCGGTTCGGGCCCTCCGCCATGCGTCACGAGAGCTTTGGTCTGGAGACCTACAGCCCCTACCAGGACGCGGATCTGACGGACTGCGCCGTATTTGATAGCGGTGATCTGGAGCTTTGCTTCGGCAGCGCCCAGGCGGCGCTGGAGGACATCGAAACCCGTGCCGCCGGAATTCTGGAAGATGGAAAATTCCCCCTGCTGCTGGGGGGCGAGCATCTGGTCACGCTGGGCGCGGTGCGCGCCGTGGCGAAGCGGTATCCGGAGCTTCATATCATCCACTTCGACGCCCACGCCGACCTGCGGGACGATTATCTGGGGGCAAAGCTCTCCCACGCCTGCGTCCTGCGGCGGTGCCATGAGCTGGTAGGCGACGGGCGCATCCATCAGTTCTGCGTCCGCAGCGGCGACCGGGAGGAGTTCCGGTTTGCCGGCGCGCACACGGATCTGCACCCCTTTGGATTTGAGGGGCTGGAGGAAACCGTCGCGGCGCTGGGGGAGGCCCCGGTCTACCTCACCGTGGACCTGGACTGCCTGGACCCCTCCGCGTTTCCCGGAACGGGGACGCCGGAGGCGGGGGGCGTCAGCTTTCTCCAACTGCTGGAGGCCATCCGGACGGCCTGCGCCGCCCATGTGGTGGGAGCCGATGTCAACGAGCTGGCTCCCATGCTGGATTCCAGCGGCGTTTCCACCGCCACCGCCTGCAAGGTGCTGCGGGAGCTGATGTTAGCTCTGCATAAAACAGATTCTAAAAAGGGAGATGATCCATTATGAGCAGAGTGCTTGTAATCGGCTGCGGAGGCGTTGCGTCCGTCGCCATCCACAAATGCTGTCAGGTCAGCGAGGTGTTTACCGAGCTGTGCATCGCCAGCCGGACAAAGTCCAAATGCGACCAGCTGGCCGCCGGGCTGGCCCCCAAGACCGCGGCCAAGCTCACCACCGCCCAGGTAGACGCGGACGACGTGCGGCAGGTGATCGGCCTGATCCGCTCCTATCAGCCGGACCTGGTGATGAATATCGCCCTTCCCTACCAGGACTTGACCATCATGGACGCCTGTCTGGCCTGCGGAGTAAACTACATGGACACCGCCAACTATGAGCCGGAGGACACCGATGACCCGGCGTGGCGGGCTGTCTATGAAAAGCGCTGCAAGGAGGCGGGATTCTCCGCCTATTTCGACTACAGCTGGCAGTGGGCTTACCGGAAGAAGTTTGAGGAGGCGGGGCTCACCGCTCTGCTGGGCTGCGGTTTCGACCCGGGAGTGACCCAGGCCTACTGCGCCCACGCGAAAAAGCATGAATTTGATACCATCGAAACCATTGATATTCTGGACTGCAATGGAGGCGACCACGGCTACCCGTTTGCCACCAACTTCAACCCGGAGGTCAATCTGCGGGAGGTCTCCGCTCCCGGCAGCTATTGGGAGGACGGGCACTGGGTGGAAATTTCCCCCATGAGCATTAAGCGGGAGTATGACTTCGACCAGGTGGGACACAAGGACATGTATCTGCTGCATCATGAGGAAATCGAGAGTCTGGCGCTGAATATCCCGGAGGCGCGGCGGATTCGGTTCTTCATGACCTTCGGGCAGAGCTATCTGGACCACATGCGTTGCCTGGAGAATGTGGGGATGCTGTCTACCAGTCCGGTGGACTTCGAGGGGCGGCAGATCGTCCCCATCAAGTTCCTGAAAGCCCTGCTGCCCGACCCGGCCAGCCTGGGTCCCCGGACAAAGGGAAAGACCAACATCGGCTGCATTTTCACGGGAAAGAAAGCGGGCCAGGACAAGACCTATTATATCTACAATGTCTGCGACCATCAGGAATGTTACCGCGAGGTGGGCAGTCAGGCCATCAGCTACACCACCGGCGTGCCCGCCATGTGCGGCGCGCTGATGCTGCTGACCGGCAAATGGAACAAGCCTGGCGTCTACACGGTGGAGGAGTTCGACCCCGATCCCTTCCTAGAGGCGTTGGATCAGCACGGCCTGCCGAGGAGTGAGAGCCGGACGCCGGTGCTGGTGGACTGATGAGCGGTTTCTGCGCGAGAGAAAGCCGCCCGGCCTTTGCGGGGCTGGGCGGCTTTTCCCCGGAGGAGTTATTTGGGGAGCTTTCTACGCCGTGCTATATTTTGGACGAGGCCATGCTGCGCCGGAACGGCGAAATTTTGGCCGGAGTGGCGGAGCGGACGGGCTGTCGGATTCTGCTGGCCCAGAAAGCGTTTTCCAATTATGATCTCTATCCCGTTTTAGCGCCGTACCTGAACGGGACGGAGGCCAGCGGGCTGTATGAGGCCCGGCTCGGCGCGGAGGAGATGCCGGGGAAGGAGGTCCACGTTTTCTGCGGATCCTATCGGGAGGAGGAGTTTACCGGGCTGCTGCGGTACGCGGACCATATTGTCTTCAACTCCCCCCGCCAGCTGGAGCGGTTCGGTCCTCTTGCCAAGAGGGCCGGAAAGAGCATTGGACTGCGCATCAATCCGGAGTGCTCCACCCAGGAGGGCCATGCCATCTACGACCCCTGCGCCCCCGGCAGCCGTCTGGGCGTCACCCGCGCCCAGTGGGACGCGGCGATGTCCCCGGAGCTGACCGGCCTGCTGGACGGGCTGCATTTCCACACGCTGTGCGAGCAGGATTCCGACGCGCTGGAAATCACGCTGAACGCCGTGGCGGAGCGCTTCGGCGACATACTGCCCCGAATGAAGTGGCTCAATTTCGGCGGCGGACACCACATCACCAGACCCGGATATGATATTCCACGGCTGGAACGGTGCGTCCGCTGGGCGCGGGAGAGATGGGACCTGCGGGTCTATCTGGAGCCGGGGGAGGCCTGCGCGCTGAACGCGGGCTACCTGGCCGCCCGCGTGCTGGACGTACTGCAAAACGGCGAGACGCGGATTGCCGTTTTGGATGCCAGCGCCGCCTGTCATATGCCGGACGTGCTGGAGATGCCCTACCGCCCGCCGCTGTACGGCGCGAAGGAGCCGGGGGAGCTGCCCTATACCGTCCGCCTGGGCGGGCCCACTTGTCTGGCGGGGGACGTGATGGGAGATTATGGTTTTGCCGCGCCGCCGGAGGAGGGAGACCTGCTCCTGTTCGGCGACATGGCGATTTATACGATGTGTAAGAACAACACCTTCAACGGGATGGCGCTGCCGGACATTTTTGTTCGCCGCGATGGGGGAGAGCTGCAATGCCTGAGAAAGTTTGAATATGCGGACTTCAAACGGCGCTTGGGCCGATGGTGTTGAGATTTTTGAACGGAGCGGCGAGGAGGGAAACCCGCAAATAGCACATAAGACCTCGTTAGAGAAAAGAAGAATAAGGAGGATTCGCCTTTTGGGTTCCACGGGCATAGCCCGTGGTTTCTTTTTCGCAAAAAGAGAAGGACGGGAACAAGTCCCGTCCTTCTCCCGGCTGAACCGAAAAGAATCTGCTTTTTAAACAATCCCGCGATTAGCCCAACAGCTGCAGCACGCCCTGAGGAACGGCGTTGGCCTGGGCCAGCATGGCCTGCGCGGACTGAATCAAGATGTTGTTCTTGGTGTAGGACATCATTTCCTCGGCCACGTCCGTATCGCGGATCGTGGACTCGGCGTCCTGGATGTTCTCCGCCATCACGGACAGGTTCTTCTGGGTGTGCTCCAGACGGTTCTGGACCGCGCCCAGGTCGCCGCGAATCTCGGAGACATAGTTGATGGCGTTCCGAATCACGCCGATGGCTTCCTGCGCGCCTTCCAGTTTGCCAATGTCAATATCGGCGATGGTTTTGTTGACCGTGACTTCCTGGCCGTCCAGGGTCGTCTTTCCGGTGCCCATGGCATTGGTGTGCATGTCGCCCACGTTGACCCGCAGCTGGTTGAACTGATCGGCGGTGTCGCCAATCTGGAGGGTCAGGCCGCCGCCCGCCTTGGAGCTGGTTCCGTCGTTGATTTTAATGCAGGTGCCGGTGGCGTCGTCCGCCCAGACTCCGGCGGTGTTGGTTCCCTGCTTCACATCCAGGCCGGTGGCGTGCTTGATCTTTTCCACCATCGCGGCAACGTCGTTTTCGTCGATGGTTTTCACGGCGCCGACTTCCACCCAGTGCTCAATCCCGGCTTCCCGCATCTGCTTGATGGCGTCGTCGTCCACCTTGCCGTTTTCCACAAAGACGAACTTCTCGCCGTTGATCTCGAAGACCGCCTTTTCCAGGGAGGTGTTGTCATCCGTATGCTTGAAAATCAGGGCGTTGCTCAGATCGAGGGACTGATAGGCGTCCTCGCCGGTGACGCTGGCTCCAGCCGTCGTCTTGTCGGGGCCGGCGATCTTGTTTGTTCCGCCAAAGGCGGTGTTGACTCCGGCGGCGTTAAAATACTGCATATCCACCGAGGCCACATTCGCGACGCCCGCTCCGGCCTCCTTGGCCTCCAGGACAATTTTGCCCGCGGTCGTGGTGCCGTCCACATTGTAGGTCTTCCCCAGCTCGCTGTTCTTGATCGCCGCCTCAAAAGCCTTTCCAATGTTCGCGTCCGTCAAACCGCCCGCCGCGGTCAGGCCGCCCACGAGCTCGTTCCCGTCCTTGTCCACAAAGCTGAATTTCGTGTTGTCAGTTTCGCTGAGTTTGGCCGTGATCTCGAAATCATAGGTTTTTCCGTCGGACATGGCGATGCTCATGGTGAACTTCTCTCCGCCGGTGGCAGCGGCCGCTGTCATATTCGCCTGCAGGATGGTGTCCTTGGTCTTGGTGGCCTCCACATCCGCAAGACCGGCGGCCAGGGTACCCTTGATGGAATCCCAGCCCTTGAACTCGGCGGAGGAATTGGTGCCGGTGGAGGCCAGGGAGCCGTCCAGCAGCTTGATGCCGTTGAAGTTGGCGGAGTCCGCGATGCGGTTGATTTCGTCCCGGAGGGCGGTGACTTCCTTCTGGAGGTTCTTGCGGTCCACGGGGTCGTCGTAGGTGCCGTTGGCGGACTGGGTGGCCAGGTAGTCCATGCGGTTGAGCATGTCCTGGATTTCCTGCATGGCGCCCTCGGCGGTCTTCACCAGGGAGATGCCGTCCTTGACGTTTTTCTGGGCGGCGTTCAGGCCGGTGATCTGGGCCCGCATCTTCTCGGAAATGGCAAGGCCCGCGGCGTCGTCACCGGCGCGGTTGATCTTATAGCCGGAGCTCAGCTTCTCCAGGTTCTTGGAGAGCGCGCTGGTATTGGTGTTGTAGTTCCGATAGGCGTTCATCGCCATGATGTTATGCTGAATTCTCATTTTATAATCTTCCTTTCAATAAAATGATGACATACGCGGTTCCGGCACGCCGGGACATCCCTGTCCCAGCGCTGGGTGAAGCGCCTTGCAAAGCGCCGCCGTGCGCACAGCGGCTCCCCGTTCCGGCGCGGGACGGTTATTTCATCCGGCTCGTCAGCCGGTTGAAATCTCTGCGGCCCGCTCCACCTGGGCGGGCGGGAAAATGTGGTCCAGCTGGCGGCGCAAGGACTGGGCGTTTTCCCCGTCCATTTGCTCCAGCAGCGCCCGCATGGAGGCGAGGGCCTGGGCCTTGCTCCGGTTCCAGGGAATTTCCCGCCGGTGCCAGCGGGGACCCTCCGCCAAACAGGAGGGCCGCTTTCCCCCGTTCCGTTCCAGGACCTCTCCCCGCAAAATGGTGAGCTCCCGGGGGGCCTCGATCATCAGCTTGCAGCGGTCGCCGGAAATGCGGTCCAGCTGAACCACCACGTCTTCGCCGATGGTCATATACTCGCCCAAGGTCAGGTGCAGACAAAGCATCGTGTTTCACTCCTTTTTCAGTAAGGCGGCGCGGGATTCCTTCCTTCCGCCAGGGGCCGCGTTGCGCGGGTTTTCATCGCGATAATATTGTGGACGCCCCGCGGGGCTTCCGGTGTGCGCACACACCGTCTCGTTTCCCAACCTGTCCCTTTGAAAAACGCTGATGGACGCGGAACCATGATGAAATTTCGCTTCCATCAACCTTCTTCCAGCGGACCATGGGCCTTCTCCGGCGTCCCGGCCGGATAGCTGGAGCGGTGCGGGGTCACGCGCTTTGGCGCGGCTCCCGCATATGAACATACAGGGCTAGGCCTTGGGCCTTGATATTCCGGGCGGCGTTGACCTCCCGCCGGAGGACCGCGCCGCATTGGGGACAGGACCAGCTCCGGCACTTGGTTGGGATTTCCTCCGGCATAACGCCGCCGCAGACAGAGCAGGTCCGCGTGGAGGGGAAATAACGGTCCACCACCAGAAGCTCTTTTCCCTGCCGGGCCAGTTTGTAGCGGAGGCACTCCCGGAACATCCCGTAGCCGGAATCCGCCACATTTCCAAGGCTTGTGATCTTGTTGAGCTGGCGCATCTCATCGGCCCGCACGCACACGGCGTCCCAGGCGTTGGCTATCCGCCGGGATTCCTTGTGGACGTAGTCGAGGCGCTGATTGGAAATGCGCTCATGAAGCCGGTACAGCTTTTGGAGGGTCTCCTGATAGTTCCTGGACCCGGGCCGCATCCGGCTCAGACGCCGCTGGACAGCGGCCAGCTTCTCCTGGGACTGCTTCCGCCACTGGGGCGGGTCCGCCAAAGCGCCGTCGCTGGCGGCGTAAAAGTGCCGCATGGAGTATTTGAGGCCGAGGGTGGTGTCCTCTGTGGGAACGACCGGCTCGGGGGCCCTCGCGGTTTCCTCATAGAGAATACAGGCGAAATATTTCCCGGTCCGGGTCTTCTCCACGGTGACGCGCCGGAGCTTCCACCAGCCCTGCGGGCGGCGGGAGAACTTCGCCCGGACGACGCCGGCCTTGGTCATGCGGATCCCGTCTTTCGTGACATAAATGGTGGGACTGGAGGTAAACACATGGTTGCAGGCGGTGAAGGAATCCCGGTCGGTTTTCCTGCGCTTAAACCTGGGATGCCCGAAGTGCTCCGGGTCCTTGAAGAACAGCCGGAAGGCCTGGGAGAGCTTATTGTGCTCCTGAATCAAGGCCTGGTTATCCACCTCTTTCAGAAAGGGCGCGCCGGTCTTGTACTTCGCGGGCGTGGGGATGAAGAACGCGCCGGTCTCGCTGTAAAACCGCTGCTGATCCGAGAGCATCTGGTTCCAGATATAGCGGCAGCAGCCGAAGGTTTTTTCAAACAGCGCCGCCTGTTCCGGCGTGGGTTCGAGCCGGACCTTAAGGGTAGTAAACCGAGACTTCGCGCCGTGTTCCCGTCCCGTCTGTTTTTCCGCCATGCCGGTCCCCCTCTCCCGCCGCCCTTCGCGGCGCGGGCCGGGAAGGGGCAAAATCCGTTCCATGTCGAATTTGCGCGAGGCTGGGCAAAAGGTATAGGTTTTGCCCGAATTCCGGCGAATTTTAGAAATTATAGAAAAAGTTGCGAAAAACCCTTAAGTTTTCCGAAAACCGTCCGAAATAAAAAGTGAAAGGCATTGAGGTCCATGTGTTTTAAGGACTGGGCAAAACCTATACCTTTTGCCCGTTACGCGAGCTGAAAAGTTGCAAAAAAGATACCCGCCGGAATTCCGGCGGGTATCTTTTTCAGATGTCGATGGGGCGCGATTGTTTAAGACGCCCGCAAACTGCTCTAAAATATGGACATGATATCCTTTTGGAAAGGAGAATTATGGAATGAAGGGGATCATGTACGGCTATGTCCGCGTATCCACCAGAGAGCAGAGGGAAGACCGTCAGCTTGCGGCCATGCGGGAGTTCGGGGTGGAGCGGGAGCGCGTTGTGGTGGAAAAGCAGTCCGGCAAGGATTTTGACCGCCCCCGGTACCAGGCCCTTGTGGAAGGCATGAACGCGGGAGACGTGCTGGTCATCAAAAGCATCGACCGGCTGGGACGCAATTATGAGGAGATTTTAGAGCAGTGGCGCTGGCTGACCAAGGCGCGGGAGATTTCCATCGTCGTGCTGGACATGCCCCTGCTGGACACCCGGCAGGGGCGGGATCTGACGGGGGTTTTAGTGGCGGACATCGTCCTCCAGCTTTTGAGCTATGTGGCCCAGCAGGAGCGGGAATTCATCCGCCAGCGGCAGGCGGAGGGCATCGCGGCGGCGAAGGAAAAAGGCGTCCATTTGGGACGGGAGCGGATCGTTATGCCGGGTGAGTTCGAGACGGTGGCCCAGCAGTGGTGGGACGGTGAGATCACGGGGGAGCAAGCGGCGGTGCGGCTGGGCTTGTCCCGGAGGACCTTCTGCCGCCGGGCAAAGGAGTGGGGCGTCGCGGAGGGGCTGACGCACCGCGTCGTCTTTTCCTGCTGAGCGGCCGTCTGTTCGCCATCGGGGGCCGTTCCCAGCCTCCTCCGCGCGCGAAAAACTGCCGGCAAACCCGCGGCCTGCCGGCAGTTTTCCTTTCAGGGGTGTTCTTCCTCCGCGCCGGTCTCTTGCCGCGCGAGGCTTTTCCGTGTCACTGGGGCATATCCCATTCCTTTACGCCGTCAAAGTAGGGCGCCTGCTTCCGAAGGCGGAAGCTGTCCTGGTCCCTGCCGGACCAGTCATACAAACCGGCTCCGGCGGCCTGGCCCGTCTTACCCGAGGCAATGCCGTCCAGAACGGTTTTTTGAATGCTCTTCACGTCGCAGAGATCCGGATACACATTCTCCGCGATCGCCTTTTCCAGACCGAAGCCCACCGCGTCAAAATATTCCAGAAGGCCGATGGAGGCGTACCGCATCCCCACGGCGTATTTCACGGCCCGGTCAATATCCCCGGCGGTGGTAACCCCCTGCTCGATCAGGTAAATAGACTCCCGGAACAACGCCTGGGCAAAGCGGTTCACCAAAAATCCCGGAACGCTGCGGTTTAAAACCACGGTCTGCCGGTGAAGCCGCTCCAACAGCCTCATCGTCCGCTCCACCGTCTCTCCGGAGGTCCGTTCATGCCGGACTACCTCAACCAGCGGCAGCATATGCACCGGCTGAAAGGGGTGGGCAATCAACAGCTGGGCGGGCCGGGCGGTCAGCTCCGCGAGGATTTCCGCGTCAATGGAAGACGTGCAGGAGGCGATAACTGCGGAGGGAGCCGCGTATTGTTCGATGGCCTTGTAAACCTCCTGTTTCGTCCCGGCGTCCTCAGCCACCGCCTCAAACACAAAGGTATGCCCCGCCAGCTTCTCCGGCTGGCGGCTGAGCGTCAGCAGCCGGAGCGCCGCCGTCTTGTTCCGCTGGGTGGCGAGACCGTTGGCGATCAGATCGTCCCAGTTCTGCTCCACCGCTCTCTGGCACCGCGCCAGTCCGCTTTCGGAATGGCCGATCACCGTACAGGGGAGACCGTGCCCAATCACAAGCGTCGCCTGACAGGAACCGATGGTCCCCGCTCCAAACACCGCGATGTTTTCCATAGCGGCCTCCTTACATCATGGCCCAGCCGTGGGTCAGGCGAATCGACTGCCCTGTCAGAGCGCCCTGGTCATTGGCGAGGAACACCAGCGTATTCGCTACGTCCTCTACCGTTGTAAACACGCCGTCCACCGTGTCCCGCAGCATAACGTTCTTCACAACCTCCTCCTCGCTGATGCCCAGATCCCGGGCCTGCTCCGGAATCTGCTTCTCCACCAGCGGGGTTTTGATAAAGCTGGGGCAAATGGTGTAGGCGTAAATTCCATACTCCGCACCCTCCCGGGCGATGGCCTTGGCAAGGCCCGCCACACCGTGTTTCGCGAAGTTATACGGCTCCTTCAGCTTGGAACCAACGAAGCTCTGCACCGACCCGGTGAAGACAATGCGTCCCCCCTTCCCGCGGGCCTTCATGCGGCGGTAAGCGGCCCGGGAGACGAGAAACGCGCCGTCCGCGTGGATTGCCATCATCTTCCTCCAGTCCGCAAAGGGATACTCCTCATAAGGGTGAACGATCTGCACCCCGGCGTTGGACATCACGAGGTCGCAGGAATGGAACTTCTCCATCATCCGGTCAAACCCGGCCTCCACTTCTCCCTCGTCCGCCACGTCCATCCGAATGGCAATTCCCCTGCCTCCGGCGGCGGTCAACTCCTCCACAACGGCCCGGGCGCCGTCCAGATTCAAATCCGCCACGACAACGCCGTAGCCCTCTTTCGCCATTCGCAGAGCGCAGGCCTTGCCGATTCCCGACGCCGCGCCAGTAATCAATACTGTTTTCATGTACTGCTCCTCCCCGTTTTACGCGTTTTTCAAGCTGTACCCGCATTATAACGCCGATTCTTTGGATTTTCAATTAGGACAAACGATGAATGATATTTCTTGTTTTTATATATTCATTACAATTCAATTAATAATATTTATAAATCGGATAAATGGCATTTATAACAGGCGCAAAAAAGGAGCCATTTCCATGGCCCCTCCCAGGCTGTCGAAACCGTATGTTCGCCAGCCTGCGGAAGTTTTTCAGACCTTTTAAAGGCCTGAAAAACTTCGGATTAAAAACGAGAGAAACCCCTGATGGGTTTCTCCCGCAGCTCTTTTCCTTTCTGTCCTGTTTCAGACGGCACTTTTTTGACAAGCTGATTTGACCGTCAAACGTCGTCCGGCGGGAGGTGTTCCCGCACGTACTCCAAAAACAGACGGCACGCCTTCGGCATATATTTGCGCGGGTTCCAGGCCAGCACAATGTCCCAATATTTCATGCTGTCTGTCAGGGGAATACAGCGGACACTTGGAACAGGGTGCTTGTCCAGCACCGGCTTCGGCAGGATGGACACCGCCCGGTTCCTGGATACCAGCTCTACCATAAAGTCCCACTGGGAGCTCAGAAGCGCGATCTTCGGCTGAAAACCGGCCATGCGGCAGGCGGATAAAATCTGCCGGTTCAGGATGAAATCCTGGTTGAAAATCGCGAAGGGTTCGTCCCTCAGCTCCGCGACGGTGAGGGTTTTGGCCGCCGCCAGCGGATGGCTCTCGTGTACCAGAACCACATTCTTCTGGGTGGTAAAGTGGCAGGTCTCAAAGGACGCCGTGCGGTCCGTAATCAGTGTGACGCCAAGGTCCACTTCGCCGTTGGCGATTCCGTCGTCAATCCGGTTTGCGCCGTCCTCAATCATGCGTATTTGGATGTTTGGGTACTCTCTGGCGAAATTGGGAATCAGGCCGCCGAAAAAGCAAAACCCAAACAGAGGCGAAAGTCCCAGCGTAAAGGACCCCGCCGCCGCCCGGCCCGCCTCGGCGACGCTTTCGACGGTCTCCTGATATACGTCCAAAAGCTTTCGGGCCCCGGCCAGCAGGCGAACGCCCTCGTCGGTCAGCTTTTGCCGTCGGTCAAAGGTGTAGAACAGGCGGACTCCCAGTTCTTCCTCCAGCTTCCGGATCGAAACCGAGAGTGCCGGCTGAGAAACCGATAATTTCTCCGCCGCCCGGGAGTATCCTCCCGTCTGGGCAATCTCCAAAAAATACCGGAGCTGCCGGATGTCCATACCGCGCCCCTCCTCTCCGCAAATCCGCTTCCACAGCGGGCAGAGCGCCCGCTGCCTCAGCAGGGGCTCTTCGCGCTGCCGTCCATGAAATCCAACACCTGCTTCCGCTGCTCCTCATCGGTGATGGGGGCGGGACAGTAATTGTTCACGGTGCTTCCCGTGTGGACATAGCAGGGTATCATCTCCGACTCTGTCTCCGCCAGCTCCCCATTTTCCACGCGAAGCGTCAGCTGATAAATAATGGTCCGGTTTTCCGGGCGGCGGCTCCCGCCGTAACAGAAATTCCCCAGGGAGTAGACGATTTCCCTGCCCTTGTAAACCTCCCGGGGCTGGAGTACATGGGGGTGGTTTCCCAGCACCAGCTCCGCCCCGCCCTCGATGAGGCGGCGGGAGGCCCGGACTCTCCACGCCTCTGGGGCGTGGACGCCCTCTTTGCCGCCGTGATAGAACACCACCTGAAAATCCGACTCCTTCTCCGCCGCCTTAATCCGCCGGACAATCCCGGCGGCCTGGCCCTCGTTCCAAAGGCCGTGGCAGATAACGGCGACGCGGTAGCCGTTTTTCTCCAGATAGAAGGTCCGGTCATTTCCGCCGTACTCCAGTCCGGCGGCGGCGACAGCCTTGGCCGTATCCTTATAGCCTGCCGCGCCGTAATCACCCGTGTGGTTGTTGGCCAGAGATACCGCTTCCACGCCGGAGGACGCGAGGATCTCCGCGTTGGCCGTGGGAGCCCGGTACCAATAGGCGGGGTCCGTGCTTTTCTCCTTCGGCGTCAGCGCCCGGTCTGTCAGCACGTTTTCCAGGTTCACCACGGTGAAATCGTCCGCCCCGAAAATCGGGCTCACATGCTGGAGAAAATACTCCGGCTCCCGTTTGGCGGTATAATCCAGAAAATTCCCCGCCGCCCGTTTGCCGTGGAGAGAGGCCAGCAGCATGTCGCCGGTGAAGCTGATGACGATGCTGAACGCGTCCTCCGTTTCTCCGGTCCGGGGCATGGGCCCGTCAAATTCCGGCAGGTCCGGCTCCCACAGCAAAGGGTCGTTGGGGTCTGTGGGGTCCCACCCCGCCGCGGAAACGGGAGCGGCCCACACCAGCAATTGCAAAACCGCCAGAAGGGCGGCCAGACGGCGTTTCATAAACGCTCCTCCCTTTCTCGGAACGTTTCCGGCTTCTAACTTTCATTCTAGCAGACTCTCCCCCAAAAGGGAAGGGGCAGATTTCCCGGGAAATCAAAACGGGGCGGAGGACGCGTCCTCCGCCCCGCCGGAAGCAGGGAATTATTTCTTGGCCACAGCCAGTGCGTTGTACACATCCAAAATGCGGCCAAACAGGGGATTTTCCGGCTTCAGGCCGGAATAGGCCGCCAGAGCGGCGACGGCTCCCTCCGCCTTGACCTTGGCCTGAAGCTCCACACTCTGGGGATCATCCGGGCAGTCAAACCGCAGGGCCGCGGCGGCTCCGAAAATCAGGTGGTCCACCGGCAGGCCGTAGTTGTAAGTGGTGGTCAGGGGCTTGATGAGCCGGTCCCCGGCCTCCAGCTTCCGGATGGGCTCCCGGCCCACCCGAAGCACCTCATCCTCCAGGAAGGGGTTCTGATAGCGGGCGAAAATCTTTTCCACATAGGCGTGGTGAACCTCGGGGTCGAAGCCGAATTCCTTGATGAGGCCCTCTCCGCTCTCGGAGATGGCGGCGTGAACGATTTCTCCGATGGCGGGGTCCGCGATGCTGTCCTTGATGGTTTGATATCCCTTCAGATAACCCAGGTAAGCGCAGATGGCGTGGCCGCTGTTCAGGGTGAAGAGCTTTCGCTCCAGATAAGCCATCAGGTTGTCCGCGAAGGTCAGGCCGGGGATGTCCGGCTTTTCACCCTTCCAGGCGGCGGCCTCCACGTCCCACTCACAGTAGCGCTCCACGGCGGCGTCCAGAATGTTCTCAAAATTGGGCTTGGGGCAGATGCGGTCCACGGCGCAGTCGGCAAAGCCGATGTGCTCCTCCAGGAAAGCGGTCTCCTCCTGATTCAGGTGTTTCACCACCTCGTTTTTGAGGCGGGTGGTGGTGCGGAGGCCGTTCTCACAGCAGACCACGTTCATAGGCTCCGTGTTCCCGGCCTGGATGCGGGCCTGAATGCCCCCCGCGATGGACTTGGCGATGATGGGCAGCACGTTGGGGCCCACGGCGGTGGTGATGAGGCCGCACTGGGCCACCCGCTGGGCGAATTCCGGGGAGGTGGAGATCACGCCGTCCACATTGCTGATGGCGATTTCGCCGGGCTCCTTGTCCAGAATGTGAACCGTGTAGCCGTGGTCCCGGTTCAGGGCCTCGATGATGGGCTCCACCACGTCGGCAAAGGTGACGTGCCAGCCCGCCTGGCTGAGCAGGGCCCCGATGAAGCCCCGGCCGATGTTGCCCGCGCCGATTTGAATTGCCTGTTTCATACGCGCCTCCTTGAAGTAAAGATTTGAGAGTGGTAATCGTTTTCGCGAATGCTTTGGAAAAGACGCCGCCTCCGCACCGGGGACGGCGTCCCGCGAAAATAGAAGAATTACTTCGCCAGTTTCGCCTCCAGCTCGGCCTTCTGGGCCTCGTAGCCGGGCTTGCCCAGCAGGGCGAACATGTTCTTTTTGTAAGCCTCCACGCCGGGCTGGTCGAAGGGGTTGACCTCCAGCAGATAGCCGGACAGGCCGCAGGCGTACTCGAAGAAGTAGATCAGCTGGCCCAGGGAATCGGCGCTCTTGCCGTCGGTTTCCACAATGACGTTGGGCACGCCGCCCTCGGTGTGGGCCAGCAGGGTGCCCTCCATGGCCT
>CAJUQQ010000034.1 GCA_910588175.1 uncultured Oscillibacter sp.
AAAGGTCTGAAAACTTGCTCAGGCTGGCGAAAACACTTTTTCGACAGCCTGAGGCCCGCCGGAACCGGCGGGCCTCAGAGTGTCAAAAGGGTGAAACCATACACAACGGGAAGGAAGCGAGTTACGAAAGAAACTCTGATGGGTTTCTCTCTCAACCCTTCTCCGTTCCGCCGGTCTTCCGCTGGTGCCTTTTTGACAATTAGATATTCTTTTTGATCGTATTGATGGCCCCCTTCTCCAGCCGGGAGACCTGGGCCTGGGAGATGCCCACCTCGGCGGAGACCTCCATCTGGGTCTTCCCCTCGTAAAACCGGAGGGACAGGATGCGCCGCTCCCGGTCGTCCAGGCGCTTCAAAGCGTCCTTCAAGGCGATGCGGTCCGTCCAGTGCTCGTCGGTATTCTGGTTGTCCCGGACCTGATCCATGACGCACAGGGCGTCGCCGCCGTCGGAGTACACCGGCTCGTAAAGGGATACCGGGTCCACAATGGCGTCCATGGCGAAGACCACATCCTCCCGGGGGATGTCCAGCTCCTTGGCGATCTGCTCCACCGTGGGCTCCCGCTGGGTCTCGGCAATCAGACGTTCCCGGACCTGGAGAACCTTGTAGGCCGTGTCCCGCATGCTGCGGGACACCCGGATGGCGCTGTTGTCCCGGAGATAGCGGCGAATCTCACCGATAATCATGGGCACGCCATAGGTGGAAAACTTCACCGGCTGGTTGATGTCAAAGTTGTCTATGGCCTTGATCAGGCCCACACAGCCCACCTGAAAGAGGTCGTCCACATTTTCTCCCCGGCTGGAGAACCGCTGAATCACCGACAGCACCAATCGGAGGTTTCCCTCAATGAGCTGGCGGCGGGCCTCCTGGTCCCCCTCCTTGGTCCGCCGGAGGAGCGCCATGGTCTCTTCATTTTTCAAAACCTTCAGCTTGGAGGTATTAACCCCCGCGATCTCGACTTTTCCCTGCATGAAAGCCGCCCCCTGGTCAGAAATTCCCCTTACCGCTGCGCAGCCGCCGGCGGCTCTGCCGCTTTACGATGCGGCGTGCCCCCTGCGGGTGCTCCGTTTCCCGCCTGATAGGCGGAAAACAGCGCCGGACGGATCATTTCTTCCCCTTCAACCGGAGCCATACTGAGGTCCGATTGAGTTTTTCAAGAGCCTGTTTCCGATCTCAACCTTTGCGGATTGACGAGGAATTTTTTTGCCCAGCAGGGCAAACGCCGCGGCAATCCTGACGGATCACAAGGGTTTTTAACAAAGCCTAGGCGGAGAATCCACCGGCGCGACGTGCGCGGAGAGAGAAGAGACAGGCTCCAATGTCCGGTTCTAAGGGATGTTCTACGCAGAGTATCTCCAGCGGCCTTTTTTCCTATACTGGGAGCTTTTGTCAGAATAGGACGGCCCAGCAGCCGCATAGGGTTTCCTGAAAGGAGTTGAGGGTCATGCAGTTCCGGTTTCGGGACCTCCGGCGGAAGGAGGTCATCAACATCAACGACGGCTGCCGCCTGGGACCGGTGGCGGATGTGGACCTCCGGGTCCCGGAGGGGCAGATCGTTGCCATTGTCGTCTATGGGCCCGCCCGGTTTTTCGGGCTGTTCGGTCGGGGGGAGGAGTTTTACATCCCCTGGGACTGCATCCAGCGGATCGGGGACGACATCATTTTGATCGACAAGCCCTTCCAGCGGCGGGACCCGGCGCTGGAGCGGAAGCGGAGGCGCTGAGAATCTCCCCCTCTGCCAGCGCCTCCCGCAGAAGTTCTAAAAACAGCTCCATAGCCGGAGTGACCCACCGGCCCTTCCGCCAGGCGCACAGCGCCGGGGCGGGAACGCCGGAGATCGGGGCCTCCAGCTCCACCAGCCGTCCGTCCTTCAGCTCCTCCTCCGCTACAAAGCGGGGCAGGTAGGTAAAGCCCAGATTGCTCATGACACAGCGCTTGATGGTCTCGATGCTCCACAGCTCCAGCGTCACGTCCAGCTCAATCTCCCGGCGGCGGAGGTACTCCTCCAGGCGGCGGCGGAAAATGCTGTCCGGCTCGTCGGTGACCAGGGAAACAAACTTTCTCTGATCCGGAGTGGTAAAGTCCGGCTCCGTGAAATCCGGAGAGGCCAGCAGGACAATGTCGTAGCTTCCCATGGACTCCACCTCCAGGGCTTCCCGGTTCCAGTCCATGTCGTAGCCCACCCCCAGGTCGCAGGCTCCGGTGCGGACGCCCTGGGGAATCTGCATGCAGTTGCAGCTCCGGACAATCAGCCGGACCTGAGGCGCCCGTTCCCGAAAGGCCCGGATTACCGACTGCATCCGGTAGCACAGCAGGGTCTCCGCCATGTCCACCCGGAGGGTTCCCGCGGGAATCCCTTCGGTCCTCCCGCACTCCAGGAGGCGGTCCGCCGCCGCCAGCAGCTCCCGGGCCTGGGGCAGCGCCCGTTTCCCCGCTTCCGTCAGCGCCATCCTCCGGCCCACCCGTTCAAAGAGAGGAACTCCCAGCTCCTCCTCCAGCTGTTGGATTTGAACGGTAATGGTGGACTGGGTATACCCCAGCCGCTCCGCCGCCCTTTGATAACTTCCCTGGTCCACCACAGCCTGGAACGCGCGGAGATTTCTCAATTCCATAGTCCGCCTCCCGATTCATTGATTTTATCAATAGTATACTTCAAAAACTTTTACTTTTCAAATAGATACTTTTCTGCTATGATGGGCCCATCTCAAACAAAGGACGGTGTCCGTCATGCCCATGTCCCTGCTCCCCTCTTTTCTGCTTTACTGCTATGTAGGCGCCATCACCCCAGGCCCCGCCAACCTCTGCTCCCTCTCCACCGCCCTGCGGTATGGGAAGGGCCCCGCCCTGCGGCAGTGGCGGGGACTGTTCACGGGCTTTTTTCTGGTGTCCATGGCCTCCGTGCTGATTACTTATTTTCTGGGCACGATGCTGAATCAGTATGTGGGCCTGCTGTCCTGGGTAGGGGCGGCGTACCTCCTCTGGATGGCCTGGCACACCCTCCGTTCCTCCTCCGGACCGGAGGGCAGCGCCCCGGAGGCTCCCGGCTTCTGGTCCGGCCTGCTGGTGAACCTCACCAATGTAAAGGTCATGATCTTCTGCCTGATGGCCCTGGCCTCCTTCGTCCTGCCCCACGCCAAGTCCTTCTGGCCTCTGCTGGCGGCGGGGCTGTTCCTGCCCTTTACCGGGCCGCTGGCAAATCTGGTCTGGCTTTTTGCCGGGGCGGCTCTGCAAAAGCTCTTCGCCGATCACCGCAAAGCCGTGGACATTGGCTGCGCCGCCGCTCTGGCGCTGTGCGCCGTCAGCCTGGTCCTGCCCCACTAAGAACCTGGATTCCCAACCGGGGGATGCCGGACGGACGAGGTTTTTCCCGTCAGACTAGGCGCTCATCCGGTTCTCGGACCGAAAAGAACGCTTGCGGTCCGTCTATCCTTCCGGTCAGGATGTACGGCCTCTTTTCCGCTTTCTCATTTGCATTTCCCGGCCCAATGGAGTATGATGGAAGCAGACAAGCCGGAAGGAGGCGTTTCCAATGGAACGCATGGATCAGGGGATGCCCTTTCTCCTGCAATACGAAAATGTGGCATGGTATGAGAGCGGCAGGGTCCGCATCCTGGACCGCCGGGTCTACCCGCGAGAGGTCCGGTTCGAGGTCTGCGAGACCTATCAGGAGGTGGTCCGGGCCATCGCGGACATGGTGACCCAGAGCGCCGGGCCCTATACCGCCGTGGGCATGGGCATGGCCCTGGCGGCCCACCAGGTCCGGGGCAAAGGCCGGGCGGAGCAAGCCGCTTTCCTCCGTCAGGCTGCCCATGATCTGGCTCACGCCCGGCCCACCACCGCCAACCGCTACGGGAAAATCACTTTCCGCTGCGCCGCAATAGCGGAGGCGGCGCTGGAGGCGGGACGGGACCCCATCGCCGCCATTGTGGACGACACGCTGGAATCCCTGGGACGGCGCTACAGTACCATGCAGCTGGTGGGGAACCATCTGGCGGCCCTTATCCCGGAGGGCGGGACCCTCCTGACCCAGTGCTACGGGGAAACCATCATCGGGACCCTCATTCGGGCCGCCCGGCGAACGGGCAGGGATTTCCGGGTGTTCTGCGCGGAGACCCGCCCCTTCCTTCAGGGAGCCCGGCTGACGGCCAGCTGCTTTGCCCAAGCGGGCTTCGACACCACGGTGCTTACCGATAACATGATCGCCTACGCCATGGAGCGGGAGGGCATCGACCTGTTTACCTCCGCCGCGGACACCATCGCCCGGGATGGGCACATTGCCAACAAAACCGGCACCTTCCAAATCGCGATCCTGGCCAAGTATTTCGGCGTACCCTACTACGTCACCGGCATTCCCGACGGGGACAAGCGGTCGGCGGCGGAGATCGTCATCGAACAGCGGGACCCCGAACCGGTGCTCACTTCCTGGGGCATCCCCAACACCGTCCCGGAAGTCAGGGGCATCTATCCCTCCTTCGACGTGACGCCGCCTCACCTGATCTCCGGCGTTGTGACGGACAAGGGGGTTTATGTCCCCTATCTGCTGGACCGCTATTTTGAGACAAACGTTCAGGAATTTTATTGAGGAGGAATCAGCTATGCTGCTGCAAGCGGAACGGGAGCTGGTGGCCGAATACGGCAGGAAGATGAGCGCCGACCGTCTCAGTACCGGTACCAGCGGAAATATCAGCATTTTCGTCCCGGAGCGGGATCTTATGGCCATCAGCCCCTCCGGCATCGGTTACTTCGATATCCGGCCGGAGGACATCGTGGTGACCGATCTGGAGGCCGCCATCGTGGAGGGGACCCGGAAGCCCTCCAGCGAGTGGGCTCTCCACACGCTCTTTTACAAGCGCAAACCCCACATCCGGGCCATTGTCCACACCCATTCCATGTACTGCGCCACCTTCGCGGTACTGGGCCAGCCTCTCCGGGCCGTTCACTACGCCATTGCCGATGCCGGAGCGGCGGAGGTCCCCTGCGCGCCCTATTTCCCCTTCGGCACCCTGGAGCTGGCGGAGGCCGCCGTGGAAACCGCCGGGAACAGCGACGCCGTTCTGCTGGGAAACCACGGCCTGGTAGCCTGCGGAAGAGACATTGCCGGGGCCTACGGCCTGGCGGTGAACATGGAATACGTGGCGGAGCTCCAATACCGGGCCCTGTGCGTTGGAACGCCCAATGTTCTGAGCCAAGAGGCCATGGCCGATGTGATGGAGCGTTTCCAATCCTATGGGCAGCCGGACGGCAAGAAGACAGGCTATTGATGAGAGCATATAAAGCGGCGGGACGCTGTACGCGTCCCGCCGCTTTTTTCCTTTGCTTCCGTTCCTCTGTTACTGGGGTGCTTCCTTCCTCAGGCGTTGATACATGGTCTTCTTCACCGCCCGGAGGATGTTCTCATAGCCGGTGCAGCGGCAGAGGTGGCCGGAGAGGAGCTTGCGCAGCTCATCGTCCGTGTATTCCTTCCCGGATTCCAGAATCTCCACCGCCGTCAGGATAAATCCCGGCGAACAGAAGCCGCACTGGATCGCCGCCTCATCCACAAACGCCTGCTGAATGTCGCTGAGCTCCCCGTTGGGGCCCAGAAGGCCCTCCAGGGTGCGGACCCTTTTGCCCTCCGCCCAGACGGCCAAGTAGATGCAGGAGTTGAACGCCTCGCCGTCGATGAGGACATTGCAGGCGCCGCACTCCCCAACCTCGCAGCCCTTCTTGACGGAGGTCATGCGGAAGTCGTTCCGCAGCATGTCGGTGAGGCTGGCCCGGACATCCACCGTCCGTTCCACGTCCTTGCCGTTGAGGTTGAACCGGACTGTCTGATATTGAATCTGGTGCTTCTCCATCACAGGTCACCTCCCGCCAGTTTCACGGACTCAATGAAGGCCCGCTTCGCGCTCTCCACGGCGATGTGGAGGCGAAAATCTTTGGCTGCCCGCCAGGAGTCCCGGGGATTGATGTCCTCTTTGACGGCCTGGGCGAACTTCTCTGCCAGTTCCAGGCTAACGGGCTGTCCGGCGGCCAATTGTTCCGCCGTCCCGGCCCGCAGGGGCACGGGACCCGCCACGCCGAAAGCGACCCGGGCCCGCTCCACCGTCTTTTTATCGGCGGAGAGGCGGACGTTGACGGAGGTACCTAGGGTAGCGATGTCCATGGCGTTCCGCATGGCGTATTTGATGTAGTGGCCGAAACAGTTTTCGTAGCTCTCCTTGGGAATCAGAATGGCGGTCTGAATCTCCCCCTCCCGGATATCCACCTTGCCCGCCTTGATATAGAAATCATGGATGGTCTGGCGGCGGACGCCCTCCGGTCCCGTCAGTTCTACAACGGCGTCCCAGGCGTGGAGGGTGGAGGCGGAGTCGGCGGAGGTGACACCATTGCAGGTATTCCCTCCAATGGTGCCGATGTTCCGAATCTGAGGCCCGCCCACCTGGTCCACGGCCTCTCCCAGAACATGGATGTATTTTTGAATCAGGGGGTCCCGGGTGATGTGGGAGAAGCTGGTAAGGGAGCCGATCCGGAGGGTTCCGTCCGTCTCCAGGGATACGCCCCGGATTTCGTCCAGGGTTTGGATGGAGATCAGCTCCGCCCCGGTCCTCCGGCCCTCCCGCATCTGTACCAGCACGTCGGAGCCTCCGGCAATGATCTGGGCCTCGGGATGGGCCAGCCGGAGGGCCACGGCGTCCTTCACGCTTTTGGCCTGGTATAAGGCTTTCATATCATACATACGCTGGGCCCTCCTTTAATCGTTGATGAGCCCGGCCTCTTTGAACCTCCGATAGAGGATGTGAGGCGTCATCGGGCAGGAATCAATGGCCACGCCGGTGGCGTTCAGAATGGCGTTCCGGATGGCCGGCGCGCCGGAGCAGGCCGGGGGCTCCCCCAGGGCCTTGGTGCCGTAAGGGCTGGTGGGCTCCGGGTTCTCCACAAAGCCCACCTCCAGAGTCGGGTGGTCCAGAAAGGTGGAGAGCTTGTAGTCCAGCAGATTGTTGTTCAGGGGCTTGCCGGTTTTCCCGTCAAACTTCAATTCCTCGCTTAGGCCGTAGCCGATGGCCATGGACATGCCGCCGTGGACCTGGGCCTCCGCCAGGGCGGGGTTGATCAGGGTACCGCAGTCGTGGACGTTCACCATGCGCAGCAGCTTCACCTTGCACATGGGGATGTCCACCTCCACCTCCGCGAAGGAGCAGCCGAAGGAATAGGCGTTGGACTTGATCTGGGCGGTGGTCTCGGCGGTGATATGCTGGCTGCTGACGGTGGAATAGAGGCTTTCCGCCGCCAGATCACCCAAGGTCTTCAAGACTCTGCCGTCGGATTTCCGGACAATCCGGCCGTCCTCCAAATCCAGGTTGGAAACAGGCATCCGGGTCTGCTCATGGGCAATGTTCAAGATCCGTTCCCGGAGCGCCAGAGCCGTCTGCATGATGGAAAAACCGCCGATGTAAGTCTGCCGGGAGGCATAGGCCCCGGTGCCGAAGGGGGTGATATCGGTGTCCTGGGTGGAGACCACATGTACGTCGCTGAGGGGAATTCCCACCGCGTCCGCCACCATCTGGGAGTAGGCGGTGTCACAGCCCTGGCCGATTTCCGTCTCGCCGGTCTGGAACTGGAGGGAGCCGTCCTGGTTCAACACCATGCGGCAAGAGGAGGACTCCAGGGAGATGGGCCACACGGCGGTGTTGTACCAGAACACCGCCAGCCCCACGCCCCGGCGGACCGGGCCGGTCTGATTCCGGTATTCCTCAAATTTCTTCCGGTAGTCCAGCTTCTCCAGGGCCTTGTCCATGCACTGGTTGAAGGTGTCGGCGTAGAGCTCGTTCTTGGAAAAGCCGTCCACATAGCCCACGGGCATCAGGTTCTTCCTTCGGAACTCCAGGGGAGACATGCCCAGGCGCAGACATATGTCGTCGATATGGCTCTCCGCCGCGAACATGGCCTGGGGGATGCCGTAGCCCCGCATGGCCCCGGCGGAAGGCCGGTTCGTGTACACCGTCCAGCTGTCGCACTCCACATTGGGGCAGGGATAGAGCTGGGGGAAGGCGTTCATGCCCTTGGCAACAATCCCGTGTCCGTGGGAGGCGTAGGCCCCCTGGTTGGAAAAGGCCTCCAGCTTCCGGGCGACCAGCGTGCCGTCGGGCCGGACATAGGAGATGATATGGGTGCGGATAGCGTGGCGGACCCGGTTGGAAACAAAGGTCTCCTCCCGGCTGCACTCCAGCTTCACCAGCCGTCCCCCCACCTGGGTGGAGCACCAGGCGCAGAGGGGCTCGTACAGCGCATCCTGCTTGTTGCCGAAGCCGCCGCCGATATAGGGCTTGATGATGCGCACCTTGCCCCAGGGAATTCCCAAGGCCTGGCCCACCACCCGGCGGATAATGTGGGGAATCTGGGTAGAGCTGACCACCACTACCCGGCCCGCCTCCTCGTAGGCGAAGCAGCCGTGGTTCTCAATATGGCAGTGCTGCACGGTGGGGGTGTCGTACCAGCCCTCCACCTTGATCAGGCCGGGCTCCTGCCGGGCGGTCTCGTAGTCTCCCCGGCGCACATCGGTGTGGGCCAGAATGTTGTTCCGGCAGCTCTCCTGAATTTGAGGCGCGCCGTCCTTCATGGCCTCCTGCGCGTCCAGAACAAAGGGCAGCTCCTCGTATTCCACCCGGATGGCCCGGACAGCCTGGGACGCGGCCACCTCATCCTCCGCGATGACCACCGCCACCTCGTCGCCGTAATAGCGGACATGCCGGTTCAGCAGCTTTCGGTCCGCCACATCCTGGTGGCCGGGGTCCAAAGACCAAGGATGCCCCGCCGTGGGAAATGCGATGTCTGGCACATCGAAGCAGGTCAGAACCTTCACCACGCCGGGGACGGCCTCCGCCGCCGCGGTGTCCACGGACTTTACAAAGCCATGGGCAATGGTGGAATGGCAGATTTTCACGATCAGCGCGCCGCGGTCACAGAGGTCGTCCATGTACTTGGCACGGCCTGTGGCCTTTTCATAGGCGTCCACGCGCTGTACGCTCTTGCCGACGCTTTTGCTCATTGGGTGCCCTCCTTTTTCTATTACAACTTTGCTCCCGGGAAAGGGGTCCCTTGACTGGACGGGAGAAAAGAGGATATACTACTTGCGATGGATACAAACAGCGGACCAAAACGGGAGGAAACTGCATGGTGTTAAAAACAGGCTGTGTTGTCATGGCGGCGGGAAACGCCCGGCGCTTCGGAGAAAACAAGCTGGCCGCCAGAGCCGGGGGCCGGAGCCTGATCCGCCGGGCGCTGGAGGCAATTCCCGGAGAGGCGCTGGAACAGGTGGCGGTTGTGACCCAATACCCGGAGATTCTGAAACTGGCGGAGGCGTTCCGCTTTTCCGCCGTCCGGAACGAACATCCGGACTGGGGCATCAGCCACACCATCCGGCTGGGGCTGGAGGCCCTGGGAGACTGCGACGGCGCCATGTTCCTGGTCAGCGACCAGCCCCTCTTGCGGCGGGAGAGCGTCCGGGCCCTGGCGGATCTGTGGCGCGCTCATCCGGACCGCATCGCCGCCCTGGCCCACGGCGGGGTCCGGGGAAATCCCTGTATCTTCCCCGCCCGGTTTTTCCCGGAGCTGCTGGAGCTCCGGGAGGACCACGGCGGAAATACCGTCATCCGGCGGCACGAGGAGTCTCTGATTCTGCTGGAGGTTCCGGCGGAGGAGCTGACGGATGTGGACACGCCAGAGGCCCTTCACCGGCTGGGATTCAAAAACGAAGCTTGAAGCGCCGGGGAGGCCCCGCCATCGCGCCCCTTCCCCCACAAGGGAAGCGCCGCGTCCATAAAGACCGCCCCGGCGGGCAAACGGGAACACGGGCAGAGCGCCTCCGCATTCCCTGCCACCGGGAAGAGAAGCCCCCTCTTAGCTCCCTTCGCAAAGGGAGCCGGTACGGCGAAGCCGTGAGGGCGTCCCTTCCGGATGGCTTTATTTTTTGCTGTAGGGCGTTCCCTCCAGGGGCAGAGAGGTGCGGCGCTTGCCGTCGTAGCGGTAATAGGCGTCGGCGATGGCAGGAGCGGTGGGAATGGAGGTGATCTCTCCAATGCCGATAGCCCCGCAGGCCACGTCCAGCCCCTCCTTCTCCACGATGATGGGGACGATCTCGGGAATCTGGTTTGCCCGGAACAGGCCCAGGGTGCCGAATTTCACATTGGGCCTGCAGTCCTCCAGGGGATAGCGCTCGGTCAGCGCGTAGCCCATGGACATCACCACACCGCCCTCAATCTGGCCTTCAACCGAGAGGGGATTCACCGCCTTGCCCACGTCGTGCGCGGCCACGATCTGCTTCAGCTTTCCGTCCTCATCCAGAACGCACAGCTGGGTGGCGTAACCGTAGGCAATGTGGCTGACGGGGTTGGGCACGTCGGCCCCCATGGGGTCTGTCTTGCCCAGGTACTCGCCGTAGAATTCCCGTCCGTTCAGGGAGGCGAGGCCTCCCTGCTCCAGGGCCGCCTTCAATCCCTCGCAGGCCCGGCGGCAGGCCTCGCCGGTAAACAACGTCTGGCGGGAGCCGGAGGTGGTGCCGGAGTCCGGCGCGGAATACGTATTGGAACGCTCGTAAATCACGTCCTCGTGCCGAAGGCCCGTCCGGTCACAGATCATCTGAGTCAGCACCGTACCAAGACCCTGTCCGATGCAGGAGGCTCCGGCATAGATATGGACCTTGCCGTCCTCCACCGTCAGGCGGACCCGGCCCGTGTCCGGGATGCCCACGCCTACGCCGGCGTTCTTCATGGCGCAGGCGAGACCGGCGTATTTGGCCTTCTCATAATAGGGCTTCACCGCCTCCAGCGTCTCCGCAAGGCCGGTGGACGCATCCACAATCTGACCGTTGGGCAACTCCTGCCCCGGGCGGATGGCGTTGCGGTAGCGAATCTCCCAAGGGCTGATGCCAATCAGGTCCGCCATCTGGTTCAGCAGGCTCTCAATGCAGAAGCAGGTCTGGGTGACGCCAAAGCCCCGGAAGGCTCCGGCGGGGGGATTGTTGGTGTAATAGGCCCAGCCGTCAATTTCGAAGTTCTGGTAGTTATAGGGCCCGGCGGCGTGGGTGCAGGCCCGCTCCAGCACCGGAGCGCCCAGGGAGGCATAAGCCCCCGTGTCGGCAATGACCTCGGCGGCCACGCCCTGAATGATGCCGTTTTCATCACAGCCCAGGGAGAACTCCATCTCCATGGGATGACGCTTGGGATGGATCAGCAGGCTCTCCGCCCGGGTGAGCTTTATCTTCACCGGGCGCTTGGTCAAATAGGCCACCAGGGCGGCGTGGTGCTGGACCGTCACGTCCTCCTTACCGCCGAAGCCGCCGCCCACCAGGCAGTTCCGCACCTTCACCTTCTCCGCCGGAAGGCCCAGCATCCCCATGGTCTCGTGCTGGGTGTCATAGGCTCCCTGGTCCGTGGAAAGAACCATGACCCCGTCCCCGTCCGGATAAGCCACGGCGCACTCCGGCTCCAAAAAGGCGTGCTCCGTCCAGGGTGTGTAGAACCGCTGGGTCAGCATGTATTTGCTCTTGGCAATGGCCTCCGCCGGGTTTCCCCGCTGGATGTGCTTGTGGGTCAGCAAGTTCCCGTCCCGGTGGACCAGCGGCGCGTCGGGCAGCATGGCCTCCCGGGGGCTGCGGACCATGGGCAGCTCCTCATAATCCACCTTCACCAGGGCCTTGGCCTGGGTCAAAATCTCCTGGGTCTCGGCGGCTACGACGCAGATGGCGTCCCCCAGATAATGGGTGATATCTCCCACGGCGATCATGGTGTCCCAGTCTTTTTTCAAATGGCCCACCTTGTTGCTGCCGGGGATATCGGCGGCTGTGAAAACCCCCACCACGCCGGGAAGCGCCCTGGCCTCCTCCGCGTGAATCGCCAGGACCCGCGCCCTGGGGTACTGGGAGCGGACGGCGGAGGCGTAAATCATGCCGTCCATATACACGTCATCGGGGTAAATTCCCGTGCCGGTGACCTTCTCCTCCACGTCCACCCGGGGCACTCTGGCCCCCAGGGACCAATCGGAGGGAGCCTCGGGTACCTCTCCGGCCCGGAACAGCTCCGCCGCCAGAAGAATGGCGTCGATGATCTTCACATAGCCGGTACACCGGCAGATGTTGTTGCGGATGGCAAAGGCCGCCTCTTCCCGGGTGGGATTCCGGTTCCCGTCCAAAAGGGCCTTGGCGCACATCACCATGCCGGGGATGCAGAAGCCGCACTGGACCGCTCCCGCCTGGCCGAAGGCGTATGTATAGACCCGCTTTTCAAAGTCCGTCAAACCCTCCACCGTGAGGACGCTCTTTCCCTCCAGCTTGTCTGTCTGCGGAATGCAGGCCCGGGTGGGCTTGCCGTCGATCAGCACCGTGCAGGTGCCGCAGGCGCCCTCGCTGCACCCGTCCTTTACGGAGGTCAGGCCCAAATCGTCCCGCAGGAAGCGAATCAGTTTCCGGTTGTTCTCCACGGTCACAGGTCTGCCGTTTACGGTAAATGCCGCCATAAAAACTCCTTGCTTCCGTGCCCGCCCTCGGTCCCACGGCCATGTTGTATTCAGAAAGGTCAACCTTTCCATTATTGTACATTATACATGAACCTGTCCCGGCACGCAACCTCACTTTTGTCATTTCGTTATTCTATCTATAGTCGAACGCTGGAAGCTCCCATCCCACCGCCAGAGCGCCCTGCCGAACGGAAATCTGAGCCTGCCGCTCCAGAATGTGGTTGCTGACCCCCAGGGGAAAATCCGGGGTCAGCACGGCGTCCTCCAAAGGATATTGCACGCCGGACTCGCCGACCCCCACCGCCCGGTCTCCCAGGCAGAACACCGAGAGAAGGCCCCACTCCACCGTCCGCTCCACCTGGATGGCCTCATTTTCGATGACCGTCCAGACAAAATCGTCTCCAAAGAGGAAGCCCCTGGCCCCTCTCCGGCGGAGAAACAGCAGGGATTGGAGATTCGCCAGAGTGTGGTCCAGTCGTTTGCCGCCGGTGCCGCCATAGATCAAGAAATCCGTACAGCCCCGCTCCAGCCCCGCGCGGACGGCGGCCAGGGTGTCCGTGTCGTCCTTCTCCACCGGCAGTCGGCGGACATGGGCGAAGTCCTTCGGAGGCTCCATCGAATCGAAATCCCCGATCAGCAGGTCCGGCTTGACACACTCCCGCAGGCAGACCTGATAGCCCGCGTCGGCGGCAATGACAAAGTCGCCGGGATCACCGGGACGCTCCCGCAGTCCGTAAAAACTCCCGGCGGCGAAAATGACGCAGCGTTTCATAGGAACTCTCCTTGCGTTTGATGCTCTGATTATACTATTAAAATTTAGAAAAGGCCAGCGGCTTTCCAAGGAAATTTTCCGGTAAAAAATGTATCCTCCCTCTTGACAAGAACTTTTGTTCGAGTTACAATATCATCGAACAAAGTTTCTATATCAAAACCAGGAGGGATTTCTCTATGACCGGATGGACGTTTTTTTTCCTTATCCTGGGCACGGCCGTTCTGACCGCCCAGCTCTTCCGCCTGATCGACCTCATCGAGCGGCCCTCCCGGCGGAGCCGCCGGGAAATGGCGCTGCCCGCGACCTGGAATATCCGGCTGTGGGACAGTCTTCTGAACACACGATGGACGTTCTGGAAAAGCTGACCATCCTCACCGACGCCGCCAAGTATGACGCCGCCTGCACCTCCAGCGGCGGGACCCGGACCGCGAAAAAAGGCTATATCGGCAACACCTCCACCGCCTCGGCGGGCTGCTGCCACACCTTTTCCGCCGACGGGCGCTGCGTCACGCTGCTGAAGGTCCTGCTGACCAACCGCTGTGTATACGACTGCAAATACTGCGTCAACCGCCGGAGCAATGAGACGAGGCGGGCGGCCTTCACCCCGGAGGAACTGGCGGACCTGACCATCCAATTTTACCGGCGGAACTATATTGAGGGGCTGTTTCTCTCCTCCGGAGTCTTCCGAAGCCCGGACTATACCACGGAATTAATGATCCGGACCCTCGCCCTTCTCCGGGAAGAATACCGCTTCAACGGTTATATTCACGCTAAGGCCATCCCCGGCACATCGCCGGAGCTGGTGGAACGGCTGGGCTTTCTGGCGGACCGCCTCAGCGTGAACATCGAGCTGCCTTCAGAGGCGGGGCTGAAATCCCTGGCCCCGGACAAGACGAAGGGAGCCATTCTGACTCCCATGCGGCAGATTCAGACCCGGGGCCAGCAGAGCCGGGAGGAACTGATCAAATACCGCCACGCCCCCCGCTTCGCCCCCGCCGGACAGAGCACCCAGCTCATCGTGGGCGCCACCCGGGACACGGACTTCCACATCCTCCGGCTGACCCAGGGGCTCTATGACCGTTACCGCCTGAAGCGCGTCTTTTATTCCGCCTACGTCCCGGTGGTGGAGCACGCCCTGCTCCCCGCCAAGGACGTGAAGCCGCCCCTTCTGCGGGAGCACCGGCTCTATCAGGCGGACTGGCTGCTGCGGTTTTACGGCTTCCGGGCGGAGGAGCTGCTGGACGAGGGAAACCAGGACTTCGACACCCGGGTGGACCCCAAATGCAGCTGGGCTTTGGCCCATCTGGACTTTTTCCCGGTGGAGGTCAACAGCGCCGCCTATGAGACCCTGCTGCGAATTCCCGGCGTGGGGGTCACCTCCGCCCGGCGGATTCTCAGCGCCCGGAGGGTAGGCCCCCTTCACATTGACAACCTGAAAAAGCTGGGCGTGGTGATGAAGCGGGCTCAGTATTTTCTCACCGCCTCCGGCAAAATGGCGGAGGGCCTTCGCTTTACACCGGACAGCCTTCTCCGCGGGCTCATCGCCGCGGAGCGGCCTCTGCTGCCCCAGCAGGAGGCGGTGCAGCTGTCCCTTTTCGATCCGGCGGGAACATGAACTCCCGGAGGTCTTTCATGGACGTGATCTACCACTACGACGGCAGCTTCGACGGCTTCCTCTCCTGCGTCTTCGACAGCTATGTCTATAAAGAAATCCCCGCCGGTTTTTCTTCCGGCGAGGATGGCGTGTTTACCCTGTTTGATTCCCGGACGGTACTTACGGTCCCGGACCACGCCGCCCGGGTCCTGCGAAAGGTGACCGCCCTTTCCCCGGAGGCCGCCCTGCTGCTGCGGCGGGGCTTCCTCACCTGTCTGCCGGACAAGGAGCCGTGCCTCTTCCGGCTCGTCTCCAAGCTGCTTCGGGAGGGCCCCGGCTTTCTCCGAAACCGCTCTGACGAGACGCTGTTCCCGGTCGTCAAGGCCGTTCAGCACCTTCACGGAGAAGTGCACTTGCTGAAAGGATTCGTCCGCTTCTCGGACCTGGGGGGCGTACTGGGGGGTGAGATCGAACCGAAAAACCGGGTCCTTCCCGTGCTGGGCGGGCACTTCACCGCCCGGTTCCACAACGAGCGGTTTTTCCTCTATGACCGCACCCACAAGGAGGCCCTGTTTCACGTTCCCGGCCAGTCGGTCATCCGGCCCCTGGCGGACTTTCAAATGGCCCCGCCGGACGAGACGGAGGCCCATTACCGCCTGCTGTGGAAGTGTTTTTACGATACCATCGCCATCAAGGAGCGGGAAAATCCACGGCTGCGCATGAGCAATATGCCCAAGCGTTACTGGAACACCATGACGGAATTCCAGGGGGAGGACTGGTTCAGACCTCAAAGCTCTCCCGAAGCCGTTTCAGGCCCCGGCGCTCCAGCCGGGATATCTGCACCTGAGACACTCCCACCACGCGGGCCGTCTGCTCCTGCGTCAGGCCTTTGAAATAGCGGAGAAGAATGGTCATTCGCTCCTTCTCCGGCAGGCGGTCGATGGCCTCCCGGAGGGCGATGCGTTCTACCAATCCCTCCTCCGGGGCCTCGGTACCCAGAGAGCCCTCCAGAGTCAGCCCGTCCGCCGTCTCCTGCTGGAGGGATTCCGGTGCGTCCGTAGCCAGATCCGTCCGGGCGATTTCCTCCGGCGTCAGGCCCGTGGCCTCCGACAGCTCTGAAAGAGCCGGCTCCCGGCCCAGCTCATGGCGGAGGCGCTCCCGGACAGTGTAGAGGGTCTGGGCCTGCTCCCGGATGCTCCGGCCCACCTTCACGGCCCCGTCGTCCCGGAGAAAGCGGCGAATCTCCCCGGCGATCTTCGGCACGGCGTAGGTGGAAAAGCAGGTCCCGTAATCAAAATCAAAGCCCTGGACCGCCTTCAAAAAGCCCAGGCAGCCCAGTTGATACAGATCGTCCGGTTCCACACCCCGGCCATAGTACCGCCGGACCACGCTCCAGATCAGGCCGTTGTTCTCAATCACCGCCTGCTCACAGGCGTCCCGGTCCCCCTGCTGGGCCGCCCGGAGGAGCTCCAGCGCGGCGCTCATTTCTTCATCCGGGGAGCCAGCTTCTTCCGCATCACCACCGTGGTCCCCTTGTTCACGGCGGACCGCACCGTCACGTTGTCCATGAAGCTCTCCATAATGGTAAAGCCCATGCCGCTGCGCTCCTCTCCGCCGGTGGTGAACATGGGCTGGCGTGCCCGGTCCACGTCGGGGATGCCGCGCCCGTGGTCCTTCACCGTCAGCTCCAGAACGTTTCCGGGCAAGACCCGCATTTTCAGCACAACATCTCCGATGGCGTCTGGATATCCGTGTACAATGGCATTGGTCACCGCCTCGCTGATGGTGGTTTTGATGTCCTCCAGTTCGTTGAGCGTGGGGTCCATCTGGGCGGCGAAGCAGGCCGCCGCGGAACGGGCAAAGCTTTCATTCCGGCTCTGACTGGGAAATGTCAGGACGGCCTCGTTGACTGCCTTGGTCCTCATGTATGTAAAACCTCCTTACTTGATCGTTACAAGACGGTTAACCCCGGCGGCTTCCAGCACACGCCGGGCCTGAGACGGTACGCCCCGCACCAGCAGCCCTCCGTCCAACAGCTGCATTTTCTGCCGGGCCCGGAGGATCACCGCGATACCCGAGCTGTCCATAAAGGTAATTCCCGACAGGTCCAGTACCAGCTTTTGGGGCAGAGCCGCGTCCAGAGCCTCCTCCAGCTCCCGGAGGGCGGTCCTGGCCCCGTGGTGGTCCAGCTCCCCGCTGAGCTCCAGCAGCAGATTTCGGTCCGCGCTTTTTACCTGGATCTCCATATTGTTCCCCTCTTTTGCAAAAATATACCAAGCTCGCCGTTTTTGCCGGCGGCTCCAAGTGAAACGAGCTTTTAAACTTGATGATAGCATGTCCCAGTCTGGCTTTCTGTCGAAATCAATCAGCAGAGCCTTGAGTTTTTTCTAAAACGCCAGGCAAACGCTTTTCTCTCACTCTGACGGTCCGGCCGTCAACCGGACAAAACGGCGGCGAAGGTATCGCTTCGCCGCCGCTCTGTCTTCTATTTTAAATAGCTCAGCAGCCGCCCCGCCTCCAGGGCGGCCTGGGCCCGGACACCGTCGAAATCCACGTAGGGGTTGTAAACCGCCTCCAGAGCGTCGTGGTTCCGCTTGGCCTCCTTCAAGGCGTCCACCGCCTCCTCCCGAAGCAGAGCCGTCATTCGGGCCTGGAAACGGAGTCTGGATTTCCCCTCCGTCTCCGCCATGGCGTCCAGACGGACGCGGCGGTAGGGCTTTTTGCCGTAGTCCATCCCTGGGCAGGAGGTGACAAAGGCCAGCCCCAGACCGGGAATCAGCAGGTGCTCTATGCGGTCCAGATCCTCCGGGGAGGGACAGACAATGGTATCCCAGCCTTTTTCCACCGCCGCCTTGTGAAGCCGGGCCAGCGCCCCGCCCGCCAGCTCCCAGGTATCGGCAAACTCGTAAACCTTGGGGCACAAGATATCTACGCTGTCAAAGCGCCAGACGCAGCCCTTGTGGGTAATGCTGCCCAGGAAACGACGGGTGGTCCTCCCCTTTTGGCCGCCCTTAGTCCGGAGCTCCCGGGCAATGACGCCCTTGACCCGGCGGTCCAGGCGTTCGAAATCAAAGGCCTTCACCATGGAGGCTACGGCGTCCAGCTCTACCTGACGGGCGGCTTTCAAATTGTGATAGGCCCGGATGTAGGCGGCTTTGTAGGCGTGGGTGCGGGCCTTGACTTCCTCGGCGGCGTTCTTGGCGGCGGTGAGGTCGTAGAAGCGGCCCAGGTCGACGTAGCGGTCCACGGCGGCGGGGTATTGGGGTTCGATGACGTGGGGTGAAGTCCCATCCGCAACGGCACTGCGGAGCTCCGGAATCACTACGCCGTCCAATGAATCCGGATCCCCCGAACACCAGAGGTACTCCACCGCCAGTCCCGCTTCCTCCGCGCAGCGGCCGATCTCCCGCATAAAGGTATTCTTCCCCACTCCGGGGCCGCCCTTCAAGACCATAAAGTCATATGTATCCTCAATGTCCACCATCTCGGAAAACAGATTCCGGAAGCCCTCGCCGCTGTTGGCGCCGGCAAAAAAGTTGGTCACTTGTGCCATAGATTTGCCCTCCCAAAGGTTTTTTACATGCTCAGCGTATGCCGGGAGAACTTGGCCTGACAGTGCTTTTCAGAAAAATCCCCTCTTCCCTCCAAGAAAACGCCGCCGGAAGCGGAAAAGGGCCTCCCTAATGGTAGTTACTCATAAAACAGTATCAACCAACAAATTGAAATAGGGTAGCTGCCATACGGGGTGCAGAAAAAGGCGAGTGAGAAACAAAGCGTTTCTTGCCCGCTTTTTTCATGCTCTTTGTTACGCAGTAGGGGCTGAGAAAGCCTTGATACAAGCGGCTTTGCGGGTACGTTTTCCGCGCGGCAAGGGTTTTATACCCTTTCCCTCAAAAACGCCTTTCTACTGCGTAACAAACCTGTGGTAATTATCCGAGGGAGCATAGACCGCCTATCTTGGCTTTTCCAATGTTGGAAAAGCCTACATTGGATTATCCAACATTGGAAAAACCTACGTTGGAAAATCCAACGCAATTAAATAAAGATATAAATAAAGATATAAATAACTAGAGAAATACCAAATACAGATTTAATCAAATACCCATTCCCTTCCTATCCTTTCCCTAATCTCTCTCATTTGGGGGCAAAGCAAAACGGCAGAGCCGCCGGAATGGAAAAGAACGGAATGGAAACGGCAATATAAAAATATCGTTTGTTATGTTACGCAGTAGAACCTCATTTTTAAGGGTGGGAGTATAAAACCCTTACCCCTGCCCTTATCTTCTCTGTAATGCCGCTTAAATCAAGCAAGAAGCACACTCTATCGCGTAACATTCCATAATGGATAGAGGGCGTAAGCGGTTTATCCGATTGCGCTCTCTTGGCTGCCCAACAGCAAAGACAGGGAAAGCCGTCAAGGACACGCAAGTCTAAAAGGTTGACCGCTACACAAAAAAGCGTCTTTTTGCGGCCATCATTATAGTTGGACAGAAGAAAGTCCAGAATTTTTGCTTTCTCCACCTGTTCCACGTTATATGCTTCAATCCCAAAGCAACGCGCTTTTTCTAAATCAGCCTTTCGACTCTGGTGTGTAATAAAGGAATCGAAATCATCAATATGTTCGTATTTCTCACAGGGGTATTCACTGCATTGAAAACAGTATTCAACCCCGTCATGCTCCAAACTGCATCTTGCAATTTTGCAGGACTGATTCCCTTCACCGCCGCCGCAGCCAGGACAGTTCTTGTTCAAGAACATAGGACAAAGTCCACAGTTCAAACCGCAGAGGGAAAACAATTGGTTTGGCCGGTTAAATCCTTTCATGGCATCTCCTAAAGTGCAAAAATAGTGATGATTCTTAAACCAACAGAATTTGAACGGCTAAAACTCATACCTTGTCCTATGTGAAAACAACAGGCCACCTGTTAATTCCACACATAGAATGATAGTGTTTTCATCACCAAAATCAGTATGTTGTCAAACTGGTATGTAATCTATCCCTTCAGATTTTTTAAAGCGTCGGGGTTATTTGAGATAATCATTCCAACCGTTTGACATTTTTCCAGGTCTGGGCAGTCGCCACAAGTTGCCACACCCTGTTTCAATGCACATTGACGAATACCGCAAAGACTATCGCAGTGTACAGTTTTAATCCCATCAACGCGACAGCCTTCACAGTTGATATGTTCAGGCAGAATGGGAGCATTATTTAACTCGGCCCATAGTTTTGCAGTTTTCTCACGTAACGCCTGGTCGTCATTGATTGTTGCGAGATATGCGTCGCATTTTTCACAATCCAGCCCACAGTATGCAATCATATTTCTCATGGTTATGTACCTCCTAAA
>CAJUQQ010000035.1 GCA_910588175.1 uncultured Oscillibacter sp.
ACGCCGTGGGCGATGTGGTACTTGCCGCCCAGGGGATAGCTCAGGGCGTGGACGGCGGTGGTGCCGGAGGCGGTGATGGCGACGCCGGCGTAGAAGCTGGCCAGGAGCATGGTGTTTTTAGCGTCCATGGCCTCCGGGTCGTCACAGGCCCGCTCGATGTTGTTCAGAATCATGTCTAGGGCCTGGAGAGCGAAGAGATCGCTGAAGGGGTTGGCCTTGTTGCTGGTGAAGCACTCGATGGCGTGGGCCAGGGCGTCCACACCGGTGGCGGCGGCAATTTTCCGGGGCAGCTTCTTGATCATCACCGCGTCCAGTATGACGTAGTCCGCGATCATCTCCGTGTTCACGATGCCCACCTTCAGCTGCTTCTCCGGCACGGCCACAATGGCGTTGGGAGTGGCCTCGGAGCCGGTGCCCGCAGTGGTGGGAATCATCAGGGTTTTCATGCACTTCTTGGCGCGGCCCGGCTCGTCCAGCAGTTCTTTGATGCCGTATTCATCCGTCATCAGGATGCTGGCCAGCTTGGCGGTGTCCATGACGCTTCCGCCGCCCACGGCCATGATAAAGTCCGCGCCGCACTGCTTGCACTGGTCCACCAACTTCTGGGCCTCTATGTAGGAGGGCTCCGCCGGCAGATCGTCCAGAATGACGGTCTCCACGCCGGTCTCCCGGACCTTTGCCATGGGGAATTCCAGCAGGCCCGCGCCCTCGATGCCCTTGTCCGTGAAGACCACCAGGCGCTTCACGCCGTTGGTGGCGAAGATTTCGGGAATCCGTCCCAGGGCGTCCTCGCCGCTGTAGACGGCGTGAGGCATTTTCAGTTCGTATTTGGTCAGCATGTCGCATCCTCCTATTGATTCCCGGCGTTCAGGGAGCGGGCCAGTCGGACAAACAGGTCCGCGCCGCCGAAGCCGCCGGATTTTGATATGATATGATAGGGCTTCCCCTGATAGACAAATTCCGTCAGGACCGCCCCGGCGTCCAGCTCGCACACCGGCAGCAGCTCTGCCGCGCCCACGGCCCGGGTCAGGGCCAGCAGCGTGTCTCCGCCGGTGCAGAGAAGCGTGGCGTCCAGCCCCCCGTCCAGCAGCCGTTGGACCAGGCGGCCCAGCTGGCTGGAAATGCGGACCCGGAGGTCCTCGGTGCTGAGGCGGTGCTCCCGGGCGTAGGCGGCGGTATCGTCCCGCCCCGGCGGGTCGTTGACATCCAGAATAAAGCGCTTCTCCTCTCCGGCGGCCTCCAGCCAGGCCGCCGCGGCGGCGGCGCAGTCCGGCGTCTCCAGCCAGCCGGGCTCCAACTTCTGTTCCGGGGTCAGGTGAACCCGGGGGAAGCCCGCCGCCTCCGCTGTCTCCATCTGCCGCAGGGTCACCGGGTTCACACTGCCGCAGGCCACGAAGAGGGCCGGGACCAGCTCCGGCCGCCCCGGCGGCGGGCCGTTCAGCTCCAGCAGCTCCGCCAGCACCGCCGCGAAGCCCGCGCACCCGGCGGAGAGGGTCAGCCCCTCCCGGCCCAGGGACCGGCCGATCCGCAGCAGGTCGCCGTCGGTCTCCGCGTCATAAACCTGGATGCCGGGGCGGGATTCCGCCGCTTTCCCCAGCCGGTGGAGGACCGCCGGCCGCTTGGACTGGGCGGCGATGATCTCCTCCAGAGAGGAGGCGGTTACCGGTTCGAAGGGGTCCTGGCCGAAGACGCTGTCCGCCACGGGCACGCTGTCGATGTAGTGGACGCCGTTCCGGGTGATCCGCCCCATCTTGGGCAGCGCCGGGAGGAAGGCCAGCCGGTCTGCCCCGGCGGCGTCCAGCACCGCTGTGAGCTCCGCCCCCACGTTTCCCCGGAGGGCGGAGTCCGTCTTCTTGTAGATGTACCGGAAGCCCGCCGCCAGCGCGTCCTTTACCGCCCGGAAGACCGTTTTGTAGGCCGCCTCCGGCGTCAGGTGCCGGGTCTCGGCATCCAGGACCATCACCTGGATGTCCGCCCCCGCCTGAGAAAAGTCATAGCCCGGGTCCGTCGCCACACAGGTCTTCGCCCCTCGGGCCGCGAACTGGACGCCAGTGTCCAGCGCGCCGGTAAAATCATCCGCGATGATCAGAAGCCTGGTCATGGGACATCTCCTTTCTGCCTAATTTTGAAACGACTGTTTTCGCAAATTATCAACCTTGGTGATTTCTGCCAAAAGTATGACGGCTATTTCCGCCTTTGAGTCTATTTTAGAGAGAATTGCCCATCGGAGCAATCTTTTTCACTCCCCAAATTGTTTAAATTTGAAACGCATCGAAAAAGGCTTGCGTTAATTTTGTGCGTTTGGTATAATGTGTTCAAATTTTAAACATATTTGGAGGGGCCTATGAGCACACCGATTCGCGTATTGGGCATCGCCCCCTACGAGGGGATGAAGACGCTGATGAGCAATCTGGCGGAGGAGTACCCCCAGATGGACCTGACGCTGTTCGTGGGGGACCGGGAGCTGGGTCTGGAGATCGCCCGGGCCAATTTCCACGGAAATTACGACGTGGTCATCTCCCGGGGAGACACCGCCGCCATGCTGAGAAGGGACCTGAGCCTGCCGGTGGTGGAGATCGAGGTCACCATGTACGATCTGCTCTGCGCGATGAAGCTGGCGGACGGGCTGGACGGCCGGACCGCCTTCATCGCCGCCTCCAGCATTGCCGAAAGCGCCCGGCGGCTGTGCGAGGTGATGGGGGACGGCATGGAGATTTATACCTACGACGCCCAGGACAAGGTGGAGCCCATTCTGCTGGAGCTCCAGCGGGGCAGCTGCCGGACCGTTCTCTGCGACGCCCTGGCCAACGTCACCGCCAAGCGCCTGGGGATGAACGCCTTTCTGGTCACCTCCTCGGTGGGGAGCATCCGCAGGGCCTTTGACCAGGCCATGCTCATCTGCGGCAGCAAGCGGAGGATGCGGGAGGAAAACCTCTTCCTTCGGGAGCTGATTCAGGGGCAGATCAGCCAGACCGTGGTCTTTGACCAAGAGGGAAGCCTGTTTCTCTCCACGCTGAACGACCCGGGGCCCGAGCTGCTGGAGCTGCTGCGCCGGGAGCTGCCGGAGTGCCAAAACGACCTGGAGCGCCGGATTTTCCGAAACCTGGGGGGGATGCTGTACTCCATCCGGGCCCGGCAGATCAGCTCCGGCGATCAGGCCTACACCGCCTTTTTCCTGGACGCCCGGAAGACGCCCCTCTCCCCCAGCCAGGCGGGCATCCGCTTCGCCACCCGGCCGGAGGCGGAGAGCGATTTTTATGACAGCATTTTCAGCTTCGCCGGCACCATCGGTGACTTCCAGGAGGAGATTGCCCGGATCAACCAGAGCAGCGCCCCGGTGATGGTCTCCGGCGAGGACGGCACCGGCAAGGAGTCCATGGTGGGGGCGCTGTACATGCGCAGCGTCCTGCGGAATCACCCGCTGGTGTCCATCAATTGCAGTTTGCTGAACGACAAGAGCTGGACCTTTCTGCTGGAGCACCCCAACTCCCCCCTTTCCGACGGGGGAAACACCCTGTACTTCGCCAGCGTGGACATTCTCTCCCCGGAGCGGCGGCAGCTGCTTCTGGCCGTCCTGGCGGAGATGGATGTGTGCCGGAGAAACCGGGTGATCTTTTCCTGCGTCTGCCAGCCGGGGGAATTCACCTCCGCCGTGGGGTCGCTGTTCAGCGACAAGCTGTGCTGCCTCACCCTCTACCTGCCGCCGCTGCGGCAGATGGCGGGGCGGATTCCCAATCTGGTGAACCTCTCCCTGAACTATCTGAACGCGGACCTCCCCCGGCAGATTTTAAGCGTCGAGCCGGAGGCCATGGAGCTGCTGCAAAACTTCCAGTGGCCCCACAACTACACCCAGTTCCGCCGGGTCCTGGGGGACCTGGCCGTCACGGCCCCGGGGCAGGCCATCACCGCCGAGAGCGTCCGCCAACTCCTGCGGAAGGAGCGGCACGTGGGGGCTTTCGCCCTCCGGGCGGAGAACGCCGCCGTGCCCCTGGACCTGGGGCGGAGCCTGGAGGAGATCAACCAGGACGTGGCCCGCCGGGTGCTGGAGGAGACCGGAGGCAACCAGACCGCCGCCGCCAAGCGGCTGGGAATCAGCCGGACCACGCTGTGGAGGCTGCTGAAGGATCAGTCCCAGCGGTAACGGGAAAACCGGCTGCCGTCATGTCTGATAGAATGACGGCGGCCGGCTCCGCGGGGGCGCGGGGAACAAGGGACGCGGATCTTCGCCTCCGGCGTCCGCCGGAACTGCCGGACTCCCTGGAAAAAGCGCCGGGCCTTGGGGCGATTGACAGCGGTCGAAACTCCCGGTATAATGTCGAATCAGGAGAAAAAAGAACCCCGGAACCCGGGGGAGCGAAGAAGGGGGAGCCATGGGAAAACGTTGGGCGGCGGGGGCGCTGGTGGCGCTGCCGCTTGTGTGGGCGGCGCTGGCCGCGCCCCTGGCCTGGGCCCAGGGACGGACGGAGCCGAAGGAGCCGGTGGAGGCGGCGGCCCCGGTGGCGGGGGAGGAACTGGCCGTCGTGGAAATCACGGAGCCCGCCGGGAGTCTGGAAGAGCTGCGGGCCGTCCCCGCCGGGGAGGTCCCGGCGGAGGGGCGGGACGCCGCCCGCTGGGCCCTTTACCGGGATCTGCTGTCCCCGGGAGAGGACGGGAGCTTTGACGCCGAGATACCGGTGAGCCGGGGGGAGGCCGTCCAGGCCCTATACCGGCTCAGCGGCATTCTGGTTTCGGTGGACTCCTGCCCCTTCCCGGACGTACCGGAGGAATACCGGGACGCCGTGGCCTGGGCCGCGGCCTGTGGCATCAGCGGGGGCGTGGCGGAGGACTGGTTCGATTCCCAGGCTTGGGTGACCCGAAGCCAGCTGGCGGTGATGCTCCGCCGCTTCGCCGCCTGGCGGGGGGAGGACGTGGAGAGCCGGACCGCCGTGTACTGGGACGGGGAGACGGTCCCCTCTTACGCGGAGGAGGCGCTGAATTGGGTGATGGACCGGGGGCTGTACCAGGGCATGACGGACCACGGGCTTTACCCGGACCTGCCGGTGTCCCGGCTGCAGCTGGCGGCGGTTCTGGCCAGACTGCAAGGGGACCGGGATACCCTGGCGGGGGAGATCGCCCTGCCGGAAGGCGGGGAGGATTCCCTCTCCCGGCGGAAGCACGAGGAAGTGAACCGGGCGGTGGAGGCCGCCGCCCGCCGCCACGGGGCGGTGGGGATTCAGGTGGCCGTCATTGAAAACGGCGCGGTTACCGACGCCTATCATTACGGCTGGGCGGTGAAGGGGAGCGTCCCCATGAGCAGCGCCCATAAGCTGCGGACCGCCTCCCTTTCCAAGATGGTGGTGGGCCTCTCCGCCGCCCTGCTGTGGGAGGAGGGGATCGTGGATTATGACGCGGACATCGGCGCGTACTGGGGCGTGGACATCTGGAAGCCTGTCACGATCCGCAGCCTGCTGACCCACACCTCCACCCTGCTGAACAGCGAGAGCATCGCCTGGGACTACGCGGGGGTCAAGGCTCAGCTGACCAGCGCCTCCGGCTATAGCGGAGGCACGCCGGGGGATCTGCGGGGCTGGAGCTATAACAACCACGCCTTCGGCATCCTGGGCCAGACCTTGGAGCTGGCGGCGGGGCGGTATTTGGACAGCCTGCTGGAGGAGCGGGTCCTGGGCCCCCTGGGGGCGGACGGCAGCTTTGCCGCCGGGGAGCTGGGGGAACCGGAGCTGGTGACCCCGCTGTACCGGGACGGCAGCCTGAGGCGCTCCGCCGGAAACCAGCTGCAGGTCCGCCGGTGGAGCGCGCCGGGGGCCACGGGGCGGCAGTTCGCCGGAGGCTTCACCTCCAGCGCCGTGGATATGGCGAAGATGACGGCCCTGCTGGCGGGAGACGGTTGTTTTGAGGGCGTCCGGCTGTTGGGCGCGGAGACGGTGGAGCAGATGGAGCGCCACGAGGACCGGGCCCTCCCCGGCGGAACCTATCAGGCGCTTCCCATGCGGCTGGGGTTCGGCCTCTATGGCCGGGAGCGGCTGTATTACCACACCGGCAGCGCCTACGGCGTGTACAACCTTCTCAGCTATGACCCGGACACCGGGGACGGCGTGGTGGTGCTGACCATGGGCGCGGATGGGAAGAAGGATACATACGGCGTCTACGCTGTCTGCGGCGAGATCAGCCGGGCGGTGTATGAGGCCGTCCGGTGAGGAAGCGCGAAAAAGCGCTCTGGGAGTATTTCCCAGAGCGCTTTTTTGGGGCTCAGAACAGCTTCTTCAGCCCGCCCAGGGCCTCCCCCAAGTCGGAGGCGGCCAGCTTGGCCTTGAGCCCCGTTACCAGGGGTTGGAGCTGCTCGTCGGGCAGGTCTACGCCGGTGAGCTCCTCCAGGGTTTTCACAGGGTCGTCCTGAAAGCGCTTCAGGAGGGCGGGGTCCTTCCGGAGCTTGGCGGCCAGCTCCTCGATTTACGCCTTGATATCCATGCTCATAAGTACGCTCCTTTTTCGGTTCGGTACGCCGGAAGAGCCCGGCGGCAGTCCTAATGATAAAAAAATCCGGGATATTTGTCAATGAATTTCCGGACAAATTGCCAAAAATGTGGAATTTGAAAAATTTTGCTACATATTTTCCCTGAAATGTGGTAAACTGGTTATAGAAAAGGGCAAGAAAAACGCCGGAAGGGGACAGGCCCCGGACCCGGCGGGAAGGAGGACGGGATGTTTCAGCCTGGAGAATTGGTGGTATACGGATCGACCGGCGTGTGCCGGGTGGAGGGCTTTGGCGGTCTGGACCAGCCCGGAGAGGATCGGGGAAAGCGGTACTATCTCCTCAAGCCCCTGTGGCAGGACGGAATGATCTACGCCCCGGTGGACAGCGAAAAGGTCCCCATGCGCCCGGTGATGAGCCGGGAGGAGGCGGAGGCGCTGATCGGCCGCATGCCGGAGATTCCGGCGGCGTCCTGCCGGGGGAACACGGCCCAGGCCTTGGCCCAGCAGTACCAGGCCGCCGTCCGGGAAGGGGGGCACCAGGCTTTGATCGAGATGATGAAGGCCATCTACCGCAAGCGCCGCCAGGCGGAGGCCAAGAACCGGCGTTTGGGGCTGGTGGACGAGCGGTACATGAAGCAGGCGGAGCGGCTGCTCTATGGGGAGCTGGCCACGGCGCTGGAGATTCCCTATGACGGGGTGGAGGACTACATCGCCGCCCGTCTGGAGGAGCCTGCCGAGGCCGGCGCGTGAAAACAAGGAGACGGGGAGCCCCCGTCTCCTGCTGTTTCAGCGGATGATTTCCCGGACCAGCCGGGCCGCCATCCCCCTCGTCGGAAGAAATTCCGCTCCGTTCCGTCCCCGCCTGCGGGCGAGGACTTCACTCACTCCATTCCTTCCTCCTCTCCCCACAAAATCTGCGGATTTTGCGGGGGCCCATGGGGCGGTCAGCGGATAATTTCCCGGACTAACCGGGCCGTCATCCCCCAGATGGCGCGGCCCTTGTAGTACCAGATGGGCACCTCCGCCCGGCCGCGGGCCCAGGGGTAGTCCCGGGGAATGCCCACGGGGCCGTAGGGGAAGTCCTCCGGCACCTGGGGGAGGAGCTCATAGCGCCGGATGTCCGGAGCCGTCTCCCGGAAGAAGGACAGGGGGACGGTGAAGACCTCCGCCACCTCCGCCGGGGAGGGGCGCATGGCGGCCAGCCCCCCGGGGGACACCAGCCCCAGCACCGGCCGGAGGAGGAAGCCCCGCTGGTTGCAGATAAAATCCGGCGTGCCCAGGGGGGTGACCGCCTCCCGGGGGATGGACAGCTCCTCCTCCGTCTCCCGGAGGGCGCAGTCCAAGGCGCTCTCCCCCGGCTCCATTTTCCCGCCGGGGAAGCATACCTCGCCCCCCTGGCGGAGCTGGGGGGCCCGAACCTCGAAGAGGAGGCGGAGGCCGTCCGCTCCCTCCAGCAGGGGGCAGAGGACGGCGTAGCTCCGGGAGGCCCCCAAAAGGCCGGGCTCGTGGTCCTGAAAGCGGCGGGCCAGCCGCGCCAGCTCCCCGGTCACAGCAGCATGGTCAGCGCTTGGCGGCGGTTTTCGATGTCCACCGCCGGGACGCTGGGGGCGTATTCCCCGTCCAGGGACCAGGGCAGGTCCTCCGCCGTCTCCAGATGGATGGAGGAGACGTGGCGGAAGACGAGGCCCTGGCTGTCGTACTGCTGGTTCAGAAGCGCGTAGACCAGGCTTTGGAGAGCCGCCGCCGTCTTGGGACTGGGAATCAGCAGCAGCTCAAAAAGGCCGTCGTCCAGCACCACCCGCTCCGGGTTCAGCTTCATCAGCCCGCCGATGGAAGTGGAGTTGCACACCGCGCCGAAGAGATATTCCCCGTCCAGCGTCTCCCCATCGGCGCGGAGGCGGACGCGGTAGGGCCGGAGGGTGCTCAGGTCCTTCATGCCCTCCAGGATATAGGCGAAGTGGCCCAGAGCGTTTTTGGCGTTCTGGGGAGCGGCGTAGCTGGTCCGGGTGAAGGCCCCGAAGGAGGCCACGTAGAGAAAGCTCCGCCCGTTCCAGAAGCCCACGTCCAAAAGCCGGGGGACGTTCCGGGCGATGGCGGCGGCGGCCTCCGCCGGGTCCGGGGAGATATGGAGGCTGGAGGCGAAGTCGTTGGTGCTGCCCTGGGGCAGATAGCCCAGAAGCGGGGGCCGCCGGAGCTGGACCAGGCCGGAGACCACCTCGTTCAGCGTCCCGTCGCCGCCCACGGCCACCACCAGATCGTACCGCCCGCCCTCCCGCCTGGCGGTCTCGGCGGCGTCGCCGGGGGCGGAGGTGACGTGGATGGAAAGGAGCCAGCCCGCCTGGGAGAGGGCGGCGGCGGCGTCGAACAGGGGACCCCGGGACTTGTTTTTCCCGGCCCGAGGGTTGAGAATCATCAAGAGCTTGCGGGTTTTCATCAGGATGCCACCTCCAGGAGTATGGATGATATACAGTATAGCACGGCGGCTATTAATTTACTGTTAAAATTGGCTGGCTCCAGTATAGCATGGGAAAAAGAGGATTGCAATTCCCGCTGTCCCCGTGTAGAATGAAGGGGAAAAGGAGGCGCGGAGCATGGAACGAAAGAGCAATTACATCAGCATGGGGGTGACGGCGTTCCTGACCGCCGCCGCCATTTTGCTGTTTTACGACACCCTCTTCGGCGGGAAAGCGGTGCTGGACCTGCTGAAAACGGTGCAGCCCATCCTCTACGGGGCCTTCATCGCCTATCTGCTGGCCCCGATGGTAAACTTTTTTGAGCGGGGGCTCTTCCCCCTCCGCCCCGGGCGGGAGCGGAAGCGGTCCCAGGCCATGCTGGTCCGGACGGCGGGCATCCTGCTGGCCTGGCTGGTCATCGCGTTCTTTTTCTATCTGCTGGCCTCCGTGCTGCTGCCGGAGCTGTATAAAAGCGTCCTCCAGCTCATTGCCAATGTGGACAATTACTACAACACCATCAGCGGATGGGTGAACCACCTGCTGGAGACCAATCCCGCCGTGTCCGGCTGGGTCAGCCAGCAGATGGCGGCCTACTTCCAAGACCTGGACAAGTGGCTGACCGGCGGTGTTCTGCCCCAGCTCCAGGCGGTGATGGTCACCGTGTCCGGCGGGGTGCTGAGCCTTGTGAACTTTGTCAAAGACCTGCTGGTGGGGATCATCGCCTCCGTCTACCTTCTGGCCACCAAGGAGCGCTGCGCCGCCTACGGGCGGAAGCTGGTCTACAGCCTTGTTCCCCGGGAGCGGGTGGGGCTGGTTCTCCGGGGCGTGCGGCGGGCGGACCTGATTTTCTCCGGTTTCGTCCGGGGAAAGCTGCTGGACTCCATCATCATCGGGGTTCTGTGCTTTGTCTGCTGCTCCATCCTGAAGTTCCCCTACACGCCCCTGGTCTCCGTCTTTGTGGGTGTGACCAACATCATCCCCTTCTTCGGTCCCTTCCTGGGGGCCATTCCCAGCGCCTTCCTGATTCTTCTGGTCTCTCCCCGGCAGGCGCTATACTTTGTCATTTTCGTCCTGGCGCTCCAGCAGTTGGACGGCAACGTCATCGGCCCCAAGATTCTGGGCAACACCACGGGTCTTTCCAGCCTGTGGGTCATCATCGCCATCCTGGTGGGGGGCGGATTCTTCGGCGTGGTGGGAATGTTCTTCGGCGTGCCGGTCTGCGCCTGCCTGAACAGCCTGGTCAACTACTTTGTGGACGCCCGCCTGCGGAAAAAAGGCCTCTCCCCGGACGCGGGGGAGTATGCCGCCGGGGGGGTCCACGGCCCCCGGCCGGAATAAACTCCACTTCATTTCGTCCGGCTTTGCCGGACATCCATTCCGTTCCGTTTATTCCGGCCGTCTTCAAGGGGGAGCGGGCTCCCCCTTGAGAATCCCCCTCCCCCTGCGGGGGGGGGCGAAGGACGAGAGACGAAGGACGGGAGGAGGGGGGAAAAAATTATTTGAAAGTTTGTGAAAATGGTTGCAATCTTTTTTCCCGTCGTGTACAATACGGCCTTGGGACCTCCGGAATTTTGGGGGACCCGGGGCTTTATTCTTTGGCCTTTACAATTGAATAGAGCCGGATTATTTTGTCCGGGCGGGACATTCCCCGTCCAGCGCTGACCCCTGGAAGGGCAGCGACGAAAGGAAGCAGACATGAAGAGGAAACTTTTGGAGGTCCTCCTCCTGCTGGGTCTGCTGTGCGCCGTACTCTGCGGATGCAAAGACGGCAGCGCGGCCAAGACGCCGGAGGACGGACAAACCAGCGGCTCCAACGAACCGGCGGCACAGCCCGCGGAGACGCGGGCCAACGAGATCACCGTCGGCATTGCCCAAGACCTGGACGAGAGCCTTGACCCCCACAAAGTCGTGGCGGCAGGGACCAAGGAGGTCATGTTCAACGTATTCGAGGGCCTGATGAAACCCACCCCCGAGGGGGATTTGATTCCCGCCGTGGCGGAGAGCTATGAGGTTTCGGATGACCAGCTGGTCTATACCTTTACGATCCGGGAGGGGATCACGTTCCACAACGGCGACCCCGTGACGGCGGGAGATGTGGTGTATTCGATCACCCGCTGCATAGACCCCGCGGATCCGGGGGTGTTCCGGATCGACGCGCTGGAGACGGTAGTCCATGTGACGAATGTGGACGAGCGGACCGTTCAGGTTCGCCTGAAGGAACCGAACACGGAATTCCTTTCCTATCTGACGCTGGCCATCCTCCCGGCGCAGTATGACCAGCAGGACACCGCCCCGGTGGGCACCGGTCCGTTCAAGTATGTCTCCCGGGCCGCCCAGGACAACATCGTCTTAGAGCGCTATGAGGACTATTGGGGCGAGCCCGCTTATCTGGATAAAGTCACCTTTAAAATCATTGAGAACGCCGACAGCATCCTCATGAGCCTCCAGAGCGGGGCCGTGGACATCTTCGCCCATTTGACCAGCACCCAGGTGGCCCAGCTGGGGGAGGAGTTCCACATTGAGGAGGGCACCATGAATCTGGTGCAGGCCATGTACCTGAACAACGCCGAGGCCCCCTTCGACGACGTGCGGGTCCGGCAGGCTTTGTGTTATGCCATTGACCGCCAGCAGATTTTGGACCTGGCCTTCGACGGGTACGGCAGCCTGATCGGCTCCAGCATGTACCCCGCCTTCGGAAAGTATTTTGACGATTCCCTGACCAACTACTATACCCATGACGTGGAGAGGGCCAAGGCCCTTCTGGCGGACGCGGGCTATCCCGACGGCTTCGCCATGACCATCACCGTCCCCTCCAACTACCAGCCCCACATTGACACCGCCCAGGTGATTGTGGAGCAGCTGAAGCAGGTGGGAATCCGTGCCGAGATTCTGCCCGTCACCTGGGAGAGCTGGCTCAACGACACCTACGTGGGCCGGCAGTTCCAGGCCACCGTGGTGGGCGTGGACGCCTCTACCATGACGGCCCGGGCCCTGCTGGAGCGGTTCGTTTCTACAACGGGTAATAATTTTATTAATTACAACAATGCGGAATATGACGCCCTCTTCCAGCAGGCCATTACCGCCAAGGATGACGCCGCCCAGACGGCGGCCTACAAGCAGGCGGAGGCCAACCTGACGGAGAACGCCGCCAACGTGTACATTCAGGATCTAGCCGATCTGGTGGCCGTCCGCAAGGGCCTGGAGGGCTTGCGGTTCTACCCCATCTATGTGCTGGACCTCAGCGGCGTTCGTTATACGGCGTAACAACTGGAGAGCTTGGGAGAGTGGAGTGTGGAGAGCCGGATATCGTTCTTCACGCCCCGCTCTCCCCGCTTTTTCGAAGGGATATTGTCTATGAAATACGTATGCAAGCGGGTACTGACGGGCCTTGCCACCATGCTGACGGTCTCGTTTCTGACCTTCGCGGCTTTTTCCCTCATCTCCGGCGACACCGCCACCACCATGCTGGGCACTGCGGCCACGCCGGAGCGGCTGGAGGCGCTCCGGGCGGAGCTGGGGCTGGACCGCCCCCTGCCGGTGCGCTACGGCGAGTGGCTGCTGAACTGCTTCCAGGGGGACCTGGGGGTCTCCACCAGTTACCGCCAGCCGGTGCGGGAGCTTCTGGCTCCGAAGATCCGGCTGACCCTGTGCCTGAGCTTTATGAGCTTCCTGCTGATCACGGCGGTGTCCATTCCCCTGGGGGTCTGGTCCGCCGGAGTGCGGCGGCTGGAGGGGGCCCGTACGGCCCTGAACCAGCTGGGCATGGCCGTGCCGCCCTTTTTCACGGGGATTTTGCTGTCCTGGGTCTTCGGCGTGGGGCTGAAGTGGTTCACGCCGGGGCAGTTCCCCGACGCGGGGCAGGACTTCGCCAGTGCGGCGGGGTATCTGCTCTTTGCCGCCGTCTCCCTCGCCATTCCCCGGATCGCCATGACGGTGCGGATGCTCCGCAGCACGGTGCGGGAGGAATTGGGGAAAGACTATGTGCGCACCGCCATTGCCCGGGGAAATGACCGGGGGCAGGTGCTCCGGCGGCATGTGCTGAAAAACGCCCTGGCCCCGGTGGTCACCTTCCTGGCCCAGACCATGGCGGAGCTGGTGGCGGGGAGCATTGTGGTGGAGCAGGTCTTTGTGATTCCCGGACTGGGCAGGATGCTGGTGGCCTCCATCTCCAACCGGGACTATCCGGTGGTCCAGGCCATTGTGGTCATTCTAGCCTTCTGGGTGGTGCTGGCGGGGACGGCGGCGGACCTTGTCAACCAGCGGATGGACCCCCGGCTCCGGTTGGGAGGCGCGGCATGAAGAGACGAAATGGTTTTTTGACCGCCGGACTGCTTTTGACCTGCGTCCTGGCGGCGCTGATTCTCCTGAGTTTTTTCTGGACGCCCTACGACCCCAACGCCATGGCGGCGGGGCCCAAGTTCGACCCGCCGTCCCTCGCCCACTGGATGGGCACGGACAACTTCGGCCGGGATATTTTCAGCCGGGTCCTCAAGGGGGCCGGAGCCACCGCCTCCATCGCCCTGGCGACCCTGGCCATCGGGGCCGTGTGCGGCTGTCTGACGGGAGCCCTGACGGGGTACTTCGGCGGGCCGGTGGATGAAATTCTGATGCGCCTCAACGACGCGCTGACGGCTTTCCCCAGCATTCTGCTGGCTCTGGTGGTCATCTCCGTCCTGGAGCCGGGGAAGAAAATCAACGTCATCCTGGCCCTGGGACTGGTGTTCATTCCCAGCTTTGCCCGGGTGACCCGGACGGCCTTTGCCTCTCTGCGGGACGTGAACTATATCAAGAGCGCCCGGCTGATGGGGGCCTCCGGCGCCCGGATTCTGGCGGTCCACATGCTGCCCAACATTTTGCCGGTGCTGCTGCCCGCCCTGACCATCGGCTTCAACAACGCCGTCCTGGCGGAGGCGTCCATGAGCTTTCTCGGCATCGGCGTGACGCCGCCGGACGCGTCTCTGGGCTATATGCTCTCCGAGGCCCAGGGAATGCTCTTTGCCGCCCCCTGGTACGCCGGGGGAACGGGCCTGATCATCGTGTGGATGGTGTTTGGCGCGGGGCTTTTGGGCGAGGGCCTGCGGCGGCGGGACAAGGAGGTGCTGTGATGCTGGAGATACAGGACCTCCGGGTCCGGTTTTGGAACCGGGACCGGGATGCCGTGGCCGGGGTGTCCCTCTCCATCGGGGAGGGGGAGGTCGTGGGCCTGGTAGGGGAGTCCGGGTCCGGGAAGACCGTCACCGCCATGAGCGTGGCGGGGCTGCTGCCCCGGAAGCAGTGCGGCTATTCCGGGAAAATTTTTCTGGACGGAGCGGAGCTGCTCCACGCGGACCGGGCGGAGCTGCGGAAAATCCAGGGCCGGGACATCGGCGTGGTGTTTCAGGAGCCACAGAGCTCCCTGGACCCCCTGATGAGGATCGGCCCCCAGGTGGAGGAGGTCCTCCGGGTTCACACGGACCTGGGCCGGGAGGAGCGCCGCCGCCTGGCGGTGGAGGCCATGGCGGCGGTGGAGCTGGCGGAGCCGGAGGCGGTGTATGAGAAATACCCCCACCAGCTCTCCGGCGGCATGCTCCAGCGGGCCATGATCGCGGCGGCGGTGATCGCCAAGCCCAAGCTGCTGATTTTGGACGAGCCGACCACGGCTCTGGACGTGACCATCCAGGCCCAGATTTTGGAGCTGCTGAAGAAGCTGAACCGGGAGTCCGGCGTGTCCATGCTCTTCATCTCCCATGATTTGAACGTGGTGCGGAAGCTCTGCGGCCGGGTGGCGGTGATGCAGAAAGGGCAGCTGGTGGAAGAGGGGGAGGCCCAGGAGGTCTTCCGCCATCCCAAGCACCCCTACAGCCAGCGGCTCATTGCGGCCATTCCCACCAGGAAGCGGAAGGAGGCGGAGCCATGAGTGGAGAACTGGTGTTGTCCCTCAGCCATGTGTACAGCGGATACCAGGACGGCGGGGGCCTGTTTGGAAAGCGGGAGCGGCAGGAGGTCCTCCACGACGTGACCTTCGACGTGAGGCACGGGGAAATCCTGGGCCTGGTGGGGGAATCCGGCACGGGGAAATCCACGCTGGCGAAAACCATCTTGGGGATGGTAAAGCCGGACCGGGGAACGGTGACCCATTACACCAAGCGGCCCCAGATGATTTTCCAGGACCCCTACAGTTCCCTGAATCCCTTTTACAGCGTGGAGTGGACCCTGGAGGAGCCCCTGCGGGTTTACGGCAAATACGGCAGAGCGGAGCGGAAGCGCCGGGTCCGGGAGATGCTGGACCGGGTGGAGCTGCCGGAGGAGTGCCTGGGGGCCAAGCCCTCGGAGCTCTCCGGCGGCCAGCGCCAGCGGGTCAGCATCGCGGCGGCGCTGATACGGCGGCCTAAGTTTTTGATCGCCGACGAGCCGGTGTCCGCCCTGGACGTGACCATCCAGGCCCAAATTCTGGACCTGCTCCGGTCCCTCCGGCGGGAGTTGGATTTGAGCTATCTGTTCATCTCCCACGACCTGAACGTGGTGTATCAGCTCTGTGACCGGGTGCTGGTGATGAAGCGGGGCCGCATTGTGGAGCAGGGGACGGTGGACGAGATTTTCGACCACCCCAAAGAGGCGTATACGAAACAATTATTGGCGGCGGCGGAGTGACGATGAAAGCATTTTTCCACAAGTACCAAAAACTCCATATCTGGCTGCTGGCGGACTGCGGATGCTTGCTGGCCTTCTTCTCCCTACGGGGGCAGAAATGGCTGATGAACGCCATTGCGGACGCGTTCACCGGGCCTCTCCGGCGGGGACTGGGGAAGGTGTGCTACCTGGTCCCCTTCTCCGTCATGGAGCTGGTGGAGGCGCTGGCGGTTCTGCTGGGGCTTGGGTACGCGGTCTGGAGCGTCCTGGCCGTGGCCCGGGCCGGGGAGCGGCGGTGGAGCCGGGCCTACCGGGCGGTCTTAGGGGCGGCGTGCGGGCTGCTGTCCGTTTGGGCCGGGTTCTGCCTGCTGTGGGGGGTCAACTACTGGACGGACAGCTTCCAGGACAAGTCCGGCATTTACGCCCAGCCTGTGGCCCTGGAGGACCTGGAAGCGGTGACGGCCTATTTCGCCGGCCGGGTGTCCGAGTCGGCGGACGGCGTGAAGCGGGACGGGCACGGCCTTTTCGCCGTCCCCCGGGAAGAGATTCTGGCCGGCAGTGTCCGGGCCTACGAGGGGATTACGGAGACCTTCCCCTTCCTGGCCTTCGACGACCCCGGGGTGAAGCCCATGGCCTTTTCCCGGCTGATGAGCGCCCTGGATTTCACCGGGTTCTACAGCTCCTTCACCGGGGAGTCCAACGTCAACGTGGACAGCCCGGCCTGCATGCTTCCCTCCACCATCGCCCACGAGCTGGCCCACCAGCGGGGCTTCGCCTCGGAGCAGGAGTGCAACTTTCTGGCGGTGCTGGCCTCCACCACCTGCTCCGACCCGGCCTATCAGTATTCCGGCTGGCTGATCGGGTACGTGTATCTGGGGAACGCCCTGTACTCCCAGGACCCGGAGGCCTATAGAGCCATCCGGGAGACTCTGCCGGAGGAGGTCCGGCTGGACCTGGCTTATAATAACGCCTACTGGGCCCGGTTTCAGGACACGGCGGTGCAGAAGGCCAGCAACAAGGTCTACGACGGGCTGCTGAAAAGCTACGGAGACGAGCGGGGCATCCAGTCCTACGGGACTGTGGTGGATCTGCTGGTGGTCTATTACAAGTGAACGAAAAGAGGCGGCATGACAAAACGTCATGCCGCCTCTTTCAAGCCCCTTGTGTTCACCGTCTGTGAACACAAGTTCACTGCCAGCCCCGGCCGGGGATCGTGGCCCGGGCCTCCAGGGTCATCCCTGGGCAGGGGATCTCTGGGACGCGGGCCCCCAGGCGGTCCGCCAGCCGTTGAACCGCAGCCAGAACCTCCCCCTTTTCCTCCTGGGAGAGCTCCCGGCGCAGGCGGTTGGACAGCGTGCCGCAGGCGATGCCCAGCTCCTCCGCCACCCACCAGTAGCGCAGGCCCGCTCCGCCGATGGCCGCCCGGATGTCCTGGTTTCGCTGCGGCCGCCGCAATGGTTTCTTTCCGTCCATGGAAAGCGCCTCCTTTGGCTGTTGATTTCCGCGCCGTTCAGAACAGCGCCGTCAACAACGGCTCCCGGCGGGACGGCGTTGCACGCCGCCATACAACCGGAGAAAAAGTTTCCGGCAAGAGGCGGAACCCGCCGGTCCGGACCGCCCGGAAGGGAAGAAGGGGCTTTGCCGTCCGGTTTTTAACCGTCAATCAGCATCCCCACCAGGATGCCCAGCACCGCCGCCAGGGCGGGGAGTTTGCTCCTCCAAAGCTCCGCCGCCTCGGGAAGGAGCTCGCCGAAAACCACGAAGAGCATAGCCCCGGCGGCAAAGCTCAGCGTCAGGGTCAGGGCCGTGGGGCCCAGGGTGCCCAGGCAGTAGCCGATGGCCGCGCCAAGTACCGTGGGGGCCCCGGAGAGGGCCGCCAGGCCCGCTGCCCGCCAGCGGCGCTCGCCGCCCGCCACCATGGGGGCGGAGATGGCCATCCCCTCCGGAATGTTGTGCAGGCCGATTACCGCCGCCATGGTCCAGCCCTGGCGGACGGTGCCACCGATGAAGGACGCGCCGATGACCATGCCCTCGGGCACATTATGTAAGGCGATGGCGGCGGCCATGACCAGCCCCGCCAGCACCAGGCCGCCGGTGGGCCGCCCCCGGTCCAGCAGCGTGTTCAGCCCCGCCGTCACGCCGCAGCCCAAAAACACCCCCAGAGCCACCAGATCCATGGCCCCCGGGGCGGCGGCCTCGGTCAGAAGGCCGAAGCAGGACACGGATACCATCACCCCGGCGGCGAAGCTCAGCAGCAAGCTGGCCTCCCGTCCGGAGTCCCGGCGGAACAGCGTGGCGCACAGGCCGCCTAAGCCGGTGCCGCCGATGCCTGCGGCGGCGGTGACCAGCAGCGTGGTCCATAAACCCATGATCATATTCTCCATACGAACGATACGTCCTCCCTTTTGAAACGATGGATGTCATAGTAAACTTATTATAACATCGTATTTTCCGCCTGTCCATATCATGCGGCGGATTTCAAAAAATACATCCCCGTCCGGCTTCTCGGCCGGACGGGGACGCGGGTCATAGGCGCTGGGTTTCCCGGGCGCAGTCCTTCGCCGTCAGCGTTCCGGCGGCGTCCAGCAGGGCGGCGCGGAAGCTGCCGGGGCCCCGTTCACCCGCCAGGGCCTCCGCCCGGTGGGCGCAGGCCTTCCAGAAGGCGGCGGCGGTGACGGCGGCGGTGAGGATGTCCTCCTCCACTGCGGCGAAGACGCCGCAAAGGACGGACAGCATGCAGCCTGTTCCGGTGATTTGGGCGGTCCGGGGGCTGCCGCCGGAGATCTTCCAGAGGGAGTCCCCGTCGGAGACCAGGTCCTCCGCACCGGAGAGGAGGACGGCGGTCCCCCGCTCCCGGGACAGCCGCCGGGCGGTCTCCGCCCGCTGCGCGGGGGTCCCGGCGGCGGGGCTGTCCACCCCCTGCTCCTGGCTCTCCTGATGGAGCAGGGCTTGGGCCTCCCCCAGGTTTACCCGGAGGAGGGAGGGGGTGAAGGCCGCCAGAAGCGCCTCCGCCCGTTCCAGCCGCCAGGGGCTTGCCCCTACACCCACCGGGTCCAAAATCACCGGCCGGCCCAGGCGGACGCCCGCCTGTCCCCGGAGGAGGCAGGCCTGGAATTTTTCCTCGTCCGGCGTGCCGGTGTTCAGCACGGCGGCGGCGGACGCGGCGGCGATGGCCTCCATTTCCTCCGGGGCCTGGGCCATGACGGGGCTGGCCCCCGCCGCCAGGGCCAGATTGGCGCAGTCGCCTGCGGAGACAATGTTGGAGACGCAGTGAACCAGGGGGCGGCGGAGACGGACGGTCTCCAGCAGAGAAAAGTCAGGCGTTGTCATAGGGCCTCCTGTTGGGTGGAATTTACCGCTCCAGGGCGGAGCGCATGGCGTTCAGGGCTCCGTTTTTTCGCAGGGCGTATACCAGGAGCCCCGCCAGAATGGACCCGGCGGCGGTGGAGATCAGGAAGGGGATGATGTAGACGGTATAGGTCTCCGGCGTCAGGCCCATGAGCTCCTTCGCCACGGGATAGGCCGCCAGGCCCCCCAGGACGCCGGTGCCCAGCACCTCGGCGGCCAGCGTCGCCGGGAGATTTTTCGTCATCCGGTAGGCCAGGCCGCACAGCAGGGCCCCGCACATGCTGCCGGGGAAGGCCAGGAGGCTGCCCCAGCCCAGGAGGTTGCGCAGCAGGCTGGCCACGAAGGCGGCGGCCAGGCCGTACCAGGGCCCCAGGAAGACGGCGCAGAGGACGTTGACCATGTGCTGCACCGGGGCGCACTTGCTCCCGAAGACCGGGAAGGAGAGCAGGCTCCCCGCCACGGCCACGGCGCAGAGGATGCCGGCCAGGGCCAGCTTTTTGACGGATGCGGTTTTCATAGATACGCTCCTTTACAAACAGAAATCGCAAAGAGAACACGCGGCAGCGTTTTCCCCCTGCATGGCAAGGATGGGCGGACAACTCCGCCCGGGAAACTTCGGTCGAGGCTTACTGGCCTCCTCTCACGCCGGAACACGGCTTCCCATCGCTGCCGGGACCCCGCCTCCGGCGGGACCCGCGTATGTTTCCGGCCCGGACGCAGGGCGCTCCCCCTCCGTCCGCTCCCGGCCTGCGGCCGGGGCGCCGGTGTTGGTTCTCTTCGCCTCCTTTGCAAAGACTCAAAAAGCAAGGCGGACCGCCGAACGCGGACCGCCGTCAAAAGCCGTGATGAACAGACTCCCTACGGCGGCATTGCCCGCGTCAGGTGTAAGAACCTGTATTCACAACCGTTGGACGCCGTATGAGGGGTCTTTTTCCCGCCATACCGCGTCAATTTTCCTTAAAATCCGTCAGGATTCCTGCGGAAAATTTCCTTGTCCGGCGGGAAAAATCCTCGCCCGTCCGGTATCCCCCGGTTATGAATACAGGTTCTAAGGGTCGGGACCTGCGGTCCCCTCTCAGCCTTCCGGCTCCCCCGCTTTTCGGGTTTAGGATACCACCGGGAAAAAAGTTTGTCAAGGGGCTTGTCAAGCCGGGAGAAAAAGCGTATGATAAGGGAACAATAAAAGGGGAGTCCGCTGGCGCGGGCTGAGAGGGGGCCGTGAAGGTCCCGACCCGG
>CAJUQQ010000036.1 GCA_910588175.1 uncultured Oscillibacter sp.
TTTGCTAGATTACCATCTCCTCCCTCTTTTGTCAATCCCTTTCTTTCCCCTTTTTCCCTTTTTCTGTTTTCACCATCCTCTTCCCTCTTTTTGGGTATTACCTATGGTCAATTTGAAAAACGCCCTGTGCAAATCCGACAGCTTGTGCTATACTGTTCCTTATAATCCCCGTCTCATCCGCAAATATGCGAAGGCAATGCCCGCGTTCCCTTACTAGAGTCCTACCAGAGTCCTATAAAGGAGATGATCTTTTGCTGATCCGCCGCATGACCGCCACTTTCGGCAAGCTCCGGGAGCAAACCCTGGAGCTCCAGGACGGTCTGAACATCCTTCAGGCCCCCAATGAGACCGGCAAATCCACCTGGTGCGCCTTCCTCCTCGCCATGCTCTACGGCGTCAACACCAAGGAGCGGGACCGGGCGGGCGTCCTGGCGGACAAAAACCGCTTCGCCCCCTGGTCCGGCGTGGCCATGTCCGGCCGTCTGGACTGCCGGACGGGAGAAGACGCCCTGTCCCTCTGCCGCGTCACCCGCCGCCAGACCGCCCCTATGGGGGACTTTCAGGCCCTCTACGCCGGCACCACCGACCCGGTCCCCGGCCTCACCGGGACCAACTGCGGAGAGACGCTTCTGGGTGTCAGCCGGGAGGTGTACGCCCGCAGTGCCTTCATCCGCCAGGGCGGCGTGGCCGTCACCCAGGACCCGGGACTGGAGCGGCGCATCGCCGCCCTAGTCACCTCCGGCGAGGAGGACACCTCTTATATGGAGACGGTGGAGATTCTGAAAAAACAGCTGAACCGCCGCCGCCACAATAAAACCGGCCAGCTCCCCGCCCTGGAGGCCGAGCTCCAGGAGACGGCGGCTCTGCTGGCCTCTCAGGCGGAGCTGGTCCGCCAGCGGGAAAACCTGCTGGCCCGCTCGGCGGAACTGGAGGCCGCGGAAGCTTCCTTAAAGGAGGAGCTGTCCGCCCTGGACCGCTGGGCGGTCCACCGGAAACGCCTCGACCTGCAAAAGACGGAGGCCGCCGCCGTCCAGGCGGAGGAAAAGGCCGCCGCCCTCCGCCGCCGCCTGGAGGAGGAGCAGATTCCCGAAAACGACGCAACGGGCCGTCTCCGGGGGGCCATTGTGAACCTGAACACCGTCCGCAAAAGCGCCGAGAAGGCCCAGGCACAGTACGAGTCCGCCAAAGCCGCCCTGGCCCAGGCGGAAGAGCGCCTCGCCGCCAGCCCCTTCGCCGGGCAGACGGCGGAGGAGGCCCTGCGGAGCGTTCAAAATCCCCCGCCGCCCTCCCGCAAGACGGACTGGCCCGCCGTTTTGACGGCGCTGGCCGGCTTTGCCGCCGCCCTGGCGGTGCTCTTCACCATCCTTCCCCACAGCGCCCCGTATCTGGCCTTCGGTGTTTCCATCCTGATCGTCCTGCTGGCCTGCTCCGCCGCGGCGCTCATCCACCGGCGCAATCTGGGCAAGGCCCAACAGGCCATTTTGACGGAGCTCTACGGCACCGCCGTCCCGGAGGAGATCGAAGCCCTGCTGGGTACTTATCAAACTCTCCTCGCGGACCGGGACGCCGCCAAACAGGAGGTCTCCGCCAAATCCGCCGCCGCCCAGGGCCTTTGGCAGTCCGTGGATGTAAACGCGGAGGGCATTCTGGAGGAGGTCCGCCGCTTCGCCCCCGCCGCCTATGACATTCCCTCCGCCGACGCGGCCCTCCGGGCCGGGGCTCTGCTCCGGAGGGAGCTCAGCGAAACGGAAAAGGCCGCCCGGGAGGCCCGCCTCCGGGCGGAGCTCCAGGCCCAGCAGGCCCCCGCCCCGGAGGAGGACCCGGACGCGCCGCCCCTTCTCCCGCCCCAGCGGGACCAGGACGCCGTGACGGAGGAGCTGGAGTCCCTCCAGGCGGACCTGGCCGCCCTGCGCTCCAACCTGGACCGCATCGCCGGGCGGCTCCACGCCACCGGGGACCCCCTGGCTCTGCAGGAAGCCGCCGGCCGTCTGACGGAGGAGATCGCCGTTTTGGAGGGGGAATACGCCGCCATTGAGCTGGCCATGTCCACCCTGGCCCGGGCCAATACCCAGCTCCAGGGCCGGTTCTCCCCCGCCCTGGGCCAGCGGGCGGCGGAAATTTTCGATCAGCTTACAGGCGGGGCTTACAGCGGCGTGGCTCTGGACCGGACCCTCCGCGTCTCGGCGGAGCCCGCGGGCACCGGCGTCCCCCGGGATGTGGGCTATCTCTCCGCCGGCGCGGCGGATCAGCTCTACCTCGCGGTGCGCCTGGCGGTCTGTGATCTGGTGCTCCCCCAGGAGAACGCTGTCCCCATTGTCCTGGATGACGCCCTGGCCAGCTTTGACGACGCCCGCTGCGCCGCCGCCCTGGACTATCTCCGCAAGGAGGCGGAAAAGCGCCAGATTTTGCTCTTCACCTGCCACAGCCGGGAGGCGGCCCATTTTCAGGACGACCCCGCCGTCTCGATCCAGGTCTTGACGGCCCCGGCGGAGGAGGTATAAAATAGACCCCGTCCCAACCCATGGTCGTTTTTTAGTGAATTTATAAAATGATAAAAGAGGAGACCTTCATCATGAGCGAATGCACCCACGACTGCTCCACCTGCGACGAGTCCTGCGCGGACCGCCAGGAGCCCCAGTCCCTTTTAAAGGAGCTGAACCCTCACGCCCGGGTGGGCAAGGTCTTCGGCGTCGTCTCCGGCAAGGGCGGCGTCGGCAAGTCCATGGTCACCAGCCAGCTGGCGGTGACCATGCGCCGCCGGGGCCATACCGCCGGCATTCTGGACGCGGACGTCACCGGCCCCTCCATCCCCAAGGCCTTCGGCGTCCACGGCCAGGCCGTGGGCGGCGAGGAGGGCATTTACCCCATGGAGTCCCGCTCCGGCATCCAGATGATGAGCACCAACCTGCTCCTCCCCAATGAAACGGACCCGGTGATCTGGCGGGGCCCGGTCATCTCCGGCGTTGTCCAGCAGTTCTGGACGGACGTGCTGTGGAACTGCGACTATCTCTTTGTCGACATGCCCCCGGGCACCGGGGACGTGTCCCTCTCCGTCTTCCAGTCCATCCCTCTGGACGGCATTGTTGTGGTGGCCTCCCCCCAGGAGCTCGTCTCCATGGTGGTGGAGAAGGCGGTCAAGATGGCGGAGATGATGGAGGTGCCCATTCTGGGCCTCATTGAGAACATGAGCTATGTTCTCTGCCCGGACTGCGGCAAAAAGCTCCGCCTCTTCGGCGAGGGCAAAACGGCGGAGGCGGCGAAGCGCCACAGCCTGCCCCTGCTGGCGGAAATGCCCATCGACCCGGCCCTGGCGGCCCTGGCGGACGCGGGAGACATCGAGTCCTTCCAGGGCGGCTGGCTGGACGCCGCCGCCGACCTGCTGGAAAAAACGTAACACGGAACCGCGCTCCGTCCCCGGAATCCCAGGGCGGAGCGCGGCCTTTTTTCAAAGCCCCGGCAGTCCGTTTTTCTCCCGGAACAGGGCCGTCCTTTCCCCGGAAAACCAGCGCCGCAAAAGGTCCCCGGCCCAAAAGAAAAGCGGAATTTCCCAAAAATATGTACTGACCGCACAAGGCCCCGCCCCCTGATTTTGTCGGGAACGGCAATTGCAAAAACCGCCGGAATTCGACATAATAGTGGGTGACAATACAACATCAGGAGGTACGCATCATGCAGGAGCTAAAAGACCGCATCGTTCAGGAGGGCAAGGTCCTTCCCGGAAACATCATCAAGGTGGACGGATTCCTGAACCACCGCATCGACACGGAGCTGATGGAGCACATCGCCGAGGAATTCGGCCGCCGCTTTGACATGGACGGCGTGGATGTCATCCTCACCGCCGAGGCCAGCGGCATCGCCTTGGCCGCCGTGGTGGCCCGCCGCTTCGGCAAGTCCATGATCTTCGCCAAGAAGGCCAAAAGCGACAACATCGAGGGCGGCCTGTATCAAAGCGACATCTTCTCCTATACTTACAAAAAGAAGGTCACCCTCCTGGTCAGCAAGGAGTGGCTCCACGCCGGGGACCGGGTGCTGGTGGTGGACGACTTCATGGCCAACGGCGAGGCCGTCCGGGGCCTGTGCGACATCGTGGAGAAGGCCGGGGCGGAGCTCGTCGGCATCGGCTGCGCCGTGGAGAAGGGCTTCCAGGGCGGCGGCGACCGCCTCCGGGAGGCGGGGGTGAACCTCTGCTCCCTGGCCATCATTGAAAGCGCCGAGCCGGGAAATATTGTCTTCCGGGAGGAATAATTCTCCCACCCCGTGAAACCTCCCCGCCCCTTTTCTCGTCTTTGTCCTTAGACAAGCTGAAAAGGAGGATGTCCCATGAAACGCGTTTTGATTTTCCTGTGCCTGCTGGCCCTTCTTCCCGCCTGCCGGGGAAACGATTGGGGAAGCAATTCCAGCTCCGCCAAGCCCGTGATCTACCTCTATCCGGAGGAGGAGACGGGGGTCACCGTCCGCCTGGACTACGACGGGGAGCTTACCTGCACCTATCCCGCCTATGACGGCGGCTGGACCGTCACCGCCGCCCCCGGCGGGACCCTGACGGACGCGTCCGGCCAGACCTACCGCTACCTCTACTGGGAGGGCGTCACCCAGACAGAATACGATTTTTCCCAGGGCTTCTGCGTTCCCGGAGCGGACACCGCCGCTTTTTTGGAGGACGCCCTCAGCCGTCTGGGCCTCACCCGGCGAGAGGCCAACGAGTTCATCGTCTACTGGCTCCCCCGGATGGAGGCCAATCCCTATAACCTGATCGCCTTCCAGGCGGAGGACTACACGAATCACGCCCGCCTTACCGTCACCCCGGAGCCGAACAGCCTCCTCCGGGTCTTTATGGCCTGGAAACCCTTAGAGGCCCCTATGGACCTCCCCGCCCAGGAGCTTCCCGCCTTCAAGCGCACCGGCTTCACCGTGGTGGAGTGGGGCGGGGCGGAGCTTTCTTCCTGAGCGCCGCCTCTCCCCCTGCGGGGGCGCCGCCCCTAAGCCAAATCTAACGAAAGAACCGAGGAATCGCTTATGTCCCACCAAACCGTCATCGTCCTGGACTTCGGCGGCCAGTACAATCAGCTCATCGCCCGCCGGGTCCGGGAACAGGGGGTCTACTGCGAGGTCAAGCCTTGCACCACCCCCCTGGCGGAGCTGAAAGCCCGAAACCCCATCGGCATCATCTTCACCGGCGGCCCCGGCAGCGTCTACGACCCCGCCGCCCCCCAGGCGGACCCGGAGCTGTTCCGCCTGGGCGTGCCCATTCTGGGCATCTGCTACGGCTGCCAACTGCTGGCCCACAACCTGGGGGGCCGGGTGGCCCCCGCCCAGAGCGATACCGCCCGGGAATACGGCAAAACCGCCACCCACTTTGACCCGGATTGTAAGCTCTTTCACGGTCTCCCCGCCGAAAGCGTCACCTGGATGAGCCACGGGGATTACATGGAGACGGTCCCCGATGGCTTCCGCCTGACGGCCCGCAGCGCCGCCTGTCCCAACGTGGCCATCGCGGACGAGGCCCGGGGCTTCTACGGCGTTCAGTTCCACCCGGAGGTGAACCACACGGAGCACGGCGCGGCTATGCTCCGCAATTTCCTCTACGAGATCTGCGGCGCCGCGGGGGACTGGACCATGGAGGATTACAAGGAACGCGCCGTCCGCCGCCTCCGGGAGAAGATCGGAGACGGCAGGGTTCTCCTGGCCCTCAGCGGCGGGGTGGACAGTTCCGTGGCCGCCGCCCTGCTGGCGGAGGCCGTGGGGCCCCAGCTGACCTGCGTCTTTGTGGACCACGGCCTGATGCGCCTGAACGAAGGGGACGAGGTGGAAGCCGCCTTCTCCCAATGGGACATTCGCTTCATCCGGGTCAACACGGAGGAGCGTTTTCTCTCCAAGCTCTCCGGCGTGACCGAGCCGGAGGGTAAGCGCAAAATCATCGGCGAGGAGTTCATCCGGGTCTTCGAGGCGGAGGCCAAACAGATCGGCCGGGTGGATTACCTGGCCCAAGGGACCATCTACCCCGATGTCATCGAGTCCGGCGCGGGAGACGCCGCCGTCATCAAGAGCCACCACAACGTGGGGGGCCTGCCGGATTATGTGGATTTCAAGGAAATCGTGGAGCCCCTGCGGATGCTCTTCAAGGACGAGGTGCGCCAGCTGGGCCGGGAGCTGGGCCTGCCGGAGTACCTGGTGAGCCGCCAGCCCTTCCCGGGCCCAGGCCTTGCCATCCGCTGCATCGGCGAAGTGACGAAGGAGAAGCTGGACATGCTCCGCCGGGCGGACTTCATCTTCCGGGACGAAATCGCCAAAGCGGGCCTGGCGGGGACCATGGACCAGTATTTCGCCGTGCTGACGAACCTGCGCAGCGTAGGGGTCATGGGGGACGGCCGGACCTATGACTACGCCCTGGCCCTTCGCAGCGTCACCACCAGCGACTTCATGACGGCGGACTGGACCCGGATTCCCTACGAGGTTTTGGACCGCGTCAGCGTCCGGGTGGTGAACGAGGTGCCCCATATCAACCGGGTGCTCTACGACATCACCAGCAAACCCCCGGCGACCATTGAATACGAGTAAACAGAACTTATAGAAAATGGAGCGAAAAATGGCAGACTGGGAAATAATTACCCCCAAGGTAAACGAATCCGCTGAATTTCTTGAGATTGCCAGCGATTTTGGCAATCCAATGGAGCTTTTCCGAGAAGCGCTCCACAACGCCTACGATTGGGAAGCCACCGAATTTTGGATCAAGATTTCCGTGGAGCCCATCTGCGGTCAGGACAAACTGGTCATCGAATTAAGCGATAATGGACTGGGTATGTCAAAGGATACCATTATCCACCATTTTTGGAACCTGGGAAACTCCAAATCCAGGAGCAACCAAAAGGCTATCGGCGAAAAGGGACACGGAACCAAAATTTATTTAAGGTCTGACCGGGTTCTGATCCGGACCAGTGACGGAAGCGGCTCCTATGAGTCAGAATGCGAGGGGGCGTTTTCCTGTTTAAACGACGGGAAGGTTCACTCGCCCAGGGTGCGGGAAAGCGGCGAGCAGTACCCCAACGGGACCTTTATCCGGATAGAGGGCTATAACAACAACCAGCGGGCCAATCTGAAGCAAAGCATTGTGAAGGACTACCTGTATTGGCACACGGTGCTGGGCTCGGTGGAAAACCAATTCCCAGGCCGTTCGCTGCGGGACTTCACAGTCTATTTGCAGGCGCTTGACCAGGAGGAACCGGAAAAATTGCTCTCCGGCCATCCCTTCGCCAAGGAAAACCGTGACATCAACCGGTTGTTTGAGATTCATGGGGAAGAGGCCGTAGACCACTATGTAAAAAAATACATATATCCCAGCCAAACTCTGGAAACCATGCCCGAGATAAAATTCGACGTGGTCATTTACTTCGAGGGCGACGCGGCCAAAAGAGCGTACAATCCCATGATTAGAATGCGGAAGAGCCAGTCCAGCGGAGCCTATAAAGTATCCGACCGGTACGGCTTGTGGCTGTGCAAAGATTTTGTGCCGATTCAGCGCATAAACGAATGGATTACTTCTTTCGGCACCGGGTCGAATTCCTTTGGCCTGCTGCACGGCTTTATCAACTGCCAAAAACTGAAGCTGACCGCCAACCGGGGGACCATCGCAAACACGAACGCCCAGGTGATCTCCGAGCTTCAAAGCGCCGTTCAAAGGATTGTTGAGGACATACACCTCGACCTCTATAAAAACGATGTGGATACCCTCCGGAAATGGAAGGACGAGGCCAGGACCGCCGCGTTTGAAGCGGCCGCTTTCAACAAGCGCAAAGAGCTGATTACCCAAAAACGGTATTTCCGTATCGGGGAAAGGACCTTCTTAGTCCCTAGAAACGAGGCGGAACTATACGGGATTTTCATTTCCCTATACACCCTCCATCCAGACCACTTTGATTTTGAGCCCTTGGACTATGACACGTCCGCGGGGATAGACCTGCTGGCTCGGAACAAATCGCAAAACAAAATCGCGGACTGTGAGTTTTGGTATGTTGAGCTGAAATATCAGTTTGGGGCGACGGAATTCAACCATTCCTTCCGCAATATCCGGCGCATCGTATGCTGGGAGCTGTCCCCGAAAGTAAAGGACGGTTCGATTTTACGGACATCCGTTGAAGAGAAAACGAGAATTCTTCACATCAAGCCGAATCCCGCAGGCGGAATGAGCACCTACTATCTGGACAGCGATGACGCGCCCATTAAAATCCAGGTCGTTTGTTTGAAAGAATACGTTACCAAGAAGTTGGGGCTTTCCATATTGGATCCCCGTTCGTAAGCAGAGTTTCCGGCCCCTCCGGCACCCAGAACCCGCCCTAACCGCCACGTGCAGCCCCTAACTTCTAAACTGATGACAGGAGGCCCCCTATGAACCTCTCTCTTGCCACCCCCTCCCTCACCGCCTCTGTCCGTCCCCAGGGCGGCGAGCTGGTCTCCCTCAAAACCGCCTCCGGAACCGAGTACATCTGGCAGGGAGACCCCGCCTTCTGGTCCGGTCAGAACCCCATCCTCTTCCCCATTGTGGGCAGCCTGAAAGACGGCAAAACGGACATCGGCGGCCGGACCTTTGCGATGGGCCGCCACGGCTTTGCCCGGCAAAGCGAATTTACCCCAGTGGACCAGGGAGGGGACTTCGCCGTTCTGGAGCTCCGGGAGAGTCCGGAGACCCTGGACCAATTCCCCTTCCCCTTCGTCCTCCAGGTCCGGCATCAGCTCCTCGCAAACGGCTTCTCCACCACCTTTGCCGTGGAAAATCCCGGCCAGGACCCTCTGCCCTTCTGTATCGGCGCTCACACCGCCATCCGCTGTCCGCTCTTCCCCGGCGAGCGGTTCGAGGACTACGAGCTGCTCTTTGACCAGCCCGAGGACGGGGATACCCTTCTCCTCACCCCCCAGGGCCTCCTCCGGGGCGGCGGAAGGGAGCCCATGCTTCACGGCGGAACGGTGACTTTGGACTACCAGACTTTCCAGCGCTTGGACACCCTCATTTTCCAGGGGCTCCGCTCCCACCGGGTTTCCCTGCGGCACAAGACCGCCGGCCACGGCGTCTCCCTGGATTTCCAGGGCTTTCCCATGATCGCCTTCTGGACCAAGCCCGGCGCGTCCTTCCTCTGCATGGAGCCCTGGCACGGCTGCGCCGCCTATACCGGCGAAACCGGCCGTTTCCAGGACAAGCCCCACGTCCTGACCCTGGCCCCGGACGAATGGAAGGAGCTCTCCTTCACCTTCACCCTCTTGAACGCCTGACAAAAAGAGTCCCTCCGGCGCGATTCGCCGGAGGGACTTTTCCTGTCCGGAGATCATTCCTCCACGGGCCGGACCTCCAAATAATAGTGCTCCTGTTCCAAATCCAGTTCCACAGGGGTGACGCCGCCTTCCGGATCGAAGCCGAAATCCTGCCCCGTAATCTGAACATTCTCCGCATTCACCAGGGCGGCGCTCTGCCGGGTAAACTCCAGCCCGGACCCCAAGCGGGCCGCCAGGTCATAGCCCTGGAGCCCCTCTCCCTCTGTTCCGGAGCAGCCGAAATCGTAGCTGGGCTCCTTCCACAGCCCGCAGGCCACGCTCACCGCCTCCCCGGCGGGCACCGTCACCAGAAAGCGAAGATACAGCACCCGGTCATGGTACAGAACCTCTCCGAGAAGGTCGTCCAGCCGCCCGTCGCTGTACCGGTCCACCGGCGCGCCGGAGAGAACCCCGTACTGGGCCAGAAGCTCCGCCGCGGCCCTTCGGTACAGCGCGAAGGGAATCACGGCACCCTCCCGTTCTCCCCACTCCTCCGCGTGATCGCGGCACAGCCGTTCCAGCACCGCGTCCATCACCGTCTCGCTCCGGGTGACGGTACAGGAGACCCCTTCGATCTCCTCCCCCGGGTGACAGCCGCCGTTCTGATAGCCCTGGAGGGTGTAGTCCCCGATGTCCTCCCCCAGCACGATCAGCAGCTTTTGCTCCGGCTCCCGCCGGATCCCGTCTGGGACAAAATAGCTGTACCGCCGGAAATTCCCATCCCATTCCATGCCGTTGATGCCGTAGGTAAGAACCGTGGTCTTCTCCGGATCCATGTCAAAGGAAATGGCCTGGGTCGCCGCCTGGAATTCTCCATGGGGGGCGGCGAAGTCCGAGAACTCGTACACCGTCACCGGGATATCCAGCGCCGGAGCGTCCCCCAGGGCCCGCTCCAGATACGCCCCGCTCTCCAGCAGAGCCCGGTACTCCGTCCAGCTGTTCAGCTCCGCCAGATTCAGGGTATCCGGGTCCTCCGCCCCGCCGGCGCTCTGGAAGCCGCCGGAGTAAGACCCGGCGTACAGCTCCGTTTCCACGGCTTCCCCGTCCACCGTCACCCGGGGCCGGATCTCCGCCAGACCATCCAAGCTCCCGGCAAAGGGATACAGGGCCGTCACCGTAATATCCGCTTCCGTATGGTTGCGAAGGACGCTGGCGTCCGTCACCTCCGCCCCCCACTGCCGGGACTCCCCATCGGGGTAGGCTCCCGGAGCAAAATCCCAGGTCACCGTCCGCTCCGCCGTCAGCCCCGCCGGGTCCTCCACGGTGGTCAGGGGCAGCACCGGCCCGGCGTAGGACAAGAAACCGTCCTCTATGCCGCCGCCATGGACTCCCTCCCCCGGATCGGCAGGGGCGGAGGAGTCGGCGGATATCCCGCCGGAGCTTCCGTTGTCCGCGCCGCTGCTCCCCGCTCCAACGCCCTGGAAGCCCCCGGTAATCCGCCACCCAAGGCCCATCACCAGCGCCAAACACGCCGCCATGGCCGCCCAGCGCTTCCAGGGCATCCGCCGCCGGACGCTCAGCGCCTCTTCCACCAGGGCCGGGTCCACCCGGCCCAGCGCCCGAAACAGCCGTTCCCCTCTCATACGGCGATCCCCTCCTTTTCCAGATACGTCCGCAGGGCTTTTCGGCTTCGGAACAGGGAGGATTTCACCTTCCCTTCTCCGCAGCCCAGGGCCAGGGCCACCTCCGCCACGCTCTCACCGTACCAGTAGCGCCGCAGAAACATGGCCCGTCCCTCCCGGGAGAGTCCCCGGAGAAAGGCGCTCAGCAGCTCTGCCAATTCCCCGTCCTCCACGCTCCGTCCCCTCCCCGCCGGGGCGGGGAGGCAGTCCTCCAGTTCTCCCAGCAGAACCTCCGCGCCGCCGCCCCGTTTCTCCGCGCCGCGGCGCTTCCAGCGGTCCAGGGACAAATTCCGGGTGATCTGCCCCAGCCAGGTCCGAAAGGCCCCGGGCCGGCTGGGGGGAATGGCCTCCCAGGCCCGGAGGTAGGTGTCGTTGACGCACTCCTCCGAGTCCTCCCGGCTTCGCAATAGGTTCCAGGCAATGCTGTGCAGCAGCCGTCCATACTTTTCGTCGGTCTCCCCAATGGCCCGCTGGTCCCGCTTCCAATACAGGTCAATGATCTGTCCGTCCTCCAAGCGCTCCGCCTCCTCTCCGTCCTTTGTCCTCTTAGACGAAAAAAACCGCCGCCGGGTTTCGCCCCGGGAAAAAGATTTTTCCCCACCCGAAAAAACAAGAGCAGGCTGTCGAAAACGTGTTTTCGCCAGCCTGAGCAAGTTTTCAGACCTTTAAAAAAGTTCTGAAAACTTCCGATTGAAAACGAAAGGAACCCTTCCTGGGTTCCTCTCGTAACTCTCTTCCTTCCCGTTGTTGGAGTTTTTACTGTTTTTCGACACTCTGAGAGGAACCCTTTTCGGGTTCCTCTCGCAGGTCGTTTGATTATAAATGGTCCTTGCCGCCGAAATACTTCTTTGTCTCCGCGGCCACCACGCCGGAGAGGGCAAACAGGCCGATGAAGTTCGGAATGGCCATCAGGCCGTTGAAGGTGTCCGCCACGTCCCAGACAAAGCTGAGGGGGGACACGCAGCCCACCACGACCACCGCGATAAAGATCACCTGAAACACCCGCACGGCGGTGTTGCCAAAGAGATACTGGACGCACCGGGTGCCGTACAGGGACCAGCCCAGAACAGTGGAGAAGGCGAACAGGGCCAGAGCAATGGCCACGAACAGCGCCGCGAATTTCCCGCCGAAGACGGTGGCCAGGGCGGCGGTGATGACCTCGCTGCCGGGCCGGGTGTTGAATTCGATGTTTACGCCGCTGCAAATGATCGCCAGCGCGGTGAGGGAGCAGATCACGATGGTGTCCACAAACACCTCGAAGATGCCGTAGAGGCCCTGGTTCACGGGGCCCTTGGTTTCGGCCGCCGCGTGGGCGATGGCCGCGGAGCCCAGGCCCGCCTCATTGGAGAAGGCGCTGCGCCGCAGGCCCCAGATGATGGTCTGCTTCAGCACGATGCCGGAGGCCGCGCCGCCGATGGCCTGGGGCGTGAAGGCGGAGGAGAAGATCAGCCCGAAAGCGCCGCCGATGTTCTGCCAGTGGACGCCGATGACGATGATGGCGAAGATGATGTAGAAGACGCTCATAAAGGGGATCAGCTTCTCCGTGACGGCGCCGATGCGCTTGATGCCGCCCAGGAGAATGATGGCCACCAGCAGGGCCAAAACAATGCCCATGAACCACTTCAGCCCGGTCTCCATCCCGGCGGAGACGCTGGTAAACGCGGCGAAAGCGCCGATGACGGACCCGGTGATGCTGTTCACCTGGGACATGTTGCCGATGCCGAAGGAGGCCAGAATGGCAAACACGGCAAAGGTGCCCGCCAGCCATTTCCAGCCGCCGCCCAGACCCTTGGCGATGTAGTACATGGGGCCGCCGACCCAGTCGCCCTTGGCGTCCCGCTCCCGGTACTTGATGGCCAGGACGATCTCGGAATACTTGGTCACCATGCCCACCAGGGCCGCCAGCCACAGCCAGAAGATCGCGCCGTAGCCGCCCATGGCAATGGCCTGGGTGGTGCCGACGATGTTGCCCGTGCCCACCGTGGCGGACAGGGCGGTGGTCACCGCCTGCATGGGCGTCACCGCGCCCTCGCCGGCCTCCTGCTTCTGGAACATTTTGCCCACGGTGTTTTTCATGGCGTGGCCGAAGTGGCGGAACTGCACGCCGCCGTTGCGGATGGTCAGGAACAGTCCGCCCAGAATGGCGCAGGGCAGGAACGTGTACATCCACGCGAAGTCGTTCAGGGGGCCTGACAAGAAGGCCAGAATGCTGTTCAGAATTTCCATATTTTCCCTCCATAGCATGGACCCGGCATCGGCGCGGAGGCGCGAAAAAGCGGACCCGCCGGCTGCGGCCCCGCAAAAAGCAATCTCTTCCCGGCGGACACACCCCCGCCGGGCAGCATTCCCCTCTGTCCTTTTACCTGAGAGATTCGGCGGCAGACCCGCCTTGCACCTTCGGTACCCGTTTCCGGGATTCTCCAGAGCCACATCCATCCCCGGTCCTCGCGCCTGAGAGTTTCACTCCGTCGGCAGACTTCCGCCGTTTCCCCGGGGATTTCCTTTGCCAGTATCCAGTTGTGGTATTACCTTAACACGGACCAGTCCGGTTGTCAATCGTACATTTCCACAAAATGTCCGCAAAGCGGAGACGGATATTTTCTCTTCGCGGACAAAACAAACAGGGGGGCGCGGCGCGCCCCCCTGGATTCCTCCTGTTTACAGCTCCCGGACGGAGACCACTCCGGCGGTGGCCTGAATTCCCTGCTGGAGCTGCTCCACGTCCAGACCCTTGTGAAGCCGCAGGGTAAAGATGGCGCAGGCGTTGTGCTCCTCGTTGGACTTGGAGTGAATGATGCCCATGTTGAGGATTTTCAGCCCGTGCTCCCGGAACTCCTGGAGCAGAACATCCATGGTCCGGTTGTCGTTGTACTCCACGTAGAGGTTGACCTCCGGGGCGTTTTTCAGCATCCGGTATTCCACCCGGGAGAAGAACAGCTCCGCGATCAGAATCAGCAGGGTCGCGAAAAGGCCTCCCTCATAGAAGCCGCCGCCCAGGGCCAGGCCGATGATGGCCGCCGCCCAGAGGCCCGCCGCCGTGGTCAGGCCCTTCACCCGCTGGCGGCGGGTGACGATGATGGTGCCCGCGCCGATAAAGCCGATGCCCGCCACCACCTGGGCCCCCAGCCGGGCCATGTCGGTGTACTGGCCCAGGACCAGGTACAGGTATTGGCTGGTCAGCGTGGTCATCGCCGCGCCGAGGCATATCAAAATATGGGTGCGGAAGCCCGCCGGGCGGCGCTTGTACTCCCGCTCGATGCCGATAATGCCGCCGCAGAGCACCGCCAGGGTCATCCGCAGGGCCACGGACCAGATGGTCACGTCCCGCAGGCCGTCAAACAGAGCCAGCATGTCGCGTTTCCTCCTTGTTCACTCAAGTATCCTTCACCACGTACACGCTCTCCAGCTCGGAAATGGCGGCCAGGATCTTGGCGTGGGTCCCCCTCTGGTTCATCCGCAGGGAAAAGATGGCGTTCGGATGCTGGGAGAGGGTCTGTTTCCCGTGGTCCACCTCCACCTCGTAGATGGTCACGTCCTGGGCCTTGATGCGGCCGATGATTTCCGACACGTTGTCCAGATTTTGGAACTCCACGTAGATGTTCATATTCTTGGCGTTTTCCACCACGAACAGCTCCACCGCGGGCAGCAGGTGGACCACCACAAAGATCAGCAGGAAGGCCAGCCCCACGCACTCGTAGAACCCCGCCCCCACGGCCAATCCCATGCAGGCCGAGGCCCAGAGGCCCGCCGCCGTGGTCAGGCCCTTCACCTTCTGCTGGCCGGTGACCAGGATGGTGCCCGCGCCCAAAAAGCCGATGCCGTTGATGACCTGGGCTCCGAAGCGGCTCACGTCGGTGCGGATGCCGATCTCCGCGGCCCGCTCCGCCCAGACGTGGTGCAGCATATAGGCTTCGTACTGGCTCAGCAGCATCGTCAGCGCCGCCGCCATGCACACCAGCATATAGGTGCGAAAGCCCGCCGGGCGGTGCTTCCGGGCCCGCTCCAGGCCGATCATTCCGCCGCAGAACATGGCCAGGGTCAGCCGCAGCAGCACGGAGGCCGTATTGATTTCCCGCAAATACTCCAATCCTTCCAGCACAGGGCTCGCTCCTCTCCTGATAAATGTTCCGCGAACGAAAGAAAAGAGAAGGAGCGGCGGCCGCCGCTTCTTCCATCCCCTGTTCAAAACAACCGCCTGAAAGCGGAAGCGGCGCGAAACCCCTTCCCGCCGCTGAGATTGAATGTTATTATACGCAGTCCCGGTTCTATTGTCAACGTTTTCCACGCCAAAAAGTCTCTTTTCGGCGTGTTTTACAAATAGAAGAGCGGTCTTTTGGCGTTTTGCCAGGTTCCAAAAGCAAGCGTCTCCATCGCCGGTACGCAAACGTTGTCCGCCTTCCCCGCCGCGTTTCTCCGCCCCTCTCCCAACGCCGGAGGGTCAGCGAATGGCAGAGACATACAGCCACAGGCCGAAGGGTACCATGATCTGCAAAGCCAAAATCAGCGGCACGCCGAACCGGAACGCCTTGTGAAGGGTCTTATGGCGAAACGCCTTCATGGCCAGCAAAGCCCCCACGCTTCCGCCCAGGGCGGCCAGCAGGAGCAGGGTCCTCTCCGGCACCCGGCGGACCTTCTCGTTTTTCTCCTTCCGCCTGGCCTTCCACTTGTCCAGGCCGAAGACCAGGAAGGTGATGACATTGATGAGCAGCAGCCAGATGGCCAAAAGGCCCCAGGGGGAGCCGATGACGACCCAGATAAAGTCGTTATTCTCCTCCGGCGTGAACATATATTTTTTATCCGCGAGAAGGGCGATGTTCATATGTACACCTCATTTCGGGGAATGGGACCCCGTCCGAAAATCGGGGCATAGCCTGACCTGGGGGCAGGCCCCACAGGAAAAGCAGACCGGCTGGATTTCCAGCCGGTCCATTGTAGCACAGGTTTCAGTTCTTGGCAAGGGCCGCCAGCTCCGCCGCCGTCTTCGCGGCAAGGCGGGCGTTGTTGAACACCAGCTGGATGTTGCTGTCCAGAGAGCTGCCGCCGGTGAGCTCCTTGATCTTCGCCAGCAGGAAGGGGGTGGTCTCCTTGCCGTGGATGCCCTTCACCTTGGCCTCGTCCACCGCGTCGGAAATAGCCCTTCCGATGACGTCCGCGTCCATGGAATACTCCTCCGGGATGGGGTTGGCCACCAGCATGCCGCCGCCCAGGCCCATGTCCTGCTTTACATAGAAGGCCTTGGCCAGGTCCGCCGGGGTGTCGATGCGGTAGTCCACGCGGAAACCGCTCTTCCGGGTGTAGAAGGCGGGGAGCTCCTCGGTGCCGTAGCCGATGACGGGCACGCCGTGGGTCTCCAGGTACTCCAGAGTCAGCCCCAGGTCCAGGATGGACTTGGCCCCGGCGCAGACCACCATGACGGGAGTCCGGGCCAGCTCCTCCAGGTCGGCGGAGATGTCCATGGTGACCTCCGCTCCCCGGTGGACGCCGCCGATGCCGCCGGTGGCGAAGACCTGGATGCCCGCCATGTGGGCAATGATCATGGTGGTGGTGACGGTGGTGGCCCCGTCCTTCCCCTGGGCCGCCAGAATGGGCAGATCACGGCGGCTGGCCTTGGTCACCCCCGCGCCGGTCTTGCCCAGATAGTCAATCTCCTCGGGGGAGAGGCCCGCCTTCAGCCGGCCGCCCAGCACGGCGATGGTGGCAGGAACAGCCCCGTTCTCCCGGATGATGGCCTCCACCTTCAGGGCGGTCTCCACGTTCTGGGGATAGGGCATGCCGTGGGAGATGATGGTGGACTCCAGGGCCACCACCGGTTTCCCGGCGGCCAGGGCCTCTTGGACCTCGGGGGCAACGTCCAGATACTTGTTCATGTTCATTTCAAAAACCTCCAAATATATCAATCGTTCCGATGGATCACGCATGACAATTCCAGCCGCCTCAGCAGGAGCTCTCCGCTGAGGCAGGGGTTGATGGTCTCCTGACTTTCCATGGCCACCGAGGACGCGGCCAGTCCCGCCCGGGCGGTTTCCTCCAGGTCCGTTCCCCGGAGATAGGCCCAGGTGATGGCAGCCATGAAGGCGTCTCCGCAGCCGGTGGCGTTCACCAGCTCCGCCGGGAGGCAGGGCATCTGTACCCGGCCGCTGTGGTCCGCGGCGAAGACCCCCTCCGCCCCCAGGGAGATAAACACCCGGCGGAGGCCGGTTTCCAGCAGCGCGTCCGCCGCCCGGTTCAGGCTCTCCCCGTCCGTGATGGGCACGCCGGAGAGAAGCTCCGCCTCCAGGCGGTTGGGCTTCAGGGTGTGGAGCTTTCCCAGAACGGGTTTCAGCTTCACCGCCTTGGCCGTGGACACCGGGTCGGCGAAGAGGGGGGCGGCGCAGTTTTCCGCCAGCCAGGCAATGCTCTCCTCCGGAATGTTGGTGTCCAGCACCACCACCTGGCTGCCGTCCAGCAGCTTGCGCCGCTGGGCCAAGACCTGGGGCGTCAAATGCCGGTAGATCTCCATGTCGCTGACGGCCAGGGCCATGTCGCCCCGCTGGTCGTTGATGAAAAGATAGGTGGAGGTCCGCCCTCCGGGAATCACGGGGGACTGGGAGATGTCAATGCCCAGCTCCCCGCAGCTGGCGGCCAGCTTTTGGGCGTTCAGGTCGTCGCCGAAAGCCGTCACCAGCCGCACGTCCAGGCCCAGCAGGGCCATGTTGTGGGCAATGTTCCGCCCCACCCCGCCCAGGGAGGAGCTGACCGCCCCGGGGTTGGAGTCCCGGGCCACCAGCGCCGCCTCCGGCCGGCCGCAGATGTCCACGTTCACGCCTCCGACCACGGTGACGTAAGGCGCGGACTGGACAATGTAGCCCTTGCCGGTGATGTAGCCTTTTTTCATCAGGTTGGAGATATGCACAGCGACGGAGGAGCGGGTGATCCCCGCCTTGTCCGCCAGCTCCTTCTGGGAGATGAGGGGGTTTTCCTCAATCCAGTTCAAAAGCTGCCGCTCCCGCTTGGTCATGGCCCACCTCCATATAAGCAAAAATTTAATCACTTAATCTATTGCTTAGTATACTCCCCCTTTCCCAAAAGTCAAGAGGACATTCCTTAAAAATTTTCTCTCCAATTTTTGGCTGTTTTGACCATTCATCCCCGCCCTGCCGCCGATGGTCCCCCGCTCTCTGGACGGCGGGAGCCTCTTTGGGTATACTGAGTGCAGAGAGGAGGCGGGCGCTTTGAAAATTGACGTGACCCTGGACCCGGCCCTGGAGGAGCTGCTGGTAAAGGTGCTCTCCCCAGGGGAGACGGAGGAGCTCCGGGCCCTGCTGGCGCGGCTGGAGGAGCCGGAGCGGCTGACGCTCTTCCGGGAGGGGACCGCCGTGCCCTTGGACCCGGGGGAGGTCCTGCGGTTCTACGGCGAGGACAAGGAGGTCCGGGCCCAGACCCTAGACGGGGCGGTTTACACCGTCCGTCTCCGGCTGTATGAGCTGGGGGAGCGGCTGGACCGGAAGGCCTTTGTCCGGGTGTCCCACTCGGAAATCGTCAACTGGAAGCGGGTGACGGCCCTGGATTTGAGCCTTTCCGGCACCATCCGGGTGACCCTGGAGGGCGGCGTGGTTACCTACGTCTCCCGGCGGTACGTGAAGAAAATCAAGGAGGTGCTGGGGATATGAGCAAATCCGAAGTCCGGCGGGAATTCCTCCGGCGGGCCAAGGCGGGCTTCCCCTGGGGAATCGCCCTGGTCTATCTGGTGTTTGTGCTGGGAAACGCCTTCACCATCCCCAGGCCGGAGGGCGGAAATCTGCTGGTGGTGCCCGGGGCCATGGCGGAGGCCTATGGAAGCCCGGTGGCGGCGGCCCTGGCCCAGTTTTTCTGGTCCGGCCTCCTGGGGGCGGCGCTGAACACCATGGAGGTTCCCTTCCTCCTGGAGCGGCGGACCCTCCTCTGGTCCGGGGCCCATTTTCTGGGGACGGCGGCGGTGTTCTCCCTGGCGGGGTGGCGGTGCCGGTGGTTCCCTATCCGGGAGAGCTGGCTGTGCCTCCTGGGCCTGCTGCTTTTGCTGTACGTGCTGAAATGGTCCGTCCGGTTTCTGGAGTGGCAGTCCGACGTGTGGGCCATTCGGAAATCCTCCGGCCTGGAGGGGGCGGACCCGCCCTGGAAAACCCTGGCCCCGTACCTTCTTCTGGCGGCGGCGGTGGAGCTGCTGCTTCCCCCGGGCCTGCGGCTGGCGGACGCCCGGGATTTCCCGGTGCTGACGGGAATTTTTTACCCCTTCCTGGTTCTGCCGCTGTTCTGCTTTTTCAGCGCCTCCTCCCTGGGGACCCGGCTCCGCCGCTGGTGGCTTCTCTACCCGGCGGCGTGCGCGGCGCTGACCCTGCCCTGCGTGTTTTGGCTGTACAACTACACGGCCCTGTTTCAGGCGTGGACGGCGGGTGCCGCCGCCCTGGCAGGGGGGCTGCTGGGCGTGGTTTTGCGGCGGCTGAAAAAAAGGGAATAATCCTGGAACCAAACCGCCTCCCTTTCCGTCTAAACGGGAAAAGGAGGCGGTTTTATGAAGCTCTGGAAACGCGTGTTTATTCTGGCCCTCTGCCTGTGCCTGACGGCCTGCGCCCCGGCGGCGGAAACGCCGGAGTCCCCGGCCCGGACGGAGGGCCCTGCTGCCCCGGCGGACCCCGCGGGCGTCCCGCCCTCCCTGGCGGAGGACGAAGAGCCCACGGTCCTCACCTGCCGCGTTGTGGACGGGGCGGAGGACGGAAATCTGCTTTTGGCGGAGCTGGATGAAGGGCTCTACGGCGGAACCGGGGTTTACCGGCTGAACGTAAAGGACGTGCCTGTGACCCTGGATGGGGAGGCGGCGGAGCCGTCGGTCCTGGAGGACGGCATGGCGGTGGACATGGCCTTCAACGGCCATGTGCTGGAGAGCTTCCCGGCCCAATTGGGGGAGGTGTATTCCGTCTCCGCCTGGTCCCGTGGCCGGGGGCGGAACGGCGGCGGGACTATGTTTGATCTCTGCGGGCTGTACCTCCAGGTGCTGGACGACCT
>CAJUQQ010000037.1 GCA_910588175.1 uncultured Oscillibacter sp.
TTCAAGGTCACCCCGCTGCTGACCGAGGCCATCCGGGCTGCCAAGGCCGCGAAGTAACTTACTTTTTTCGAGAAAAAAAGTAAGCAAAAAAGCATTCGGTCCGCTCTGGTTGTCTGGTAGTAAACCCAGCCGGAGCGATGGCAACGGAGTCTCAGCGTAACAAAACGACCGAGGGGCGCAAGCCCTTCGGTCGTTCTGTTTATGGTATGAAATAAAGTGTTGATCTGTGATCTCAAGTTAAGGGTCGGCGAATTCCTTCGCAAGTTCTTGAAATACCGGGAGGCTCCGGAGAATCATGTCATGAGACACGCATGTGCTGATCCGGAAAAATTCCGGGCAGCCGAAATCGTCGCCGGGTACCACCAACAGGTTTTTCGCCTTCGCCCGCTCCGAAAACGCCTTGGAGCTGCCGCCGGGAGCCTTGACAAAAAGATAGAACGCGCCGTTGGCATTGGCGCACTGATAGCCGTAGGAGGTCAGCGCCTCATACAGCGTGGTGCGGTTACGGTCATAGGCCTGGATATCGGGGCGCAGACGCGCACAGCGGGCCACCACCCGCTGGAGCAGAGAGGGCGGACAAACATGCCCAATGGCCCGGGCGGCTCCGGCGATGGCGGCAAAGACCTGATCGCTGTTCTCCGCCTCGTCGGGAACACAGATGTAGCCAATGCGCTCACCCGGCAGGGACAGGGATTTGGAGTAGGAATAACAGACGATGGTGTTCCGGTAAAGCGTGGGGATGAAGGGAACCTCGTTTCCGTCATAGACCAGCTCCCGGTAGGGTTCGTCGGCAATGATGTAAATGGGATGGCCATACTCTCCGGCCTTTTTCTCCAAGAGGTCCGCCAGCTTCCGTAGGGTTTCCTGAGTATAAATCACGCCGGAGGGGTTGTTGGGAGAGTTGATGATGACGGCTTGGGTGTGAGAAGTCAGACGGGCTTCCAGCTGGGGGAAGGGAATTTGAAAGTGCTCCGTGTCCGCGGGGACCACCACCAGCTTGCCGCCGTTGCACTCCACAAAGGGCCGGTACTCCACAAAGTGAGGAGCAACCGTCACGAATTCCGCGCCGTCGACTGCCAGAGCCCGGACAACGGACACCAGCGCCGGAGCCGCGCCACAGGTGAAGAACAGATTTTGGGGACGGATTTTTGTGCCGTAACGCTGGTTCAGATCATCGGCCACGGCCTCCCGGACGCCCATATAACCGGCGGCGGGGGTGTAGCCGTGAATTTCGACGCTGTCCTCCTGGGTGACAATATCAATAAGCGCCTGGTTGACCTCTTTGGGGGCGGGAACAGAGGGGTTGCCGATGGAAAAGTCATACACATTTTCCTTTCCCACGACGGCGGCCTGCCGGAGGCCATATTCAAACAGCTCGCGAATACAGGAACGGGTGGTTCCCAGGGCCAGCATTTTCTCAGATACCATAATGATACGTCCTTTCCGATTTTGTTTTGCGGGAGATGCCCGAGTCCGGACATCTCCCGCGCTTGGAGATATAGACGGAGGTTGAGAGAGCGGATAGAATCAGAAGGGGCCCTGAGCCATCATCGCGTCGGCCACTCTCTGGAAGCCCGCGATGTTGGCGCCCGCCACCAGGTTGTAGTCCAGGCCATACTTTTCGGCAGCCTCTACGCTCATGGAATAAATGGTATCCATAATCTGCTTGAGCTGACGGTCCACCTCTTCGGCGGTCCAGACGAGGCGCTCGCTGTTCTGAGCCATCTCCAGGGCGGAGGTGGCCACGCCTCCGGCGTTGACGGCCTTGCTGGGGGCCACGATCATGCCGCAGTCCATCAGGTATTTCAGCGCGTCGTTGGTGGTGGGCATATTGGCGACTTCAATGTAGTATTTGACGCCGGCCTGGGAAATCTTTTTGGCGTGTTCCATGTGCACGTCGTTCTGCATGGCGGAGGGCATGCAGATGTCCACCTTTACACCCCAGGGCTTCTCGCCGGGGAAGAATTCCACGTTGGGGAAGTTGTCGGCGTAATCCTGAACCCGGTTCCGGCCGGAGGCGCGCATTTCCAGAAGGTAGGCGATTTTCTCCTCGGTGATGACGCCTTCGGGATCGTAGACATAGCCGTCGGGCCCGGAGAGGGTGACGACCTTGGCTCCCAGCTCCGCCGCCTTCTTGCAGATGCCCCAGGTCACGTTGCCGAAGCCCGCGCAGGCAATGGTCTTGTCCACCAGCGTCTCGCCCTCGTGGCGGAGGACGTTCTCCAGATAGTACACCGCGCCGTAGCCGGTGGCCTCCGGGCGGATCAGGCTGCCGCCGTAAGAAAAGCCCTTGCCCGTGAGAACGCCGTTTTCAAACGCGCCCTTCAGCCGGCGGTACTCGCCGTAAAGATACCCGATTTCCCGGGCGCCCACGCCCATGTCTCCGGCGGGCACGTCCACGTCGGGCCCGATGTAACGGTACAAAGCCTGCATGAAGCTCTGGCAGAACCGCAGGATCTCCGCGTCGGATTTCCCGGCGGGGTCGAAGTCGCTGCCGCCCTTGCCGCCGCCGATGGGCAGGCCGGTGAGGGAGTTCTTAAAGGTCTGCTCGAAGCCCAGGAACTTGATGATGCCGGGATAAACGTTGGACTGGAAGCGGAGGCCGCCCTTGTAGGGGCCGATGGCTCCGTTGAACTGGCAGCGCCATCCGGTATTGGTGTGCCAATTGCCGTTGTCGTCCTCCCAGGTAACCCGGAAGGTGAACATCCGCTCCGGCTCCACCATGCGGGTCAGCAGATCGACTTTTTCATATTCGGGGTGCTTTTCAATCACGGGCTCCAGGGAGGAGAGGACCTCCTCCACCGTCTGGACGAACTCCGGCTCGTTTCCGTGCTTGCTTTTCACGTTCTCAAGGACGCTGGCAAGATACGCGTTCATAACAGGTGCTCCTTTCTCTTTGCGAATTACCGCTTGTTGGAATTCCGCCAAATCTTTTGCGCCCCCGCGGCGGCAATCAGCTCGTCGCGGAGATCGGGATGGGCGATGGAGATGATGGCCTCGGCCCGCTGCCAGGTGGGCAGTCCGGGGAGATGGGCCACGCCGTATTCCGTCACCAGGTAGGCGGTTTGGGTCCGGGGCGTGGTGATTACGTCGCCCTGTGTGAATTTGGGCAGGATGCGGGAGCGGACCGCCCCCTGTTTGTTCCGGAAGGTGGATGTCATGGCCAGGAAGGATTTTCCGCCGGCCTCATAGGCCCCGGTGACAAAGTCCAGCTGGCCGCCGGTGCCGCTGATATGACGGGTGCCGGAGGTCTCCGAGCAGACCTGGCCGTAGAGGTCGCAGGCAATGCAGCTGTTGATGGAGACAAAGTTGCCGAATTGCTTCAACACCTGGGGATCGTTGGCCCACCGCATGGGAGTGGAAAGAATGTCCTGGTTGTGATCGAGAAAATCGTAGAGCTCCTGGGAGCCGGAACAGATGGAGAAGGTGCCCTTTCCCCGCAGGACTTCCTTTTTCCGGTTCGTGATCTTGCCGCATTTGTAGAGCTGGAGATAGCCCTAGGACAGCATTTCCGTGTGCATGCCGATGTCAGTCAGGTCCGAATCCACAATCAGCTTGCCCACGGAGTTGGGCATGCCGCCGATTCCCAGCTGCAAGGTCACGCCGCTGGAGAGATAGGGAAAGATATGACCCGCGATTTTCCGGTCCAGCTCGGAAACGTCCGCCGGCATGTTGGCGGGCAGGGGGCTGTCGTTTTCCACGACGGCGTCGACCTGGGAAATGTGGATATGGTCGCCCTCCGTTCCGGTGATGTGGGGCATATGCCGGTTGACCTCCACGATGATGTAGTCCGCCGCGTCCAGGGTCTCCTGCTGGCAGCAGTTGGAGAGGCCGTAGTTGAAATTCCCGTGGGCGTCCATGGGCCCCATGGTGACCATGGCCACGTTTACGGGGGCGAAGCCCCGCTGATAGTAAGAGCCGTTGTGCCGGAACAGCATGGGAATAAACCACGCGCCGCCTTCGTCAATATAGTGCCGGTCCCGGGCGGAGGCATGCCAGACGTTGAAGGTAAAGGACTTGTGTTCCGGGTCCTGTTCCACCACCTGCACCGGACGCAGGGAGATGGCACTGCGGATTTTCACGTCCTCCAGCTCGTCCCGCCGGGCGGCCAGGGCCGTATCCAGAGCCTCCGGGAAGGAGAGCGTATGGCCGTAGTCCACCCAGTCGCCGCTTTTTACAATCCGTACGGCCTCCTCCGGGGTTTTGAGCTTGCGCTGATACTCCTGATAAACGTCCATGCCGTGCCCTCACATGTTGAACCCGGCCAGGAACGCGGCCAGATTCAGCTCCTTGGCCTTGGCGGGGACGTAGCGGGCCACAAGCTCTTCCCAGTCCACGCCGGTCAGCTCCATGCTCTTGACCAGCGCGCCCAGCAGTACGATGTTCTGCGCCCGGACGTTGCCCAGAGATTCGGCGGCCGCCGCGGCCCGGACGGTCCGCACGTTGGGCACCGCTGCGCTGAGCACGTCAATGGCGTCATGGGGATAGGAGGCGGCGCCGGTGAGCACCGGCATGGGGTAAATCTCATGATCGTCCGTGATAATCGTGCCGCCCTTTTTCAGATAGGGGAGGGCCCGGAGGGTTTCCGATTTCTCAAAAGAAATGATCATATCGGCCTCGCCTGCGCCGATGTTGGGGGCGTAGACCTTTTCGCCGTATTTGATTTGGGTGGTCACGCTGCCGCCCCGCTGGCTCATGCCGTGGATTTCGCTCATTTTCACGTCGTAACCCATCTGGGCGAGACCGGCGCTGAGAATCTTGGAGATGAGGATCGTGCCCTGGCCGCCAACGCCCACCAGAAGAATGCTCTTTGTCATGGTCATTCACCAATCCTTTCGATCGCGTCGAATTTGCACATCTGCTTGCACAGTCCGTAGCCGTTGCAGGAGGCCGGGTCCGCGATGACCGCCTTCCCGTTTTCAAAGGCGATGGCGGGGCAGGCGACCTTCATGCACATTTTGCAGCCCTTGCATTTGTCGCTGTGGATGACGCAGTGCTTCCCGGCGTTGGCCCGGATGACCTCCTTCAGCAGGGCGCAGGGGCTCTTGGTAATGATGACGAAGGGGCCGGAGACCGCCAGACCGGCGTTGATGGCGTCCTGCATTTCGTCCAGCTTCATGGGGTCCACGATGCAGATGCGGTCTTCGCCGATGCCGGTGGCGCGGACCAGCGCCACCAGGTCCACTTGGGGAAAGGGGAGACCCATCAGGTTTTTCGCCGTGCCGGGGTTCTCCTGGTGTCCGGTCATGGCGGTGATGGAGTTGTCCAGGATGCAGGCGATGACGTTGGCTTCCGCACTCACCACGTCGATCAGAGAGTTGATGCCGGAGTGGAAGAAGGTGGAGTCGCCCACCATGCCCAGCGCCTTCCGGCTGTCGCCCTGGAGCTCCAGCGCCTTGGCCAGACCGATGATGGAGGACAGGCCGGCGCCCATGCAGATGGAGTAGTCAAAGCCGTTGGCCGTTACCGCCCGTTTATCCTGGCGGGCGGCGCGCTGATGTGCCTGACCATGATCCTGCGTTTCAGTGTGCCGCCCTTTGGAACGACGGGGAAGATTGTCTACTACGCCGTGGCGTTCGCCCTGTTCAGCATGGCCTTTACCATGTGCTGTGTGCCGTGGCAGGCCTCGGTCAGCCTCTTGACAGCGGACTATCACGGGCGGAATCTGCTTTTGACGGTGCGCTCCATGAGCGGGGCGGTGGTCAACGCCGTGATCGGCGTCACGGTGCTGAAAAGCGTGGCCCGCCTGGGCGGAGACGCCGTGGGCTGGCGGAATTACACCGCCGTGCTGTGGGTGCTGGGACTGCCCTGTGTCTATCTCTGCCAGCGGGAACTGCGGCGGATTGACCACGCCGGAGCGTATCCGCCGCCGGTCAAGCGTCCCGCCGCCACGCAGTTTCTCGGGGTGCTCCGCAACCGGCCCGCTATGTGCCTGGGAGGCGCGATGCTTATCGCCGCGCTGGCCCAGAGCATGGCCGGGAACTGCGCTATGTACTACTACCAATACGTGCTGGAGGATACGTCGGTTTTGCAGGCGACCTCGGTGTACAGCATGCCCATTTCCGTTTTCGCGGCGCTGTGTACGCCCCTGATTCTGCACAAGATTGAAAAGCGCCGCCTGGTTGTCATCGCCTACGCCGTTTCCATGGTGCGGCCCGCGCTGCTGATTATGCTGGGAGGGAGCATTTCCATCCCCCTGGCCACGGCGCTGGTGGTGGTTTCCCGTCTCGGCACGGTGCTGCTGAACACGGCGATTATGGCTTGGATTCCCGAGTGCGTCGATTGGGCCAACTGGAAAGAGGGCCTGGCTCCCGCAGGGCTCATCAACGCGGCCATCACCTTCATGCAGAAGTTGGGGCGCAGTCTCGGGCAGTGGATGGCGGGCCTTCTGATGGGCGTCGTGGGCTTTGACGCGGCGGAGGCCATTACCGAGCGAATCCTGCGGCAGATATTGAACATCAACGGACTGTACCAGGCGATTTTCCTGACCCTGGCTCTGGCGCCGATTTTCCTCTTCCCCATTTCCCACCATAAGGCGGAGGAGATCCGAAACGAATTGGCGCGGAGAGACGCGCCGGACCAGGAGACCTAAACCGGAGCCGTGAAAGACGCGCAGCCGCCTTTGTGAAAGGTCACAAAGGCGGCTGTTTTTCAAACGCTCCACGCTTACCGTAATTCCCGAAAGCGGGCGGTGACGGCTTCCTTCTGTCCGCAGGACAGCCGTCCCTCGGGGCAGCTTCCGGCGGAGAAGCAGCTGGGTCCAAAGCGGCCGAAGAGCTCCGGGAAGCTTTGCCGGAGCTGCCGCAGCAGTTCCACGGCGATGTCCCGAATCTCCCATTGGGCCCGGTTGCAGGACCGAAGGCGTATGAACCACTGGAGCTCCCGGGCGTTCATGGTGGTCATCACGTCCATCAGGTTGCCGCTGAGGGCGAAGTAATAGTGGTATTTCTCCAAGGCGGGGTGCTCGCGGAGCCGGAGGGCCAGGCTGTGGGCGGTTTCCACAGCCCGACGGTACCGCTCCAGCGGAACTGGGGCGGCGGCGATGGTGTCCGGGAGAATGAAGCGGCTGTGGTCGACGCTCTGAATGGAGGGAATGACGATGGACTGCATCCGGTGCCGGACCAGGTGGGTAATGCCCGAGAGGGTGATGTCGGAGACGGTGAAGGTGTAGGCCAGCTGTTCCAGCTCCCGAGGCCGCCGGGACCTCAGCAAAGCGTCCAGGGTAAAGGCCGTTTCTCCACCGGGCTGCTGGACGCGGTGTGCCACCTCCAGCAGCGATTGGGGGTCCGCCGGGGCGTTCAGCAGGGTGACGGCTCCGGCCTCCTGCCGGGAGAGGCAGACGGGGCTTTCGGAGGAGAAGCGGAGGAGAGGGCTTCCGGCGGGCGCTTCACCGGAGCCCGGCCGGAGCTCCGGCAGCAGACAGGGGAAGCGCTCCTCCAGCTGGCCGGTGAGCTCGTCCGCCAGAGCTTGCAGCTCCGGGATGTCCCGGCCCCGGCCATAACGGATTTCACAGAGGACATGGCCCAGCTCCCGGGCGTTGAGGGTGCAGTAGAAATTGCTGTGGAAGGAGTAGGGCAGGAGGAAGCGGGCGTCCTCCCGGGGGATTCCGGCCTCCAGCAGGTCCCCATAAGCCGCGAAGAGTTCGTCCATATAGCGGCGGTACAGGGTCAGCTCCTCCCCCTCCAGCTCCGGGGGGATGTGATAGCCCAGGCGGCTGAAATCCACGTAGCGCCGGGATTTGACCGTGAAGGAGGCCAGACGGCACTCAATCAAAAACTGCTCCACAAAGACGGACACGTCCCGCAGGGCGATGGTAAACACGGCGTGCTCGATCAGGGACTTGTGGCCGGAGGCCAGGACCTTTTCGATCAGGGAGCGGTTCTTGGGATTTCCTCCGGCGTTTTCAAAAATCGCGAGGGCGTCTCCGGCGGTGGTGGAGATACGGGCGGCGCTGGCGCAGACTTCCTCGCTGTTGGCGTTGCAGCTGATGATTTTGGCGTGCAGTTCCCTTTCCATGTCGATACCCTTTCTTTGGCGTTTAGGATAGTCTGAGTGTAACATAAATTGGACGGAAAATCCAGCCGTTTCTCAGGATTTGGAAAGGGACCGGCGGAGATTGGAAAATCTGCCGTTGAAGATTTTCCCGATTTGGGCTATACTATTAGAACCAATGTCAAATAAAGTTTTGCGAGGATGGAAAGGGGGGAGCGCCATGGCCGGAGGGGCCGGAGGAAAAAACTGGTCATCTACCGTACTGAGGCGGCGGGGCTGGACCAACGAACTGATGAAGCAGCTGTTGCCAAAGCCCCGTATCCTGATGTCCAACGGACGCCCCATCCGCATGTGGAGCCAGGAGGAGGTCCGCCGGGCGGAGAAAGACAGCTCCTTTGCCCAGGCCCGGAAGGACCCGGAGCTGCGGGGAGCCGCCCTCCGGGCCGCCGCTCCCGGTGTGCGGCACGCCAGCCGCCTGCTGGCCCAGACCTGGGAGGAGGCGGAGAAGGACGGCTCCGCCCCCTGGCGGCTGGCGGGATATTATCACGAGGCCATTCTGGCCCGTCTGACCTCGGTGCCCCGGAGCCGGACCTTTGATCAGGCGCGGTCCATTGGGCAGTTGAGGGAGTTCCTCGCTCTGGAGGAGAGCTGCACCGCCGGTCAGATCACGGCGGCGCTGAAAAATTTCCTCCGGGCGGTTCCCTGGATGGGGGAGTGCGCCGACCATGCCCAGGCCCGGGCGGCACTGGAGCGCTACCCGCGGGTGCTGTACGGAGCTTCGGCACAAGTGCTGGCGGAGTTCTCCGCCGCCCAGCCGGAGGCGGACGCGGAGGCCATGCTGGGAACGGAGGGCTTCCCCTCATCTCAGCTCTTTAAAGAAGGCCTGGCGGCGGTGTGGTCGGTGTGGTATGTGCCCCAGGCCATCCGGACCAGCCTTTCCCTGCTCATCGCGCTGAACCCCAAGGACGAGTACCCGGAGGCCCGGGCGATGCGCCGCCGCTTTGTTCTCCACCTGGGGGGCACCAACACCGGCAAGACCTACGCCGGTTTTCAGCGGTTGAAGCAGGCCCGCAGCGGCGTGTATCTGGCTCCTCTGCGTCTCCTGGCGCTGGAGGCCCAGGAGACTTTGCTGGAGGCGGGGGTGGACTGCAGTCTGACCACCGGGGAGGAAGAGGATTCCCGGGAATGGGACACCCACACCGCCGCCACCGCCGAGAAGCTGGATTTGAAGCGCTATTACGACGCGGCCGTCATCGACGAATGCCAGATGATCGCGGACCCCCAGCGGGGCTACGCCTGGACCCGGGCGATTCTGGGGGTTTTGTCTCCGGAGGTTCACCTCTGTGCCGCCCCGGAGGCGGAAGACCTGCTGATCCGCCTGATCGAAAGCTGCGGAGACAGCTATGAGGTGGAGGTCCACAAGCGGACCACGCCCCTGGTCTGCATGACCCGCACCGTGGACTATCACCGGGTCCAGCCGGGAGACGCCCTCATCACCTTTTCCAAGGTGGGCGTCCTCAGTGTGGCGGAGGATCTGCGCCAGAGCGGAAAGGAGCCCGCCATCATCTACGGAGCCCTGCCCTATTCCACCCGGCGGCGGCAGATGGAGGGCTTTTTGAAGGGGGAGATGCAGTACATCGTCTCCACCGACGCCATCGGCATGGGACTGAACCTGCCCATCCGGCGGATCATCTTTCTGGAGACGGAGAAGTTTGACGGCGTGGAGCGCCGGGAACTGAAACCGGAGGAGATCCGTCAGATCGCCGGGCGGGCGGGCCGCTTCGGCATGTACAACAAGGGCTATGTGGGAGCCACCCAAGGACTGCCCGTCATCCGGGCGGGATTAGAGGCGGTGATTCCGCCTTTGGACCATGCCGTGGCGGGCTTTTCCGATCTGGTGCTTCAAGCGGAGTTCGATTTGCTGGAGGTGCTGACGGAGTGGAACCGGATGCCCACGGTGGAGCCCTACCGGAAGCTGGATATCTCCCGGTATATCACGCTGATTTCCAAAATGCGGGAAATGGGCTTCACCCTCGCCCGGGAACACGAGCTGAAGGCGGCGAATATCCCCTTCGATGAGACGGAGGAGGCTCTGCGGGAGCTGTTCTTCTCCTTCCTGCGCCGATGGCAGCAGGGACAGGACATCGAACAGCCCGGCCTCCCGGAGGGGGACCCCACGCTGCCGGAGCTGGAGCAGTATTACCGGAAGCTGGATTTGTACTTCTCCTTTGCCAAGACCTTTGGCTGTCCGGTGGACGAGGAGCGGCTCTATGACAGCCGGGAGCAGGTGGCGGACGAGATCAATGAGATTCTTCTTCACCGGCTGCGAAACAACATCCGCTTCTGCCCTGTTTGCGGGAAAGCGCTGCCTCTGTACCACCGGGGACGGCTGTGCGACGAGTGCTTCCGCAGGGAGCGGAAGGGCGGACCGCCTTGGCGGGCCGGACAGTGAGACAAAACGGGACCGGAGGAAGTTTCCTCCGGTCCCGCTTATGTAGACGAATGCTTATTTCAGGCGGAAGGCGGCCACCAGATCCCGCATCAAAGCGGCCTGGCTGCTCAGCTCTTGGCTGGCGGCGGCGGACTGCTCGCTGGTTGCCGAGTTGGTCTGCACCACGCTGGAAATCTGGTCGATGCCCTCGGTTACCTGGGTAAGAGCGGCGGTCTGCTTCTCCACCGCGTCCACCACAATGGACATTTTGGAGGTCACGCCTTCGGCGCTCTCGCTGGTCCGGCCCAGGGACGCCGTGACCTGTTCCACGACGCCGCTGCCCTCGGTAACGGCGCTGATGGAGCTTTCGATCAGCTCCTTGGTGGCCTTGGCGGCCTCGTCGGACCGGTTGGCCAGGTTGCGCACCTCGTCCGCGACCACGGCGAAGCCCTTTCCGGCGGAGCCCGCCCGGGCCGCCTCCACGGCGGCGTTCAGGGCCAGGATGTTGGTTTGGAAAGCGATGTTTTCAATGGTGGCAATGATCTTGGAAATCTCCACGGAGGAGCTGGAAATCTTCTCCATGGCGACGTTTAGCTGCTGCACGTATTCCACGCTGACGCCAAGCTGTCCCCCGGCCTGCTCCACAAACTGTCCGGCCTCCCGGGTGGCTTGGGCGGTCAGCTGGGCGTTGGCGGAGATGTCGCCGATGGTGGCGGAAAGCTCCTGAACGGAGCTGGCCTGTTCCGTGGCCCCCTGGGCCAGGGCTTGGGCGCTGTTAGATACCTGCTCGGAACCGGCGGACACCTGGCTGGCGCTTTCGCGAATCTGACCCATGGTGTCGCTGAGCTTAGAGGAGATGTCCTCCATGGACCGCTTGATGGAGATAAAGTCGCCTACGTAATCCTGCCGGGCGGAGGCGGTGAGGTCGCCGCCGGCAATGGCGCCCAGGACCTCGGAAATCTCCCCGATATAAGAGCGGAGACGATGGATGGTCTCCCGGAAGATATCCGCCAGCTCGCCCACCTCATCGTTGGAGCGAACGGTGATCTGGATCTCCTCTCCGGCGGTCAGGCCCAGGTCGCCCTGCTCCAGCCGGCCCGCTACACGGGTGATTTCAGCCAAGGGATAGGAGACCGTCTTTTTCAGGTAGCGGGCCATGATCATCACGCACACGGCGATGACAATGAGGCTGACCAAGACGGACATGAGCACGGTGATCAGAATTTGGCGGTTGGCGTCGGCGCTGGAGATTCCGGCGAAGAGCAGACCGTTCACCGCGCCGGAGGCGTCCCGGGTGGGGACGTAAGAGCACAGGTATTCCTCGTTCAGGATAGACGCCGTGCCCACAAAGGGCTGGCCCTTTTGCAGCACGGTTTCGTTCAGATCGGCGGACAGCTTGGTCCCGACGACCCGCTGGCCGTTCTGGATAACCGTGGTATACGCCCGGGTATCCCCCTCGAAAATGGTGAATTCACAGCCCATGCGGCTTTTCAGCTCATCCAGCAGGGCGTTGATGTCCTGTTCCTCGCTGGTCAGGCCCAGCGTGTAGGACAGCATATTGGTGCCGTTGGTGCAGCGCTGTTCCAGCATTCCCGTGGTCAGGGAACGAAACATGATCACGCACATGGCCACCGCGAAAATAACGGATACCATCTGCATAATAATGACCATTTTTCCGACCTTTTGGCCAATGCGAACTTGTTTTTTGCCCGTAGAGTTCTGAGGGATCCCGTTCTTTTTCATCGTTCTTCACTCCGTCTGTCTTCTAAGAATTATTGGGGGGCAAACTACCCACTTTATCAATTATACTAGCCAACGGAGGCATTTGCAACCCCTTTCCGCTTTTATTTTTGAGCCGGACGGAGGCCGCCCGTTTACACGCCCCGGTCCTTGTCCATCATGATTTCCAGGATGGTCCGGTCCGTTTCCGTCATACCCGGCGCGCTGACCCGGCCCATATTGCGGATGGCCGCTTCCGGCGTATCGCCGCAGATGCCGTCGGAGGCCTGGAGGACCACGCCGTCCATGGCCAGGAAGGCGCACATCAGCGCGGCGTTGGAGGCGGTGGCCAGTTTCAGGGCACATCCGATTTTTCCGCCGTCGCAGATCATGCCGGTGAGATTTCCGCTCATGTTGATGATGGTCCCACCGATCTGCCGGTCCGTGCCTCCCATCAGCCAGACCATGGCGGCGGAGGCGGCGGTGGCGGCGGAGACGCCGCAGCCGCAGGTGGCGGACAGCTTCCCGGTGAACAGCTTGATGTAAACGTTCAGTGTGTGTGAAAAGGCCAAGGCCTTTACAAGCCGCTCCTGGGAAGCGTTCAGGTGCCGGGCCATCTCCACTACGGGTATGATGGCGGTGAGCCCGTGGTTGCCGCTGCCCGCGCTGCTCATTACGGCGTATGGACAGCCACTCATGCGGCCCTCGGCGCTGCTGGCGACCCGGGTCATGATCCGGCCGAAGAGGTTGTTTCCCAAATCGCCGGTCTCCATCTGCCGTTTCAGAGACCCGGCGATGCCGATGCCGGGATTGTGCTCCAGCCCGTAGTCCGCCAGGCTTTCGTTCAGCTCCACGCCTTCCAGCAGGAAGGCTAGCTCCTGTTCGGAGCACCGCTCTACCAGGGCCCGGATTTCCGCCACGGTCATACGCTTCAGACCGTCGTGAAGGGCGTCTCCTCCGGCGGCGGACCAGGGCTTTTCCAGCAGGGTTTCACCGTTCCGCTGGGTCAGCACGATGTTGGAGTGTGTGCCCCGAATTTCGCTGACGCCAACGCCGCTGGAGGTAACGGCTTCCGCCCGGGCGTAAAGCTGGGTTTCGTCCTGTTTGATGGAGACAGAGACCCGGCGGTCCTCCACCAGCCGGATGGCCTGGGCCGAGATGTCTTCGTTCAGGTCCTCCAGCAGTTGAAGCCCCTTCTCGGGGTTGCGAAGACCGGCCCCCAGGGCGGCGGCGTACTTCAGGCCCACCCGGGGAAAGCCGGGGATGCCGACGCTCATGCCATTTTTGTAAACGCCGGGGTTGACCTCCAGCTTGACGGAAACCACTTCGCCGCCGATGGCGCGGCAGGCGTCCGCGGCGGCCAGGGCCGCGCAGACCGGCTCGGTGCATCCCAGAGCGGGCACCACCTCTTGGCGCAGAAGGGTCAGAAGTTCTTCTTTCGTAATCATGAGAACGCTCCTTTCAAAAGATGATGTTGGATTCTGGCTCTTAGCATATCATAAAAGCAAATACCGTGCCGGATTTTTTCCGCCGGTTTTCCCGAAATTTCTTGCAAAGCGGCGGCGGCTGTGATTAACTGGTCAAAGAAACTGGTTTAAGGAGGCCGCTATGCGAACCAAAAAGAAGATTTCCGTCATTGCCCTGGACCCCAGGGCGGGGGAGTCCTACCGCTCCGATATCATGAAGCTGTTCGCGGAGGAGGCGGAGGTCTCCGTTTTCTCGGTACTGGACGGCAGTGCCGCCGGAGTGCTGGACCGGGCGGATTTGTTCGTGGCTTCTACCGACGCCTACGGCTCCCCGGAGGAGCTGATGCGCCACATCCCCATCGACAGCCAGACGATGGCGGTGGAGGTGTCCTTCCGTTGGAGCGAGCTCCGGAAGCTCAAGGAGCTTCCGGCGGGCAGCCGGGTGCTGTTTGTCAACATGACCCAGACCATGGCCCGGGAGGCCATCGCGCAGCTGGAGCAGTTCGGCGTCACCCATATCCATTGGATTCCCTTCTATCCCGGCGCGCCGGAGGTCCCGGATGTCCGCGTTGCCGTGACGCCGGATGAGCTCCGCTATGTCCCCCCGGGGATGGAGACCGTCATCGACCTGGGCCAGCGGGTGTGTACCTCCGGCATGATGATTGAAATTGCGCTCCGCTTGGGGCTGGAGTCCCTGCTGGAGGGGCCCGCCTTTCAGCGGTACGCCCAAGAGGTGGCCACCAGCAACTACAGCTTTGACCGGATGTTTGCCCGCTCCATCCGCCTGGAGAGCCAGTTCCATATTTTAATGGAGAGCCTGGAGGACGGCGTGGTGGGCGTCAATGAGCGGGGGGAGATCTTCGCCTGCAACTGCCACGCCGAGGAGATGACCCTGGTCAGCGCCTCTTTGATTCAAGGCCGGCGGTGCGAGGAGGTTTTCCCCTATATCCCCTTTGTCCAATGCCTGCAAAGCCGGCAGACCCTACCCGCTAAGGCGGTGAAGGTGAGCGGCGTGAACCTCAGCGTGGAGGTGGTGCCGGTCATCCGGCAGAACGCCTGCATCGGGGCGTTCGCCCTGCTCCAGCGGTTCAACGACGTGGAGGCCCGGCAGAACGAGCTGCGGAGCCAGCTTTTCCACAAGGGGCACTACGCCAAGTACAGCTTCGCCGATGTCATCGGCCGGTCGGAGGCGATCCGCAGGACGAAAGAAACCCTGGGGCGCATGGCGCTCAGTGAGAGCCCGGTTCTGCTGATCGGGGAGACAGGCACCGGCAAAGAGCTGTTCGCCCACGCCGTCCATCAGGCCAGCCGCCGGGCGGAGGGCCCCTTTGTGGCCATCAACGTGGCGGCGTTTCCAGAGAACCTGTTGGAAAGCGAGCTGTTCGGCTATGAGGAAGGGGCCTTTACCGGGGCGAAAAAGGGCGGCCGGCCCGGCCTCTTCGAGCTGGCCCACAAGGGGACGCTCTTTTTGGATGAGGTGGAGGGTATGAGCCCAGCCCTCCAGATCAAGCTCCTCCGGGCTCTCCAGGAGCGGGAAGTGATGCGGGTGGGCGGAAACCGGATTATCCACGTGGATGTCCGGGTTGTGGCCGCCACCAACGAGGCTCTGGAGCAAAAGGTCCGGGAGGGCAGCTTCCGCCGGGATCTGTACTACCGCCTCAGCACGCTGCCGGTGCTCATTCCGCCCCTGACGGAGCGGGGGGACGACATGTTTCTGCTGACAGACCACTTCCGCCGGGAGCTGGGAGGAACCTTCCGCCTGTCGGAGCCGGTGAAGGACTTTTTCCGCCGCCACGCCTGGCCGGGAAACATCCGGGAGCTGCGAAACGCGGTGGAGTATTTCATCTATACCGGCCATGAGGACATCGGCATGGAGGACCTGCCTCCCACGCTGTTCCTCTCCGAGGGTCCAGCCCTCCGCCCCGCTGCCCCACCGGTCCCGGCGGAGCCCTCCGGTTCCTTTCAGTTTGTGCTCTCCCGGCTTTACGCCGCCTCCGAGGCCGGGACGCCCATGGGCCGGGAGACTTTGCTTCGGGAGGCCCGGGAGGCCAGGGTACCGCTCTCTCAGCGGGAGGTGCGGGACATTTTGGCGGACATGGCGGCCCAGGGATTGGCCCGGGTCAGCCGGGGCAGGGGAGGCAGCCAGCTGACGCCCAAAGGCCGGGCTCTCTGGGAAAACGGTAAAAGAACGAATAGATTGACCAATTAAACGGATTTAACCAATTAAATGCCGCTGGCGGCGGGACGCGAGTGCCGATGGAATCCTCGAACCTCCGGGATGGGCTTTGGCGATTTGTCAAAATCCGTCCCGGAGGTTTTGTGCGTCTCGCTGATTGTCTGCGATTTTTTTGGCGAATGAGAGCGCTGCCCCTTGTTTGGCATGGTTTTTGCTTTAATAATTTGCCAAACGCCGCGCACAACTCATTCTGAGAAAGGAAGCGAACGTATGCGATATGATTTTGACCAAGTAGTGGACCGGTCCGGGAATCTCTCCGCCAAGTACGACGAGCGGGTCAAGAAGTTTGGAACGGACGACGTAATCCCCCTGTGGATCGCGGACATGGACTTCAAGACCGCTCAGCCCATCATCGACGCGCTTAAGCGGCGGGCGGAGGAGGGCATCTGGGGCTACACCGCCCGGCCCGCCAGCTATTTCGAGGTCATCCGGGACTGGCAGAGCCGCCGGAACGGCTGGGCGCCGGACACGGAGCTCATGAGCTTCTGCCTGGGAGTGGTCCAGACGCTCAGCGCTTGTGTGCAGCTTTACACCCCCCAGGGCGGCAGCGTCCTGATTCAGACGCCGGTATACGGCGAGTTCTATGACATGGCGGAGTTTGCCGGGCGGCGGGTCATAGAAAACCGGATGGCAGAACGGGACGGGAAGTGGACGGTGGACTGGGCGGACTTCGAGGAGAAGCTCCAGTCCGCGGACCTGTTCCTGCTGTGCAGCCCCCACAATCCCCTGGGCATGGTCTGGACGGAGGAGGAGCTCCGCCGGATGATGGAGCTGTGCCTGAAGCACCGCGTCCTGGTGGTCAGCGACGAGATTCACTCCGACCTGATTTTCCATGGGAAGAAGCACATCCCCACCGCCTCGCTGTCCCCGGAAATTGCCGCCAACGTGGTCACCGGCATCTCCGGCACCAAGACCTTCAACCTGGCGGGCCTCCAGGCCAGCGCCGTTGTGTTCCCCAACCGGCACATGAAGGAGACCTTCGACCGGTTCTGGGTCAACATGGACATCCACCGGAACAACGCCTTTTCCGTCACCGCCATGGAGACGGCCTTCCGGGAGGGGGAGGAGTGGCTGGATCAGCTGTTGCCGTATCTTTCGGAGAACTTCGACTTTGTGGTGAACTACTGTGCGCGGCACATTCCCAAAATCAAGACCTACGCCCCCGACGCCACCTACCTCATGTGGCTGGACTGCCGGGAGCTGGGCCTGAGCAATCAGGAGCTCCACGACTTTATGATCCAAAAGGCACGGCTGGGCCTGAACGACGGCTGTGCCTTCGGCCGGAGCCTGAACGGCTTCATGCGGCTCAACGCCGCCTGCCCCCGAAGCGTGCTGGAGCGGGCCCTCCACCAGCTGGAGGCCGCCGTCAACATCCTGTAATCCCCCTCCTCCGGCGGAGGTATCAAAGAGAGACACCAAAGAAACGAGAAATGGAGATGTTATCATGGCTACGCAGACTGGAAAGCAATCCCTTTGGCAGCAGTATAAGACCCCCATCGGCGTGCCCAAGGATGTCAGCGATCTGGTGCTGCCCATGGGCTGCACCATGCACATGGACGGTTCCGTCCTCAGCTCCATTGTGAAAATCGCCTTCCTGTTCGGCATTTTTGACATGCCCTTCACCGGCGCGGGCACCTACGCCATGGCCATCGCCGTGGCCATCCTCAGCGCCTTTGTCCTCTCCGGCGCCCCCGGCGGCGGATTGGTGGGGGAAATGCTGATCGTCAGCATGTTCGGCTTCCCCGCCGAGGCGTTTCCCCTCATCGCCACCCTGGGCTTCCTGTTTGACCCCGCCGCCACCTGCCTCAACGCCGCCGGGGACACCATCGCCTCTATGATGGTCACCCGCCTGGTGGAGGGCAAAAATTGGCTGGAGAAGAAGACGGCCCCCAGCGGGCGGAACTGACCGCCCCGCATATTCATTTATCAGAATCATCATATTGAAAAGGAGATATTTACCATGAAAGTGACTGTGATCGGAAGCCACCTGTGCCCGGATACCCTGTACGCCCTGAACCGCCTCAGCGAGGCGAAGGCGGAGATCGACTTCAAGAATCTCTCCGCCAGCCTGCCCGACCTGAAGGTCTATCTGTCCCTGCGGCAGGACAGCCCCGCCTATGCCGATATCCGGGAGAACGGCGGCATCGGCATCCCCTGCTTTGTTCTGGAGGATGGGACCGCCACCCGGGACCTGGACGCGGTGCTGAAATAAGCCCCGGAAACGCAAAGAGCCCCGCCTTTCGAGAAGCTCTCGAAAGGCGGGGCTCTGCCGTGTCCATTGCAGCCGTTACCGGTCTTCCCGGAAGTAGGCCAGCCCCAGGCTGGCGGGGGGCTGCTTCTCCTTGTTGTTGCGCATGCTGGAGACAATCAGCACAATGACCGTCACCACGTAGGGGAGGATTTTATAGAGCTGGGTGGGGACAAAGGGCAGCACCAGCCGCAGGTACAAGATCATCAGCGCGCCGAAGAGCACCGAGCCCCAGATGGCGGCCAGGGGACGCCACATGCAGAAGATGACCAGGGCCACCGCCAGCCAGCCTACGCCGCTGAGACCCTCGTGATTCCAGACGCACCCGGCAATGGTCATGATATACACCATGCCGCCCACGGCGGAGATGCCGCCGCCGATCACTGTGGCCAGGTACTTGAAGCGTCCCACGGGGATGCCCGCCGCGTCCGCCGTGGCGGGAGACTCGCCCACAGAGCGGAGGTACAGCCCCGCCCGGGTGCGGTTCAGGAAGAGGAACATGCCGGCGGCCAAAATCAGCCCCAGGTAGAAGAATACACTGTTGCCGAAGAGCACGCCGCCGACCACGGGGATTTTTTGGAGGGCCGCCGGGAAGGGGGAGTTTTGGAAGAAGCCTTTCAGCGTGTTGCCGATGGCAATATAGCCGTTCTCCCGAACCCGCATGTACTCGCCGATGAACTGGCCCACGCCGGTGCCGAAGATGGACAGGGCCAGGCCGGTGACGTTCTGGTTGGCCCGAAGGGTGATGGTGAGGAAGCTGAAAATCAGGGAGGCCAGCGCCCCCGCCAGGAAGGCGCAGAGAATTCCCACGCCCACGGCGATCATTCCATTAGCCCCAGCTCCCGCCGCCTTTTCGTAGTAGAACACGCCGCCCAGGCCCAGGGCGCCGCCCATGAACATAATGCCCTCTACGCCCAGGTTCAGGTTGCCGGATTTCTCCGTCAGAATTTCCCCCAGGGTGCCGAAAAGAAGGGGAGTGCCGTAGGTGACGGCGGCAATGATAAGGGCCAGGAACAAGCTCAGGAAGTTACTCATGCCGCGCCTCCTTTCTCCCCGCGCCGCGGAAAATCAGCTTGTAGTTGATAAAGAACTCACAGCCCAGCATGCAGAACAGTAATATGCCGGTGATGATGTCGGAGATGGAGGTGGGCACCGCCATACGGGTCTGGAGGGTTTCCGCGCCCTTGCTCAGCACCGCCAGCAGGCCGGAGATACCCACCATGGCAAAGGCGTTCAGCTGGCTGAGCCAGGCCACGGTGATGGAGGTGAAGCCCACGCCTCCGGCCACGCCGTCGTACAAGGTGTTGTTGGCCCCGGAGGCCACAATGAACCCGACAATTCCGCTGATGGCTCCGGAGAGGAACATGGTCCGCATCATCACCCGGCCCACGTTCATCCCGGCGTACCGGGCGGTGTTGATGCTGTCTCCTATGACGGCGATTTCGTATCCGTGTTTTGTATGGTTCATGTAGACGTGCATGAAGACTACCAGAACCAGCACGATGATCCAGCCGCAGTGGACCCCCAGCACCCGGGGGAGG
>CAJUQQ010000038.1 GCA_910588175.1 uncultured Oscillibacter sp.
GCGTGTTTCTTTTTGGTGCGCAACGGTCCGCTTCGCGGACCGCCCCGCCGTTGGCGGGGTCTTATTGAACTTGCAGGAAAAACCCGCCGTGGTTTTTCCCGCAAACACCCTTTTCCTCGCGATGTTTAGAGGTGTGTGTGGTTCCTTTCACCGGACGGGGAATTTCTTCGCTTTCGGCCGAAATCCGCTGCGCTGGGTTTTCGGCCGAGGAGGACGGGGGATGCGTGGAAAGGGGCTGGGGTCCTCTGTGTACACGGTCTTTCCGCAATAGTGGTTTACGGTTTGACGGGGGGCGATGATGAAAAAATGTAGGGTCGTTGGATGGTTGGTTCTGTGCGTTTGCCTGAGTTTTTTCTTGGGGTGCCGGTATGGTCAGGGAAATGAGCGGGAGGACTGGGAGACCGTTCGGGAAGCGAGATACCAGGCGTTGCTTTCTTTTTCCGTGGACAAGCTGGAGGAGTTAAAAGACGCGTATGATCCAAGCGGCGCGGCGGCCTTGGCCAGCAATGTGTACGCGGCCTATTGGCACGGCCCCGGCGGCGATGAGCTTCCCGGCGCGCTGCACGCGCTGTGGAACGCCCTGGTTTTTGACGGGGAAAATCTCGCCGGAAAAGAAGACGCTTTGATCGGGGCGCTGAGGGCCCGGAACGCCGGGAAGGTGGCGGACATCGCCCGGGAAATGCGGACCCCGGCGGAATAGGAGGCGTTATGGAGTTTTCAAGGGAAGAACTGACGGAGGCCCGGCGGCAGATCGGCTCCACCCTCCACAAGCTGCGGGAAACCGTGGAAACCCTCCGGGGGAAGGAGCAGCCGGAGCGCTATAAGTCCCAGATTACTCTGGCGGAGCGGCGGATCCGGGCCTTTGAGATCGCGGACCGCCTGCTGGAGCGGGAGCTGTCCCGGGAGTAAGGAAAAGGACATAAGCTGGAGAAAGGGGGCCCGGCAAATGCCGGGCCCCCTTTTATGCGCCTATGGTTCCTCCGCCTCCGGGGGGACCGCCAGCTGGAAGCTCCTCCAGGTATACCCCTGCTCTTCCACAAAGGCCCAGGTGTATTCCATTTGGCGGCACACCTCCCAGGTGAGGTACCGCAGGCGGAAGGACACCTCCAGATGGCAGGGGAGGATGTCCAGAATGATTTTTTCAATCTGCTCAAAGTCCTGGGGCGTCCCCGCCGTGTCGGGGAACTCCACCTGGACCTGATTGGGGCCCGTCTCAATGGCCCGGGCCCGGATGCCGCATCCGCTGATGGTGCGGTTGATGGCCTCCGGCGTCAGGCTGTCGCCGTCGATTTGGAACAGGGCCGCCAGGGCCGCCCGGCGCTCTTTCAGCGTGGTGGAGGCGGGACGGCGGAGGAACAGCGCCTCCCGGCGGCGGAGCCCCTCGTCCTCCGCCGTGGCGGTGACGCTCTCCCGCTCCACCGTCTCCAGGCGCTCCGCCAGGGCGTCCAAGCCCCGGCCCAGAGCGTAGAGCTCCGCCCCGCTGAGGGAGTCCCGGTCCAGCCGGTAGACGCCCAGAGGGGCCAGCAGCGCCCGCAGATACTCCTCGTACATGCCTTAGCCCTCCATCGCCGTCACCCGCAGCGTCCCCAGCACCGGAAGCACGGTGCTGTCCGCCGGCAGATCCTCCGCCGGGGCGGTGAAGCGGTAGTTTTCCACGCCCTCCAGGCTGTAAAGCTTGCTGCCCAGCTCCGCCAGCAGCACCGCCCGGCCCAGCAGCCGCCCGCTGAAAAAGTCCGTTATGGCCTGCCGGGCCGCCTCCAGCACCGCCGCCCGGTCCGCCCCCTCCCGGGGAGCCACCTGCACGGACACGTTCACCGTCCGGCTGGTGGGGGCCAGGGCCTTCACGGTCACCGCGATTTCCCGCTTTTCCTGGAGCTCCGCCTGCAGGCCCGCCAGCAGTTCCTCGCCGGGGAGGCCGTTTTCCCCGGTGACGTAGACGTTCACCGTCCCCGGCCCCTCCGCCCGGCCCACGGCCTTGGCGGCGGTTACGCCGGGATAGCCCATGGCGGTGGTCTCGTACCAGGCGGTGTTGGCTCCGTTGGGCAACCGCTGATAGCTCTCCAGAATCCGGGCCCGGAAGGCCCCGTCCGCCTCCGCGTCGGCCCCGCCGGTAAAGGCCCGCAGGTTGTTCACCGCCGTTACCGCCACGGGGCAGGCGGTCAGGAACCGCACGGCCCCCGGCACAAGGTTCCCGCCCGCCCCGGGCTCCACCGCCTCGGCCCGCACGTCCACATACAGCTTCCCAACGGGAAGGACGGCCTCCTCCGTGGTCTGAACCCGGACCTCCTCCGCCGTCATGCACACCGTGCCCGCCGGTATGGTGATCTCCATGGCCGGGGCGGTCTCCACGGAAAAGCGCAGCACGCCTCCCGACCGGGTGGCGTTCAGCCGCTTCAGCCCCCGCATGGCCCCGTGGCGGTCCAGGTAGACGCCCTGGGCCGTCTGGGGAAAGCTCTGGTCCAGCACCCAGTCCGCCTGGATTTCCAAGGCCTGGAGCTCCGCCGCCGCGGCCCACAGCCGCACCGCCAGGTCGCAGCCCGCCTCCGGGGTGAAGCCCGCCCGCTCCCCGAAGTCCGCCAGCAGCTTCTCGTAAATGTCCTCAATGCTCCGCATTTGCCGTTCCCCCTCGCTCATTATGTCCGCACCGCCGCCGTCACCAGCAGGGCCTCTCCCTCATAGGCAAGCCGCGCCGTCACCGCCGCCGTGCCGTCCCGGTTCTGTTCCAGCGTCACATCCGTCACCGTCACCGGCTCATCCTCCAGCGCCTCGGCCACATACTGCCGGGCGGCGGCGGGCCGCTCCGGGGCGGGGAGCGTCCCCAGGGCCCAAAGGCGGCTCCCCAGGGTTTCCCAAAAGGGAAAAGCCCCCCTCCTGGCCGTCAGCCGGAAGAGCACCCGCTGCAAGAGGGCCTCCCGGCCCCGGACCCGCCGCAGGCCTCCCACGCCGTCGGCGGCGTAGTCTCCATTTCTCAGCTCCAGCTCCATAACCTTCCTCCCTCAGTCCCCCTGGGGCGCGTAGCGCTCTCCGTTGACGGTCAGCTCGCCGGTGATGGCTATCTGTTTCGCCGTAATCTCCACGCTGCCGTCCTGTTTCAGGTATACCGCGTTTCCGCCGGGGCCGTAGAGATAGACCTCCCCCGGCCGGACCTGGGGGGCCTCCTCCGGAGGGCGGGCCCCGGCCACGCACTGTTCCTCGCCGCCGGGGCCGCCCTTGATCACCAGCACCGCCGCCCCGTTGGCGGGGGTCCAGAGATAGCCCCCGGGGCCGTAGACCGGCAGGTCCCGGACCTCTCCCCGGGTTACCACGCCCACCTTCTGCCCGCTGATGGTGGTCACGCCCAGGTCCGCCCCGGCCAGGGCGGCGGCGGGTCGCATCTGTTTGGATAGCCACATAGGAATGTTCTCCCTCCTCAGTCCTCCAGGGGCTTCAGCGTCAGCGCCGCCGTGGCCCCGCTTTGGCAGTCGAAGCGGTTGTCCGCCTCCGCCACCCGGAAGGTCCCGTTCAGCCCCATCCGCTCCAGCGACAGCGCCGCCCGGTCTCCGGGAAAGGCCAAAAAGCTCCCCGGCAGCGTCATCTCCGCCGACCAGGCGTCCTCCTGGGACCGCCGGATCTGATACTCCCCGGTGTAGCGCATGGCGTCCCAGGTGCTCTGTCCCGGCGTGTAAATCACCCGGCGGCACTGGCCTCCCTTGCCAATCATCTCCTGATTTTTTACGGTAAAGTCCCGGTTTCGGGTCTTGTCAATGACCAGCGCCTCCGTCAGTACGCCGTAGTGGTCCTCCGCCAGGGTGCAGGAGAGCACCGGGTCTTCCTCCCCGATGGAGAGGGTCCGTCCCGCCCGCTCCGGAGAGGCCAGCAGCGTCCCCTCCCGGCTGAACCGGGGAGAAAAACCGCCGTAGGTCCGGCAGAAGCTCTCCACGGCCTTCCATTGACTACTCCCCGCCGCCACGGTGTATACGGACCCGGCCCGGAGATCTGCGGCCTCCTGACAGCGGACCCCATAGGGCTCCGCGTGATTCCGCAGAATTTCCCCCAGGGTGGCGCTCTCATAGGTGACGGGCCGGGACTCGTTGTCCAGCAGCCTGGCGGCGTAGCCCCGCCCGCTGACGGTAGCGGTGAGCCCGCCGGCGTTCAGGTCCACCGTGTAGGCGTCCACCACGGCCCGCAGCATCACCTGCCCGTTCTCCTCCGCGGCGAAGCCCGCCGCCAGCCCCAGCACCGGGGCCATTTCCTTTTGATAGACAAAGGTGACGGAGAAGCTGTCGCAGGGCACCGTCCCCGTGTGGAGGACCCGCCAGCGCAAAAGCGGCGGCAGCTGGAAGACCCGATGATCCGCCGTGTAGAGTGTTCCCGTCAAGGCAGCTTCACCGCCTCTCCGGGGTAGATCAGGTTCGGATTTTTGATCTGCGGGTTGGCCCGGATCAGGGCCGCCAGCTCCGCGCCGTACTGCCGGGCGATGCCCCAGAGGGTGTCGCCCTTCCGCACGGTGTGAGTCCGCGGGCTCGGAGGCGTTCCGGCCTCGTTCCCGGCCTCCCCGCCGCCGGACGGAGCCGCTTTCAGCCCGCCGTCATAGCCCCCGCAGTCCTCCCAGAACTCAAAACGGTAGCGGACAAAATCCGGCAGAGGCTCCTCCGCCGCCTCCAAAGAGGTGAAATACGCCCGCTCCGTCTGCCAGACCGGATGAACCAGCAGCCCCGGCCCCTGGGACCGGAAGACCTCCGCCAGCTCCCGGAAGCGCTGGTACGCGCCCTCCCCCGCGAAGACGCCCTCCCCTTTCAAAACCCGGTAGGAGCCCCCCAACTCCTGCATCACACACCCGCCGAAGGGAACCTGGTGGACGGCGATCCGCCGCCGGTACTCCACCGAATACACCTCCGGGTTGTGGGGCCACGTGAACTCTTTAAACCGCATCGGCGTCAGCCGCACGGCCCATTCCCCCTTTCGCCGGTCCCGCCGGACCAGTTGTTCTCAACGGATCGAGAATCCGCCGTCATACCGCCGGGCGTCCCTCTGGACCGCCTGGGACAGCGCCCTCGCGCCGTCCTCCGCCCGGAAGGCGGCCTCCCCGCCGCCCCAGGGGCCCCATCCGCCGGAGCGCCCGCCCGGCTCCGGGACGGTTTCCCGCTCCGCCTGGGAAACGGGGGAGAAGTCCCGCCCGGCGGCTGTCCCTCCGCCGGGCTCTCCGTCCATGGCCGCCCAGGCCTCCCCGGCGGCCGCCGTGCCGCCGGGAAAACCCTTCCGGCGCGGGCCTGTCCCTTCCCGCGCCGGGCTCCGGCGCACCTGGAGCGTATCCGGAAGCCCCTCTCCCCCGCCAAGGGGGAACGCCTCGCCCTCCGGAAAGCGCTTCCCGCCCCGCGGCTTCGAAACGCCCCATACCCCGGCGCTCCGTTCCGCCCCGTCCAGGTGGGTTTCCCTGGGGACGGAGGCCCCCTCCTCCGGCGGAGCCCCGCCCGGCATCCCGCCTCCGCCAAACCGCCCCGTCCCTTCGGAGGGGGACCTTCCCGCCGCCCCAGAGCCCGGGGCCTCCCGCTTCGCCCTGGCCTTCCGGAGGGCCCCGCCGTCCTGCCCCCCTCCGCCCAGCAGCGCCCGCAGGGCCTCCCGCTGCCGCGCCAGCTCCCAATCCGGATAGTGCAAGCTCATTTCCCTCCTCTCAGCGCCGCGAAGCGCTCTGGGTCAAAGGCCGGATTTTCCGCCGTCCGGTCCGCCTGGGGGTGGCGGTCTCTGGGACCTCCGCCCTCCGCCAGCGCCAGCAGCAGCCGCTCCATCTGCCGTCCCGTCAGGTCCGCCAGAACCTCCGTCTCGTCCCCGTAGACCGGCTCTCCCCGGAAAAAGCAGCACGCGGCCAGAATCCGCCCGTTGCACACCAGCACCCGCTCCAGCGGGTCGCCGTACTCCCGGCACTGCCTCCACAGCGCCAGCAGCCGTCCCGCCGTCAGGGGCCGCAGCTCGTCCAGGTCCCTCATGCCGGGGTCTCAATCCGCTTGGCCGCCACCAGGGTGACCTTTTCCGCCACCATGGCGTTCAGCTGGCCGTCCTCCTGGATGCCGCTCCACTGGCAACCGCTGTAGATCACCCGCCGGTCCGGCTTGCAGATCACCAGGGAGAAATCCGCCAGGTCGTAGAAGCTGATTCCGTCGGACACGGCGCTGTCCGTGGCGTAAAGCCGGGTCAGCTCCAGGGTATAGCGTTTCTGCCCCTCGATGGTGGCCACCGGCTCGCTCTCGCCGAAGGCCTCCACGCTCTGGGAGGTTTTCGTGGCCTTGGCGGTGTAGCCCTGCACCACCGCCACCTTCCTGCCGTCCATCTCCAGATAGATGTCGGCGCTGGTGGGAAATCCTGTCATCCTCTCTCCCCCTCTCAAATCTCAATGTGAACCGTCAGCCGCACCTGGTTCAGGCCGTGGGCCACGGAGAAGCCGAACTCCACCAAACACACCGTGGGGTCCTCTTCCGAGGCGGTCACCGTCACCCCGTCATAGCCGGAGATGATCTCCGCCGCCAGCTTCTTCTCCAGCTCCACAATAACCTGGGACCGGACGGCCGCCCGGGTCCGGGCGGTGTTCTTGCTCCGGGAAAACCGGCTCCGCAGGGCGGAGCGCACCGCCGGGATTACATCGTCCACGATCAAAATGGTGGTCAGCTCCCGCCAGGTGGCGTCGGGAACGCCGCCGGTCTTGGTCCGGGTGGTGACGCCCCGCACCGGGGACACCGTTCCCGCCACGCACTCCAGGGGGGTCACGCCGCCCCGGACCAGCAGGTCGATGTCGCCCTCGCCGTAGTCCTGGCTGAGGCCGCCCAGCCCCTTGAGCTCCCCGCCGTTCAGGGGGACCGCCGGGTCCCCGCCCGCCGCCGCCAGAGCCGCCACCGCCGCCGCGGCGAACACGCCGGACAGGGGCTTTCCCCCGCCGTCCAGGGCGTCGGGCCCCACCAGCACCACGCGCTCGCTGTTCAGCGCCGCCGCCCGGGCGATGAGCTCCGATACCTCCGCCCCGGCGCAGCCCGCCACGGCGATTCGCTCGCGCCGGAGGGCGGAGGCCTCCTCCACGGCGTCCCGCAGGGCTTGCTGAACGGTTTCCTCGCCGCTGTCGCAGACCAAAATCTGCGCCTCCTCCCGGCCCAGTACGGCAAAGGCCCTCCGGTAGTCCTCCGTCGTGCCCTCGCCGCCCACGGGGACCGCCGTCACGGCGGAGGCGCCGCCGGCGAACAGCAGCCGCAGAAGGGTGCTCATGCCCGGCGTTTCGTCCTCGCCGAAGGCCGCCGCTCCGGCGGCGTAGCCCGTCACCGTCACGGCCTTGTCCGCCTCGCCCTTGGCCGCCCGGGCCGCCACGCCGATGGTCCGGGCGGCCCGTCCCCCGGATAAGACCGAGGAGGTGTCATAGACCGAGTAAACCCCCGGCCGCTCATGCAGATTGTTCATGCCGCAAAACCCCTTTCAAAATAAAATCCAGGAACGCCGGCCCCTCTTCTCCGGCCTCCGCCAGGAACAGCGCCTCGCACCGCAGGTATCCCCGCCGGAGGAACAGCCCAGTCTCCCGCTCCCAGACCAGGCCTTCCCACCGCAGCTCCCCGGGCCGGATGCCCTCCGGCAGCGTTCCCAGCAGCACCGTCGCCGCCGTCTCGCCGCCCTCCCGGCACTCCAGGGCCCCCGGAGCCCGGATGTCCACGGTAATCACGCCCTCCAGCCGCTTGCCGTAAACCTCCCGGACCTGGCCGTCCTCCCCCCGGGTCTCCCCCAGGTATCCGCAAAAACCCAGGGCCCGGCCCTCCGCCGTTCCCACGTCCACAGTGGCCAGGGGCGTGGTCCGCTCCGCCGCCCATTTGGCGGGGAAGGCGGCCTCCGCCGCCAGTCCCCCGTCCCTCAGGGCCCGGATGACCGCGTCCCGTATCTGTCTCAGCTCCTTCATTCCGCCTCCCTCGCCCGTTCCAGCACGGCCCGCCAATGGCTGAGCCGCCGGCCGATGTAAAAGGGCCGTCCGCTCCGCGCCCGGAACCGCCTTCCTGCCCAAAGCACCGTATCCCCGGTCTCCAGGGCCGTCCGTCCCAGATACAGCCACAGCCGCCCGTCCAGCCGCCCGATGGCGCTGGGCTCCGGCCCGTCCTCCCTCCGCTCCGGGATAGGCTGGAGGAAGGCCCGGACCGTCTGCCCCGTCTGCTCCACGGCGACCTCCTGCCCGTATTGGTCCAGGAGGCGCTCCACCCAGCGGGTCATCCCTCCACCCCCTGGGCCCAGAGCCCCGCCGCCCGGACAAAGGGCTCCATCAGCCGCTCCGCCGTCTGCCGGAGGGCCTCTGCCCGCCGGGCCCGGTCCTGGCCGCCGCCCAGGTTCACGGAGAGATCCCCGGCGGAGAAGGAGGCCGCGCCCCCCTCTCCCGCCGCCAGGTCCGCCGCCGCGGTAAAGGCGGCGGCGCAGGGGAAGGCCTCGCCGCAGTCCTCCGCCGTCAGTCCCTCCCGGAGCCGCGCCGTCCAGGCCCGGACCGCCGCGTTGCAGAGGGGCTCCAGCAGCGCCCGGTCACCCCCGCCGGCCGCCAGGGCCAGCTCCAGAATCCGCTCTCCCATGGCCCGTCAGCCGCCTGCGCCCAGCTTCAGCACTTTGGACGCGTCGGTAAACAGCTTGGCGAAGCCGGAGATGGAGGTGATGGCCGCCCGCTCCAGCTGTCGGTCGATGAGCTTGTCGTACTCCACCGTCACCTCGCCGCCGACGACCTGCTCCAGTGCGTAGTGCCTGTCCAGGCCGATGAGGGTGCCCCCGGGCATGGCGCCGGTCCGCAGCAGCTTGGCCCCCAGAGGCGTGGACAGCGTGCCGGTGCCCTGGAAGTTCAGCCCCGTCAGGGGGTTCTGGAACTCCTTCAGCCGCAGCAGCTTGAGCATGGTGTCGCCTCCAACCAGAAGGGTGTTCATGGTGTAGGGGTCAAACTTGTTCCAGAACTCCAGCAGCGCGTCATAGGTCAGCTCGCCGCTCAGATTCACCGTCTCCGCCGGGTTTCCGTTGCCGTCTCCCTCCATCAAAACCTGAATGGCGTCCTGGAGGTGCATCTTCCCGATGTAGGCCCCGATCTGCCGCAGGGTGACGGAGAACAGGTCCAGCCGTTGGAAGCGGATGGCCTCATAGGACGCCACCAGCATCCTCCCCCGCTTCCGGAGCTTCACCAGGTTTTCCTGGGTCCGGACGGAGGTCTGGGGAATCGCCGCCCCCTCCTCCACCTGGACCAGCTTCTTCTCCTCCTCCGTGGGCACGGAGGCGATGGAGCGGTAGTCCATCCCGTCGAACTTTGTCACCGTGGCGGTGATGTCCGGCAGGATGCCGCCTTCCTCCAGCCCTTGGCGCACCGCCCGGGACACGAACTCCGGAAACAGCACCGAGGACTCCGTGGTGTGAAAGAACTTCTCCACCGGGTCGCTGTCCGCCCCCTTGACCCGGATGCCGAAGCGCTTCAGCTGCCGCTGAAAGGCGTCCAGCCCCTCCACCGGCGTCCCCCGGTAGCGTTCGCTGGGGTCCAGCTCCTCCAGCGTCTTGGTAAAGCCGGTTCCGCTCCGGCCATACATCCCCTTTTCCAGCCGCACGTTCTCAAACTGATAGCTCATGCCTGTTCTCCTCCTTCTGTATATCCGGCACGGGGCCTCCGCCCCGAAACCCGCCCTCAAATCCGAAAGGCCTCCGCGTCCTCCGCCTCCGCCGCGTCCCGCCGCCGCAGCTGCGCCGGGGCGGGGAAGCGCCCCGCCGCCCGGACCTCATAGGCCTTCCGCAGCTCCAGCAGCTCCGGCTCCTCCAGCCGCTCCGCCGCCCGGGCGAAGACGCCGCCGTCCAGTCCGTCGTCCGCCAGCATGGCCAGCCGGACCACCTCCCGCCGCAGCGCCTTGAGATACTTCCGTCCCAGCTCCGCCTCTTTGCGGAGGGTCCGCTCCCCCTCCCGCTCCTGGCCGAAGCGCTTCAGCACCCCCGCCGCCCGCTGGGCGGGCACCGCCACGAAAGACCACTCATAGGCGTCCGTAATGTCCCGCAATTCCCGGAAGCACAGCTCTCCGCCGTACGCCTGTCCCGGCACATGCTCACAGCCTCCGTTCTCCGCTCTGCAGACGGAGCACACGCTCCGCCCGGCGGCGCAGCCCACGCTGACCTCCTTTTTGATGCCGCCCTCGATCTCCGCGATCAGCTCTCCGTTCTTCTCCGTCCGCAGGAGGTACGCCCAGCCCTTGAGCCAGCGGTACTCATCCCCCGCCAGAGTCTTCCGGGCGGGCTCCCGCACCACTTCGGTCCTGAAAAGCCGGGCGGCCTGTTCCCGGGCGCTCCACTGGTGGTCAAAGAGGCCGCTTTTGCCGGCAAGCAGCTCTCCCATCCGCTCCAGGGCCTCGTTGTCGAAGCGCTCAAAGTCCCGGTCCACCTCGTTGTCGCACAGCCGCAGGGTGAACACGTACACCTGCTCCTCCGTCAGCTCCGCCTTGGCCAGACCGTTGATCAGCGCCAGGTCCTCCGCCGTGACCGCCGGTCCCTTTCCGTTTTCCATACGCCTTCCTCCTAAAATCTCACGCCTCTGCGGCGTCGTTTTCAATCCGCAGCCGTCTGGCCTGCTCCCGGTACAGCGCCGCCCGGGCCTCTTCCACCTGGTCCTGGAGGTTGATGTCGTCCCACACCACGGAAAAGCCGCAGCCATAGCCGTGCATCCGCAGCCAGAGGCGGCAGACGCGCTCCACCGCCGGCGTCAGGGTCCGCCGCAGGGCGGTGATCTCGGTGGTGAGCATGTCCGCCTGCTGGGAGCTCATCCGCTCCGTGGAGTTCCAGCTCAGCCCCAGCAGGAAGGGCGGGATACCCGTCTTGGCCACGATCTGCTCCAAAATCTGCCGCACAGGCGCCTGGCTGTCCAGCACCGGCGCGTCGGCCCCAATGACCCGGATGTTCACGTCCCCCGCCGCCACAAAGTCCCGGACGCTGCCGCCCCGGGTCTCCCGCATGGCCCGGGACCACTCCCCGGCCAGCAGCCTGCCCCGCTCTGCGGCCCCCTGGCCGCCCTGGCAGGTGACGGCGAAGCGGAGGTTTCCGCACCGCTCCCAGTTCACCCCGACGGTGTGGTAGATTTTCATCAGAATGTCCGCCAGAAAGGGCAGGGACCGCAGCAGGGACACCCCGTAGGGATTCTCCGCCTCCGGGTTCAGCGGCGTGAACAAAATCAGGTCTTGATAGGGCAGCGCCGCCATCCGTCCGCTTTTGTCCGGCCCCCAGACGGTGAAGTCCAGGGGGTGCTCCCCCTCCTTGATTTCGATGTCCTCCACCCGCCCGCAGAGCAGGGCGGCGATTTCCCGGTTTCCCATGGCGGGGACGATCTCCCCCACCGCCCGTCCGCAGGTCAGCAGGGAGTCCAGATAGCTGTCCAGAAAGGCGTTCAGCCCGAACTGCCCCCGCCCCGCGGGCACGGTCCGCAGAAACTCTCCCAGCGCCCGCTCCGCCTCCCGGTTCTCACAGCGGACCGTCAGTCCCCCCGTCATGCGGATGAGCTTGTAAATGGCCGCGTCCACCACCGGCACGGCCTCCCGCACCGCCCGGTAGAGCCGGGCCTCCCCGTTCCGCAGGGGCACGTACTCCCCCAGCGTTCCGAAGGGATGCCTCTCCCCATTCCGCAGCTGCACGGCCGCCGGCCGGACCTCCGGCGGCGCGGCCTTCCGCTTGTTCCACCGCTTCAAAGCCCCATCTCCTCTCAAAAATCCTCCCCCCGGTCCACAGCCAACGCCAAAAACCCGTCCTCCTCCCGCTCCTTCACCAAATCCATGGCGAAGTACCGCAGATCGTCCATGGCGTGGTCGTCCTTTTTCCGGGGCGCGTCCCGCTCTCCCCGCCGCTCCCAGCAGTATTGGGCAATCTCCCGGAGGCAGTCCTGACAGTCCCCGCAAATCACCACCCGCCCCGCCCGGAGCAGATCCGCCGTCACCCGGATGCCGTCGGCCACGTCGTTGTCCGCCTTCACCACCCGGAAGCCCCGCCGCCGAAGCGTTTCCATAAAGCTGGCCGCCGACGGGTCCACAATCACCCGCTGGATTTCCCGTCCCCCGGCCAGGCGCTCCAAATCCTCCGCGTACTCCGCGTCGGTTCTCTGCCGCCCCGCCTTTCTGGAGTCGTAGTAAAATTCCCGCACCCGGTACCAGACCCCCTCCCGGAGCCCCCACAGGCCGAAGGAGGCCGGATTCACCGTCCCGTAGTCCGCCGAGACGCGCCACGCGGAAAAGCCGTCCTCCGGAGCCTTCGCCGCGTCCCGCTCCGGGTCGAAGAAGTCGTATACCCGCCCCTCCGCCTCGGCCCACTCCCCCAGCACGAACCGCCGGTAAAAGGCCCCGGAGCAGTTCCGCCGGTACCGCTCCCGAATCCGCTCCGTCAAAACCGGGTTGTCCTCCATGGTGAAGTGGAGCCGCAGGGCCCGCCGCTCCTCCGCCTTCAAAATCCACTCCTGGTAAAACCAGTGCTGGGGTCCCTCCGGGTTGCAGTTGAACCACAGCCGGCTTCCCGCCACGCTGCACCGGGCCGCGGCCTGCTCCACGAAGGACCGGGGCATCAGCGCGGCCTCATCCAGCAGCACCCCCGCCAGGGTGCTTCCCTGAATCAGCGCCGCGCTGGACTCGTCCCGTCCGCCGAACAGCAAAAACCGGTTCTCGTGCCCCCGGAAGCGCACGGTCAGCAGATGCTCCCCCCGCCGGTCCCGCACCTCCATGCCCAGCCGCCGGAGACAGGGGACCAGCTCCGAAAGCAGATTCCGCCGCACCGAGGCGATGGTTTTTCCGCAGATTCCAAACTGCCGCCCGTCGAATTCCGCCTGGGCCCACAAAAAGAAGCTCAGCCCCATGGCGAAGGTCTTTCCGCTCCGCACCGCCCCGTCGCAGATCAGCGCCTCCCGCCCCGGGTCGTGCCACCAGGTCAGCACCCGCAGCTGCTTTGGGGAAAACCGCAGTCCCTTATCCGCCATAGTCCCCGCTCTCCAGCTGGCCCGCCGCGTCCTCCAGAGCCCGGTACAGCTCCTCGGCCCCGCCGCCGCCCCGTTCCTCCAGCAGGGCGCACAGGGTCTCCAGGGCCCGCACCCGGTCCACCAGCTTCACCTCCACACCCCCCTTGTCCGTGACCTTCAGCTCCGCCACGGCGGAGAGGTCCAGTCCGCCCGGGTCCACCTCCCTGGGAGCCAGGGCCAGCCGGGCCGCGTCGTTGGCCCGGCCGAAGGCAAGCTGGGCCAGCCGTCTCAGCGCGTCCTCCCGCCGCAGCTCCCCCGCCGCAGCTCCCCGCATTTTTTCCAGCCGCCGCCGGACGCTTTTCAGAGCCAGCGTGGCGAAGCCGTCCTCCCGTCCCGCCGCCTCCGCCGCCTGCTCCGGGTCCATAGTCCGCAGATACGCGGCGCAGAAATCCCGCTTTCGGTTTCGCTGTTCCATCCTTCATTCCCCCTCACAACCCCCGCCGCTCCCCGGCATAGTTGCACGGTTCCATACACGCCGGAAAAAATTTTTTTCTCCGCCGCCGGAAAACATGCTATACTATTCGGCAAAGAAACCCGCAAGGAGGTCCTTTCCATGCTGACCCTCTTAACCGGCCGGGCCAAGACCGGCAAATCCCAGGCGGTGCTGGACCGCGCGGCCGCCTGCCCCGGCGGCCGGAAGCAGATTCTTCTGGTGCCGGAGCACGCCTCCCACCAGGCGGAGGTGGACCTGTGCCGCGCCTGCGGCGACGCCGCCAGCCGCTTCGCCGAGGTGCTGAGCTTCCGCCGCCTCTCGGACCGGGTCCTCACCATCACCGGCGGGGCGGCCCAGGTGACCCTGGACGCCGGGGGCAAGCTCCTCACCCTGGAAAAAGCCCTGCTGGAGGTTCTCCCGGAGCTGACGGTCTACCGCCGTCCCTCCCGGAAGTCCGCCTTCCTCCGCCAACTTCTGGCCCTCTTCGACGAGCTCCGCTGCTACGAGGTCACCCCCGAGACCCTTTACGAGCAGTCCCAGGTCATAGCCGGCGCCACCCGGGACAAGCTCCACGACCTGAGCCTTCTCTACGCCGCCTACGAAGCCCGCCTCCTCCGTCCCGGTCTGGACGCCCGGGACTATATGACCAAGCTCTGCGACAGCCTGGAGGCGTCGGGCTACGCCCGGGACAAGGATATTTACATTGACGGCTTCACCTATTTCACCGCCCAGGAGCGCCGCTGTCTCTCCATCCTTCTCCGCCAGGCCCACAGCCTCACCGTCACCCTTCTCGGCGAGCCGGAGAGCGGGGAGGAGATTTTCGAGGCCTCCCTCCGCACCCTGAACCGCCTCCGCCGCCTGGCGGAGCGGGAGGGAAAGCCCGTCCGGATAGAGAACCTCACCGCCCGGGACCCCTCCGCCCTGGGCCACCTGGAGCGCCATTTCTTCGGCGCCTCCGTTCCCTACGGCGGCGGCTCCGGCCAAATCCGCCTGCTCCAGGCGGACACGGTCTTCTCCGAGGTGGAGCAGACCGCCGCCGCCATCCGCCGTCTGCTTCTGGAGGGGAAGTGCCGCTGCCGGGAGATTACGGTAGCGGCCCGGAACATGGAGACCTACGAGTCCGTCATCGAGACGGTGTTCGAGCGCTGCCAGATTCCCGCCTACCTCAGCCGCCGCAGCGACATTCTGGAAAAGCCGGTCCTCAGCCTTCTCACCGGGGTGCTGGCCTCCCTGGGCGGGGGCTGTGAGTACGACGACATGTTCCGCTGGCTGAAAACCGGTCTGGCGGGCCTTCAGCCGGAGGAGTGCGACCTGTTGGAAAACTACGTCCTCAAGTGGGAGGTCCACGGGGGCATGTGGCTCCGGGATGTGGACTGGGCGGAGAATCCGGACGGCTACGGGGCCCCCTGGACCCCCGCCCGGGAGGAGCGGCTGGCCCAGGTCAACGCCCTGCGCCGCCGGGTTCAGGCGCCCCTCTCCCGGCTGGCGGAGGGGCTGAAAACCGGCGAGACCGCCGCCGCCAAGGTAGACGCCCTCTGCGGCTTCATGGAGGAGCTGAACCTCCAGGACGCCCTGGAGACCCAGATGAAAGCCCAGGCCCGGGCGGGCCGCCTCCAGGAGGCGGAGGAGACCGCCCAGCTCTGGGAGATTCTCTGCGGCGTGCTGGACCAGTTCGTGGAAATCCTGGGGGAGGAGCCCATGGAGCTGGAGGAGTTCACCCGCCTCTTCCGCCAGGTGCTAACGGAGTACAGCGTGGGCACCATCCCCGTCTCCCTGGACCAGGTCCAGGTCTCCGGCGTGGCCCGGAACGACCGCCACACCGCGAAATACCTCTTCCTCCTGGGGGCCAACGACCACGTCCTCCCCACCCCCGGCCAGGCCGGCGGCATTTTGAACGAGGACGACCGGGACGAGCTGGCCCAGCGGGGCATAGAACTGGCCCCCACCGGCATGGACCAGATGAGCATTGAGCTCCAGAACCTCTACGCCGCCCTGGCCCAGCCCACCGAGGGGCTGACGGTCAGCTGGCCTGTCGCCGACGTCTCCGGGGCGGAGCTCCGCCCCGCCTTTGTGGTGGACCGCCTTCTGGCCCTGTTTCCCGCCCTGCGGGTCGAGCGGGAGCCCGCCGCCAAGCCCTACCGGCTGGCGGCCCCCCTTCCGGCCCTGGAGTGCGCCGTCCCCGGCGGGGCCCTCTGGCGGCGGCTGGAGGAGGAGCCCGCCTTCCGCCCCCGCCTGGACGCTATGGCCCGGGCCGCCGCCCAGACCCGGGGCTCTCTCTCCCCCCAGGCCGTCCGGGCCCTCTACGGGGACAGCGTCCGCGTCACCGCCTCCCGGGTGGAGCGCATCCGCACCTGCCATTTCGCCCACTTTCTGGAGTACGGCCTCAAGGCCCGGCCCCGGACCCCCGCCGCCTTCGACGCCCCCCAGATCGGCACCTTCCTCCACTTCCTCCTGGAGCGGGTCACCCGGGATGTCCAGTCCCTAGGGGGCTTTGCCCAGGTGAGCGGGGAGACCCTCCACGCCCTGACCCGGAAGCACATAGACGAGTACGTCCGGCAGGAGCTCCGGAACTTCCAGAACCGGAACGCCCGCTTCCGCTACCTCTTCGCCCGCCTGCGGAAGACCGCCTATGCCGTGGTGGACCAGGCGGCGGAGGAGCTTCGCTCCTCCGACTTCGTCCCCCTGGCCTTCGAGCTCTCCTTTGGGGACGGGAAGGACCTTCCCGCCGTGGTGATTTCCGAGCCGGACGGCGAGCTCCGGGTAGGGGGCAAGGTGGACCGGGTGGACGGCTGGCTGAAGGATGGAAAGCTCTACCTCCGGGTGGTGGACTACAAGTCCGGCAGAAAGTCCTTTGACCTCTCGGCGGTCCGCATGGGCCTGGATATCCAAATGCTGCTTTACCTCTTCACCCTTCAGAAGACCGGCGCGGCCCGTTTCGGCGGGGAGATCGAGCCCGCCGGGGTGCTCTACCTCCCCGCCAGGGACGACATTCTCTCCGCCCAGCGGAACATCTCCCCGGAGAAGCTCCAGGCCGAGCGGGAAAAGCAGCTCCGCCGCTCCGGCCTCCTCCTGGCGGAGCCCCAGGTTCTCCAGGCCATGGAGCACGAGGCCCTCACCGAGCCCCGCTATCTTCCCCTCCGGGTCGGCAGGGACGGCTCCCTCTCCGGCAGCCTCGCCTCCGCCGCCCAGCTGGGAAAGCTGGGCCAATACGTGGACGGCCTCCTCCGGGACATCGCCGGGGAGGTCCGCCGGGGAAACATCGACGCGGACCCCTGCTGCCACACGGAGGAGGACAGCCCTTGCCGCTACTGTGACTGGGCTCCCGCCTGCCACTTTCAGGATGGCCGGGACCGGGACCGCCTGAACTACATCCTGCCGGTGAAGCCGGAGGAGTTCTGGCGGGAGATTGAAGGAAAGGAGGCGGACTGACATGCCCGTCACGCTGACCCCCCAGCAGCAGGCCGCCGTGGAAAACCGGGGCGGGAGCCTTCTGGTCTCCGCCGCCGCCGGCTCCGGCAAGACCCGGGTCCTGGTGGACCGCCTCTTCCGCTATATCACGGAGGAGCGCTGCAACGTAAACGACTTCCTCATCATCACCTACACCCGGGCCGCCGCCGCAGAGCTCCGGGGCAAGATCGCCGCCGAGCTCTCCCGCCGGGTGGGGGAGAATCCGCTGGATACCCACCTCCGCCGCCAGCTTCTCCGGGTCTATCAGGCGGACATCAAGACCGTAGACGCCTTCTGCGCCGCTCTCCTCCGGGAGAACACCCATCTCCTGGCCCGGGAGGAGGACCGCCACGCCCTCACCCCGGACTTCCGGATTCTGGACGACGGCGAAGCCGCCCTCATCCGCCGCCGGGTTCTGGACCGGACCCTCTCCCGGTTTTACGAGGACCTCACCCCCGGCGGCGGGCAGCTGGCGGACACCCTGGGGGCCGGCCGGGACGATTCCGCCCTGGCGGCGCTGGTGCTGGAGCTCTACGACAAGCTCCAGAGCCACGCCTCCCCGGAGGACTGGCTTCTCCGGAGCCGGGCCGCCTGGGAGTCCCCCGCCCCCGGCTTTGACGCCACCCCCTACGCCCAGGCCCTCCTGACCGTCCTCCGCCGCCGGGCCGTCCACTGGGCGGACCAGCTCCGCCGGGGGGCGGAACGGACGGAGGGCGACGCCGCCCTGGCCTCCGGCTACGGCGCGAAATTCCTGGAGTCCGCCCAGGGCTTCCAGGATCTCGGCCAATCCCCGGACTGGGCCTCCGCCCGGGAGCGGATCAACGCCGTTCCCTTCCCCCGCCTCGCCACCCCCAAGGGCCGGAAGGACGATCCCCTGACCGCCTCCCTCAAGCGCACCTGGGAGGGGGCCAAGGCCGCCTTGAAGCCCCTCCGCTCCTGGCTGGATGTCACCGGGGAGGAGGCCATGGAGGACCTTCGGGCCGTGGCCCCCGCCATGCTGGCCCTGCTGGATTTGACGGCGGACTTCTCCGCCGCCTTCCGGGCGGAAAAGCTCCGGCTGAACGCCGCGGACTTCTCCGACCAGGAGCACCTGGCCCTGACCCTCCTGGTCCGTCCCGACGGAACCCCCACGGAGCTGGGCGGCCAGGTCTCCGCCCGCTACGCCGAGATTCTGGTGGACGAGTACCAGGACACCAACGAGGTCCAGAACGCCATCTTCCGGGCCGTCTCCAGGGAGGGGAAAAACCTCTTCACCGTGGGGGACGTGAAGCAGAGCATCTACCGCTTCCGCCTGGCGGACCCCAGCATCTTCCTCCGGAAGTACGCCGCCTTCCGGCCCCACACCGAGGCGGCGGACGGCGAGGACCGGAAAATCACCCTCTCCCAGAACTTCCGCTCCCGCCGGGAGATACTGGAAGCCGCCAATTTCATCTTCGAAAATATACTCTCCGTAGAAATGGGCGATCTTGATTACAACGAGGACGCCGCCCTTCACTTCGGCGCGGCCTACTACCCGCCCCGGACGGACTGCCGGACGGAGTATCACCTCCTCACCGCCCACCAGAAGTCGGCGGAGGACCCCCATCCGGTGAAGAAGCTCACCGCCGAGGCCCGCTTCACCGCCCGCCGCGTCCGGGAGCTGCTGGACGGGGAGTACCCCGTCACAGACCCCGACGGCGCCCTCCGCCCCTGCAAGCCGGAGGATATCGTCATCCTCATGCGCTCTCCCGGCAGCCGGGCGGCGGCCTTCGCCGCCGCCCTGGCGGAGCGGGATGTCCCCTGCTCCTTCCAGGAGGAGACCGGCTTTTTCGAGACCATGGAGGTCTCCGCCACCGTCTCCCTGCTGGAGCTCATCGACAACCCCCGCCAGGACGTGCCCCTGCTCTCCGTTCTCCGCTCCCCCATCTTCGGCTTCGTTCCGGACCGTCTGGCGGAGATCCGGGCCGCCGCCCCCGACGGCGATTTTTACGACGCCGTCGCCGCCTCCGAAGCGCCGGACTGCGCCGCCTTCCTGGAGACCCTAAACGCCCTCCGCCTGGCGGCCCGGGACATGAGCGTCCACCGCCTCCTCTGGCACATCTACAACACGCAAAACCTCCTGGGCCTCTACGGGGCCATGGACCGGGGCCGGGAGCGCCGGGAAAATCTCATCGCCCTGGCCCGGCAGGCGGAGAAGTTTGAGTCCGGCGGCTGCCGGGGCCTCTTCGCCTTCGTCACCCAGCTCCGCCGCCTGCTGGAGGAGGGGAAGGCCCC
>CAJUQQ010000039.1 GCA_910588175.1 uncultured Oscillibacter sp.
TCGTAACTCTCTTCCTTCCCGTTGTTGGAGTTTTTACCGTTTTTCGACACTCTGGCAGGTCCCCGGCGAAAGCCGGGGACCTGCTTTTTCAGTCCTTTTGGATATGCACGTCCAGCTTATTGTAGGGAATTTCCACTCCCGCCTGGGCGAATTCCTCCCGCAGATGCTCCGCCAGAGCAAACTGGGTGGTCCAAAAGTCCTCCGCCGACGCCCAGCAGTAAACCGTGAAGTCGACGCCGCTCTCCCCAAAGGCCGTCAGATACACCGCCGGAGCCGGGTCGTTCAGGATGTGCTCCGTGGCCTCGACCGCCCGGTGACAGGCGGCTTTCACCGTCTCCGTGGGCGCGCCGTAGGCGGCGCTCATCCTCCAGGCAATCCGGCGGCGGCCCAGCACGGTGTAATTCGTCACCTTGGAAGCCGCCAGCTCCTTGTTGGGCAGCAGGGCCGTCAGGCCGTCGGGGGTGATGAGCTTCGTGTGGTTCAGGCTGATCTCCTCCACCGTGCCGGAGACTCCGCCGGACTCAATAAAATCCCCAATGGCAAAGGGGTGGGAGGACAAAATCACCAGTCCCCCGGCCACGTTGCCCAGAACGTCCTCCGCCGCCAGAGTAATCCCCAGGGAACCGACAGACAGAAGGGCCACCAGAGAGGTCATGTTAATGCCCAAGCTTCCGGCGGTAAAGACCACCGTCAGCGTGTACAGCAGCAGCTTGAGCGCCATCAGCACATAGCGCCGGATGCGCTCCTCCAGCTTCGTCCGGCCAAGGAGGCGGCGGGCCACCTTCATCAGCAGCCGCACCGCCACCAGGCACACCAGCAATGTGACGGCGGCGGTCAGAATGTTCTCCAGCGCCAGCTTTCCGGCAAAGCGCTCCAGGGCCCCGTTCAGATCGAACACAGGCTCTCCTCCTTAAACAGCAACTTTAAAAAGGCGTTTTCTCAGCCGATCACCCGAACCCGAATCACGTTGGCCAGGTGTTTCAGATCCTCCAGCACGGCGGGCTCCACCCGGGTCCCCAGGTCCACCAGGGTATAGGCATAATCCCCCTTGCTCTTGTTGCTCAGGTTTTCCACGTTCACGCCGTCCCGGCTGAGAAGGGCGGTGATGTTGGCCAGCATGGCGGGAATGTTCTTGTGGAGAACGCAGAGCCGCTGGGCGCCGCTCCGTTCCAGGTACACGTCGGGGAGATTGACGGAGTTTTTGATGTTCCCGTTCTCCAGGTAGTCCCGCAGCTCCTCCGCCGCCATGACGGCGCAGTTCTGCTCGCTCTCCGGGGTGGAGGCCCCCAGGTGGGGCATGGCGATGACATGCGGGTTCGCCACCAGCTTGTTTGTGGGGAAGTCGGTGACATAGGCCGTCACCTTCCCCGCGTCCAGGGCGGACAGCAGCGCCTCGTCGTCCACAATCCCGCCCCGGGCCAGGTTGATCAGCCTTACGCCGGGCTTCATGGCGGCAAAGGCCTCCGGGCCGATCATGCGGCGGGTTCTCTCGTTAAAGTGGATGTGGGCGGTGATGTAGTCCGCCTTTTTGTAGAGCTCGTTCACGTCCCGGACCACGTGGACGTGCCGGTCCAGCCGCAGGGCGGCGTCCACGGAGAGGAAGGGGTCGAAGCCGTACACGTCCATCCCCAGGTCCAAGGCCACGTTGGCAACCAAGGAGCCAATGGCCCCCAGGCCAATGACACCCAGGGCCTTGCGGTAGAGCTCCGGCCCCACAAAGGCGGATTTGCCCTTCTCCACCACGGTCTCCACCTCCACACCGGAGGCGGCCTGGTTCTTCACCCAGCGCACCGCGCCGGTAACGTCCCGGGAGGAGATCAGCATGGCGCAGAGGACCAGCTCCTTCACGGCGTTGGCGTTGGCCCCGGGGGTGGAGAAAACGGCGATGCCCTTTTCCGAGCAGCGGTCCAGGGGGATGTTGTTGACCCCTACCCCCGCCCGGGCGATGGCCAGCAGGCTCTCCGGAAGCGGATAGTCCAGCAGATTGGCGGAGCGGACCAGGATGCCCTCTTCCCCCTCCAGGTTCTCCTCCACTTGATAGCGGGCGGGGTCCAGCCGCGCGAGGCCCTGGGGATCGATCTTGTTGAATGTCTTGATTCGGTACATGAAAACCTCCGGTTAAAAGAGATGGTATTTCGTTGGAGGAAGCCCGCCGGGGCGGTCTTCGGCTATAGTATAGTCTCCTTTCCCTCCGGGGGCAAGTGGCATTTCCACAGAATTTGGCCGGTTTGTTGCTTTTACCATGGAGCTTTTGGAAAAATCCGCCTATACTGAGAAAAAATATGATGTCCGGAGGTCTCCATCATGGCGATTTTCATCCCCAAGCCCCTTGCCAAGACTCATCCCCTGGAGGACCCCGCCGGGGACTACAAAACCGCCCGCCGGGCGGAACAATACCGTTTCAGCGCCCTTGCCGTCTACTTCCCCGCTTTCCCCGGGACACAATACCTCTCCTTCGCCTCCCTGACCCGGGCGCTGACCCGGAACACCAGCCTGCCCCTGACGGGCTGCTGCGGCAAGGCCCTGCCTGTCACCCGGCTGCGGCTGTACTATGACGGCGGAGAGTTCTATCAGGATTTCACCTTCGAGAAGCTGGCGTGCGCCAACCAGGTGTTGGACGCCGTGGCCGCCGCACGGCCGGAGCTCCCCCTGGAACGGGAGGAGCGGGCTCAAAGCGCCATTTGAGAACAAGCGGACTCGCCGGAGGCGGTACCTCCGGCGTTTTTTCGCCTCTTTTTAAAAATTTATCAAATTCCTCTTGACCTTCCCCCTGCTGGAAGGTGTATGATGAACCCGGAAATTGAGGTGAGAGGCTTGAAAATCAACGAGGTAGAGGCCCTGGTGGGCATCACTCGGAAAAACATCCGCTTCTATGAAGCCGAGGGTCTGCTGACTCCCCGGCGGAACAGCGAAAACGGCTACCGGGATTACGGCGAGGCCGAGGTACGCGTCCTGCTGCAAATCAAGCTGATGCGGAAGCTGGGCGTGTCCCTGGAAGAGATCCGGCGGATGCAGGGCGGGGTTCATACCGTTGGAGACGGCATGCGCCGCCACCTGGTCACCCTGGAACGGGACCGGAACAACCTGGAGCAAGCCATTCAGCTCTGCGCGGGGCTGACGGACCGGCAGGAACGGCTGAGCGATCTGGACGCAGGCAGTATTTTAAAGGAGATGGAAGCCATGGAGCAAAGCGGCGCTACCTTCCAGAATAAGCAGCGGCAGGATGTCCGCATCCGCTATGTGGCCCCGGTGGCCATCACTGTGCTGATGCTGCTTTTGATGGGGGGCATCGCGGGGCTGATTCTCTGGCTCACCGCCCTGAGCGCCGAGGAAGCGCCCCCGGCCTTTATGCTGGCGATCATCGCCCTGATTCCCCTGGTTATCAGCGGCGGCGTGGTGCTGGCCCTGGTCCAGCGAATACGGGAAATCGGGAGAGGAGAGATTGACGATGCGAAAAACTACTAAAAAGAAGATTGCCCCCATTGTGATTACGGCGGCGGTGGTGCTGTACGTCGGGCCGCTGGTCCTCGCGCTTCTGGCGGGCATGGGCGGCCTTTTCGGAGGAGACGGCCCCATCCTGTTCGCGCTGGCCTTTCTGACGGCCTATCTGGTTCTCGGCGGCGCGGTGATCTTCGGGGTCATCAAGGCCCTGCTCCAACGCCTGGACGAGATCGACGGCGGCGAGGAGGAAGAGGCCAGCCAATACTGAGGACAGCACAGCGGGACGCCTCCCAAGGAAGCGCCCCGCCATCCGGAATTCTCCGTTTTATCCCCAGTGCCCGGTCTCGGAGCGGCTGTGTTCCCGCCGGTTGCCAAGCTGGATGTTGAACAGCATTTTGGTCAGGTTCTCAATTTCGTCCTTTTTCAGCTGGGCGAACAGGATGCCGCAGCGGAAGCCGTTGGTCCCGCAGTCGTTCACCCGGATTACCTCGCCCACAAAATCCATGGCCACGTAATCGTCCAGCTTCACCTTTAGGTGCAGGACCTCTCCCTCTCCGTGGAGGTACTCCGACTGGATGCAGCAGCCCTCGGTGCTGATATCCACCAGAGTGCAGTTCTCCGGGCGCTCCATGCGCTCATCGTTGAGGTAGTAAATGGAAATGGGGACATTGATGGCCAGGCGGAAATTTCTCCGGTGGTTGTCCCGGACCTCCGGCTCCAGATCGCCCAGCTTAATCATCGTCCGGGTGGATTCCATCACTCTGGCCCGCAGGTAAAACTGAGTCATTCTGCTGTCACAGCCCCGGATGAAGAGCGTGCTTCCCACCTCGCTCAGTTTAAAGGACAGCGCGCCGGGCTTTCGGCCTATGGTCACCTCACGGTTCTTAAAGGAGGTAATCAGACCGGAATTCATGGACTGTCCGGACTCCTCCATGATCTCCACCGCCATGCCGGTGTTCAGCTCGGGCAGGTCCGGCGCTGCGGATTCCGCCTTAGCCGCCGCTCCGCCTGCCTCTTCCACGTAATACTCTACGTCCTTATTCCGGCTGAAAAACGAGAAAATACCCATGCCGCACCACCTGTTTCAGTATTTGGACACCCGCCCTGTGGGAGCGGGCCGCATCTTGCGGTTACACAGCTCCGGGCGCGGGGCGCTCCGGAGAAAACACAAATACCATAACCGCTTCGCGGGTATTATATCATAGATGATTTCTGGCCGCAAGACCTAAAAAGGAGGAATCCATATGACGGCTGAATCCCAAAAGCGCCGCTGGAAGCGGCAGGCCGTGCTGAGCGTGGTACTATTCGCCCTGCTCCAGGCGGCCTGCGCGGCTGTGTTTACCGCGCTGTGCTTCATCCCGGACCTGCCCAGGTGGGCGTCCCGGCTGTTCGCCGCCCTGGCGGGCGTGAGCGGACTGCTGGTGCTCCCCGCCCTGGTGGTGTTAAAACAACGTTTTCAAGAAATTGAAGGAGGAGAATTTTATGCTGCTGCTGAATATTGACCATGTGCCCGGAAAGGAAATCGAGGCTCTGGGAATTGTAAAGGGAACCGTGGTCCAGTCCAAGAATTTCGGAAAGGATTTCATGGCCGGCATGAAGACCCTGGTGGGCGGTGAGATCGCGGGCTATACCGAGATGCTCAACGAGGCCCGCCAGATCGCCACAAAGCGTATGGTGGACGAGGCGCAGGCCTTGGGGGCCGACGCCGTTGTCAACGTTCGCTACGGTTCGTCTTCCGTCATGCAGGGCGCCGCCGAGGTGGTGGCCTACGGCACGGCGGTGAAGCTGAAGTAATGCGGGTCACCTTTCTGGACCACAGCGGCTTTTTGGTGGAGACCGGCTCCGCCGCGCTGCTGTTCGACTGGTGGAAGGGGGAGCTTCCGGCAATAAAGCCGGAGCTTCCCCTGTACGTCTTCGCCAGCCACCGGCACGAGGACCACTTTGACCCCCGGATTTTTGCCCTGGAGGACGGAACCCGGGAGGTGAGGTTTATCCTGGGCCACGACATCAAGCTCAGCCCCCGCAATCTGGAGCGCTGGGGCGTCTCCCCCGGGACGGCGGAACAGTGCCATATCCTGAGCGGGGGCCAGACCAAGGTCCTGCCCCACGCGGTGATCGAGGCCCTGCCCTCCACCGACGAGGGAGAGGCCTTTCTGGTCACCGCGGACGGCCAGACCATCTTCCACGCCGGGGACCTGAACTGGTGGCACTGGGAGGGGGAGGACAAGGGCTGGAACCGGAACATGGAAGTGAACTTTAAGAAGTACGCAGAGCCCCTCCGGGGGCGGACGATTGACCTGGCTATGCTGCCCCTGGACCCCCGGCTGGGGGAGGCGGGCTTCTGGGGCCCGGCGTATTTCCTGGAAACGGCGGATATCCGGCGGTTCCTGCCTATGCATCAATGGGGAGACTTCTGCTTTACATGGAAGTTTTTGGAAAAGCATCCTGCCTTTACAGACCGCGTCCTGCCGGTAAAAGAGCCCGGTCAGGTCTTTACACTTTGACAAGGGGAATCCCCTCTCTGGCCAAGCGGCGGAGAGTGAGATGATTCCATAAGGAGGGTATTTCATCATGTACGCTGTAGGAGCTGTTGGTGTATTTCTGCTTTTCTTGGGCGTCGTTCTCATAACCCGATACGCGGACAGCCCGCTGCCGATTGCCGGTGTAATCTGTATTCTGGCGGGCATTATCCTTGCCAGAATCAGCCGGGCAAACCGAAGAAAGTAACCCCCTTCCAAGCAGTCCCCGTTTCGCCGGGGGAGGAAGCATCAGCGCCCCGCCTTGACGGCGGGGCGCTGGTTTATTCCTCTTTCAGCAGGTACTCCGGGCCGAAGCCGTGGGGCAGCAGCTCCCGGAGGGACAGGGCCAGCTCCTCCCCCTTGCCGTTGAGGCTGATGATCTCCATGTCCGGGGCGAACTCGTAGAGCACCTGGCGGCAGACGGCGCAGGGGACGCAGAAGTCCCCGCACCGGCCCGCCACCACGATGCGGACAAAGTCCTTGTGCCCCTCGCTGACGGCCTTGGCCACGGCCACCCGCTCGGCACAGAGGGTGGGGGAATAGGCGGCGTTTTCAATGTTGCAGCCGGTGAAGACCGTGCCGTCGGAGCACTCCAGGGCCGCGCCCACGGGGAAGTGGGAATAGGGAATATAGGCCCGGTCCAGCATGGAGACGGCGGCGGCTTTCAGTTCTTCTCTTGTCATGGCAAAAACTCCTTTCTTAGACATAACCGGCGGACGCCGTCTGGGCGGGGCCCGGCGATTGTGCGGTTCTTACTCCTCCGTCCAGGAGACCTCTCTCTGGGGGCGGACGGTTAAGTCTATGATATCCTTCGCGTCGTAGAATTGCAGGTAGCGGTCCCGGGAGTGGCGGAGGGTGGTGCCGTCGGGGTGGAGGCGGTCGCAGATCACGGCGCTGATGTCTTTTTTCAGGAAGCTGAAGCTCTCCACGCCTACGGAACAGAAAATCCGGAAGCCCTGCTCCTGTAAGTACCGGAAGGCCGGGCCGGTATCGGTCCAGTCGTTCCCATCGGGCCGCTCGCCGTGGGGATAGAAAAGCACCGTGGTCTCCCCTACCAGACTGCCCACCTCGTCCAGCCAGCGCTGGGTGTCCGCCTGAATGCGGGTCATATTCCCGTCCCCCAGGCGGATGTGGCCCCAGGTGTGACTGCCGAAGGTCCAGCCGGTGCGGCGGAGCTCCTCCACAATGGGGGCCGCGGCTTCCCGTTCCTTCTGGCGGTTCGCCTCCTTGGCCTCGTCCCACTCCTGGGTGTCTGTCTGGGTCCGGTAGCCCAGGATGCCCTCGTAGCCTGTCAGGCTCAGACAGCCCTTGGCCCCGAAGGGGGAGAAGTCCGGGTGTTCCTCCACGAACTTATCCAAGATAGGGATGGCGTCCAGGTCCCGGCTGACCACCTCGCCGCCCTGCGGGTCCCGGCCCCAGGAGGCGATTTTCAGGTCCTCTCCGATGATCAGCTTATGGGCAAAGCCGTTTTCCAGCATGTAGGGGTAGTAATTCGTATCGTCGTAGCTGAGGACCAACGGCTTTTTGCCCTCGGGAAGGTAGAGCGTGTTCCGGACCATCCGGGCCTGGCCGTCCTCCCCCGTCTCCTCGCTCCAAACACTGTTGATGTCCACCAGGACGTAGCCCTTCTCATAGACGCTCTGGAGAATTTTCTTGTACTCATCCACAGTGACCATGAAGTCATCCAGGCCGTTTTCCTGGCTGTCTCCGTCGAAGGCCAGCTCCGGGTAGGCGATGACAGGATGGAAAAACAGGTGCTCCACCACGCCGGTCCAGGGGACATAGCCCTCCCGCTCCTCTGTGGGGTCCTTGATTTCATAGGGCTCCTGAACCGGGGCGGGAGGCGGCTCCTCGATCTCGGGCTCCGGCGGGGAGGGCTCCTCCGGGGGAGGGGGCGGCGCGGCACAGGCGCTTAACAGCAGAATCAGCACGGCGAGGTATAACAAACGGCGCATGGCGTCGGTTCCTTTCTGTTGAAAAATCTGTAGCTCCAGTATAGCAGATTTTTGGGAAGAAAGGGGTAACAAATTTGTGACAGTTTTTGAGGAGCCCTTCCGGCCTCTTCCGAAGCCTGGTTTCAAAAAGGCTCCCCGGAGAGGCCTGTCCCTCCGGGGAGACCTTTTGCCGTGGGGAGCGCCCGCGTTTACGGTTCGTTCGGGTATTCCGGCAGGCGGGCTCTTTTTTACCGCTTGCTGCTGGGCTTGAACACGGCGGCCATGACGGCGGCGAAAAACACAGCGGCGGCCACGCCTCCGGCGGCGGCGGTCAGACCCCCGGTGAGCACACCCAGCCAGCCGTCCATGTCCACCGCCCGGCGCACGCCCTTGGCCAGCAGATGGCCGAAGCCCGTCAGCGGCACCGAGGCCCCCGCGCCGCCCCACTGGGCCAGGGGCTCATAAAGCCCCACGGCGCTGAGGAGAACTCCCGCCACCACGTAGCCCGTCAGGATGCGGGCGGGGGTAAGCTGGGTCTTGTCGATGAGAATCTGCCCGATGGCGCACAGGACGCCGCCGCAGAGAAACGCGTTGAGATATTCCATGCGAAAACCTCCCTTTGAGGGTAGGGTTTCCCGGAGGGGGAAATTTATGCAAAAGAAGGACCCCGGCCAGTTGGCCGGGGTCCTTTTGCGCCTTGGGTCAGATGCAGAGATCAGGTTTTACTCCTGAGTACCACCTTCAGTACCTTCGGGGGTAGCAGTAGTACCTTGATCACCGCTGTCAGGAGTGGTAGGCGTACTGGGGGTAGAAGATTCCTGATCATTGGAGTCACCCGCACTATCTCCAGTCGGAGGAACGGCGGCAGCAAACTCGGGAATCGTCGCTCCGCTGTAGTCCATAGTGAACTGCATCGTAGTTACATTCCCAGCACCAGAAGCACTCTCCGTAGGCATCAGGGTAAGCTCGAACCAGCGATTGGACAGCTCGGTCTTTTTCACACCCATGATCATATAGGTCACACCATTAGCATCGAAACTATCCGGTTTCGCTTCCGGAACAGCACTGCTGGCAACCTTCAGAGTCTTATAGCGGTTCTCGGGGTTGGTGATCTTAACGATTACCGCACCGTTGTAGCCAGCGTCCTTCGCAAACCAAGCGCTTCCAGACTCACCGACGAGAGGCATACCGGCAAACTGGATCCTCTGGTTCTCTTCCTTCGTCAGGTCGATAACCTGGGTTACCTTGATCGTATTGCCCTCGACGGTAAACGCCTGGTCTCTCCGGTCATTGCTGGCCACAGTGGCCCCAGTGGGCTCGGTGTAGCTAACAGCAGCGGCCGTGACAGGAGTCTGGTTACTGGGGTACTCACCGTTGACAGTCCAGGTGAGTTCAACGGTGTAAGAGCCGCTCAGCTCACCACGATTCAAGCTGGTGCTGCTGACACCAGGGGCAGTATTGTTAGCCAGCTCCCAATGCAGGGTCTTAACGGTACCCTCAACCCAAGTGCCATTGGGAACCGTAACCTCTGTCTCAGCAACCTTAGTTTCGCCCTTCTTGACAACCGCCTTAATCTTAGAACCCTCAACAAGGTCGGTAGCCACAGTGAACTTCGTGAGCAGCCAAGGCATGGTGGTCACACCGTGGGCAGCATTGACTCCCTCACCAGTGTCGTTCAGGAATTGACTCCACGTATAACTGGGTGTCGCCTTCTGGACAGTCTTGAAGTTCTTCGCGACGGCCTGGTCCCAGGTAGCCGCATTGTAAACCAGGGTAGACTCAGCCGTGAAAGGAGCGGTGGTTTCAATGGGAGCCTCGGTCTCAGCGTCGGCAGTCACACTGCTGCCTGCGGTCACATTTTGGATATTAGCAGCCACACCGACCGTAATGGTAACCTCAGTGGTGCCAGTATCGATTTCACTGCCATTGGAATCGTTCACAGTGAGGTTGGCATTGTCGGTACCCTGCTCCAGGGTGATCTTAGCGCCAACAGCGAGAACGACCGTAGTGGGCTGGAAGTCCTTGGTAGTCAGCTGGGCATTCGCGCTCATCTTAAGGACACCCGCGATCTTGGCAATTGCCTGAGTGGGCGTGCTCGTGCCGACGTTCTTGTCTTCGAACGTACCGGCCATCTCACCACCGATCGTAACACGGCCGTTATTCCCGGCGGTGCCATTACCGGCCTGAATAGTGAGAGTAGAGGCAACATTGCCAGCGATGTGCAGAGAGTTGGTGCTAAGCACAATGATATTGCCCGAGCCGTCAGCGCTGCCCGCACTCACGGTACCAGTGATCGTCAGGGTTGCACCAGAATCAACGATCAGAGCACCGGTCACGTTGACCGTGCCGCCGAAGGTGCAGGTACTCGTTACATTCAGAGAGTCAGCCTTGACATTAGCGAAAGCACCGAGGCTCTTGCCAATTTTCAGCTCGCCATTGACAACCAGCTTGGCGTCCTTACCGAAGGTAATTCCATAGCTGCCCATGTTCAGGTTGCCGTTGACCGTCAGGGTCTTGCCAGCGGGAATATCCAGGTTGCCATCGGCAGTCCAGCTCTCGACAACCTTGACATTGTTCTTCTCCAGAGCCGTATTCAGCTTCAGCGCGGTAACGCTGCTGTCAAACTCCACGGAGTTATCAACCACCGGCGGGGCAGTCGTACCCTTAGAGCCAGCCATGACAACGATGGCATAGGCGCGGCGGAAGGTATCGGTGTTGTCGTTGGCATTCAGCAGGACCTTGATCCGAACCGTGTCGTTATCCAGGTCAAGCAGATCGCTCAAGCTCTGGACCTCGTTGCTGCCGCGGTTGGCGCGCAGGTCAATCCACTTGGCGCCAGCAACCTTAATCAGGCCCTTGTACTCACGCCGGCCATACTCACTAAGGTCAAGCAGATCATCAGCCTCGACCTGCTTGTCGGTCATGATAGAAGCAGTGCCGGAAATGTCCGTACCACCCTGAGAGGTGACGGAGTTGCCAGCCTTAGCGCCAACATAGAACGCAATCTTGCTGGTTTCAGTCGCGGCATTCTTCAGCTTGGTGATGCCGTAAGCGGTCAGGACGTCGGGGTTGCGATCCGCATACACGCCGCCGTTGAACATCTTGCAGTCCATCACACCGTTCTCATCCGTAGAGCGGATGACAACAATGTCGCCCACGTTATGACCGTTCTTGAAGGTACCGGTCTTAACCTCGTCGAAATTCGGGCCCTGACGGTACTCACGCTGAGAGGTATTGCCGATAGCGCTGGCGTTCTCAGCACCGACATTCTTGCCGGTCTCGGTACCAACGTACTCGCCGACAATCACAACATTGGACAGATCGGCAGCAGCGGGCTCGTTCTTGATAACCACGGCCGCAACGTTGCCATCCTTGTTGACATAGGCCTCAGCGGGGCTGACAACCCAGTTCATAGTGTTGGCATTGACGTTGGTGGCAGCGTTCTTCCAAGCGCTGTTGTAGCTAGCCAGCTCCTTGTTCTCGACAGTCTGGGCATCCTTGCGAACGCTGACATAGTCGACATTGCCGGTGATGGGGTCAAAGTTCACATAGATGAACTTCACACCGTCGTCCTTATAGGTGGTGCTGCGATAGTTCCACTCGTGGCTGTTATCAGCCTCATCGGCATAAATCTTGCCGCCCGTCGCCTTAGCGGCGGTGGTGGGATTCACATAGTTGGTGTAATCTTCCAGGGGAATCAGGGAATTGGCGGGATGAATCTTGTATGCGGTGTCAGTGCCGTTGTTCTTGACGAACTGCGCGACGTTGTAAATACCTTCGCCGCTGTACTCATCCTTGTTGTCAACCTTCTTGGTGAGTCTGCGCTCGGTGATCTGTGCCCCATCATGGCTGTACCAGCTGCTAGAACCGGTGTTGTTGGGCTTCTCCAGCGCGTATTCACCGGTGCCGCCGTTAGCCAGCACGTAATGCACCAGCTCGCCGGGAGCATACTTCTCGGCCTCGCCGCGGATGGTGCCCAGGTCGACGTCGACTTCCTCGCCGCCGATGGTCCAGCCGTGAGCGAACCACACAACCTTGCCGGAGGTGTTGGTGGCCTGATAGTAGTCGCCAACGATCATCCAAGCGTCGCTGTTGCCAATCTCGGTGGCCCACAGCACGGTGCCGTCCTTGGCCAGATAAGCGGTGACATCCTTGCGGGTGGCGTTGATCTGGGCCTTCTTGACGCTCAGCATATCCAGGTTCCACTCATTGATGACATACTTGGTGCCGCCAATGGTGATGGAAGTGGCGTTGCCGTCAATCTTGCTGGTGTTCATGTACAGACCCACGTCGACCAGATTGCCGGAAACAGTCTCGGGGACATAAGCCTCGCCGACCTCCCAGGTCTTGCCCTGGTCAGCGGTGAAGGGGATGACCGCGATCTTATCGCCAGCCTTCAGATCCTTCAGGGTGTTGTAAGCGTCATAGTTGTTGTCCTTCACATCGATGGTATCCACATCGATGGCAAAGGCGTTGTAGCCGGTGATGTCAGCCAGTCCGGTGGTAGAGCCCTTTTCCGCTTCCTTGCGGGGATCGCGGCTGTCGGGGCTGATGCGGGACAGGGTGACATAGTCAGAGCCAATGCGCTTGACTTCCATCAGCTGAGTCCGAACGACGACGACATTGGTAATGAAGTCAGCGTCCACGGGGCAGACATAGACCTCGACGGTAACGCCGTTGTCGGTCAGGTCGGCGATTTCAGCCAGGGTGGGAGCATTGTCCTTCTTGCTGACGGTAGCAGCATCATAGGAATACAGAGCGCCGGTGCTGATGTTGGCACGAGCGTTGTAACCGTTGATGGTAATCTGGGTGGCATCTTCGAAGGGGCTGTTGGTCCCAACCACGCCGCCGGCAGGAGAACTCCAGTTGGTGTAGTTGCCCTTATGGTCGGTGCTGTAGGTGTCATAGCCGCGCAGACCCAGAGCCTTCTCCTTGGTCGCAACAGTATCCTCGCGATAAGCGACCTGAGTGGTGTAGGTGAAGTCGGCAGGCAGCTTGAAGGTACCGATGGTAACCTTCTTGTAGCTCCACTCGTTGGAGGGACGGCCGAAGTCGTCATAGGCAGGATCATACTTGTCGTGCTCCAGCCGCAGATCCTTGAAGTGCTCTTCGCCGAACTCAAGGGTCATCTCGTTGTTGGCAGCGTTGATGACACGACGGTTGATGTTGGCGTTGATCTCACGGTTGTTGCTGGTCACGTACATGGCCTGAGTGCCCTTCACGACCAAGGTCTGAGCGCCGGAGACCATGGTGTTGCCGCCGTAAGTAACCATGGTCGCCTTCAGGGTGTTCAGAGCCAGCTGGCAGGCAGTCTCACGATTGACAGCGCCGGCGCCGTCAAAGTCGAGGCGGTCGAACAGGCCGGTCTCGTGACCGATCCGAGCCACGTTCATGGTCCAGCCAGTGTCAACGAAGCCCTCAATCTCGCTGTTGTAGCCCAGCGCGCCCAGGAGCATCTTAGCAAAGGCGAAGCCGGTCAGAGAGTTGCCGGGCTTGAAGGTGCCGTCGCCGTAACCGCTGATGATCTTAGCGGTCTTGCAATAGCTGATGACGCCCGCGAAGGTGTGGCTGGCGGGGACATCGGGATACGGGGCGGTCTGGTTGGGGAGGTTGCTGGCGGCCTCGGGGCCGATCAGCAGGGAGACGATGATCTTCGCCGCGGCGCCGCGGGTCAGCTCCGTCTCGGGACGGAAGGAGCCGTCCTCGTAACCGGTGATAACACCGATACGGTTCAGAACGGCGACAGCTTCCTCGTACTGAATCTCATCTTTGTCGGTGAGATCCCGGTACTCGGTGGCTCCCGCGCTGATGGTGACCAGGGACATGGTCATAATCAATGCGAGAACCAGGGACAGGAATTTCTTCATTGAACATTCCTCCTTTAAAGATTACGGTCCGTCTGAGCTTCCAAGCGCCCCCTCCAGGATTCGTGTCGGGGCTAGCCGATCCCACATCAAGCCTGGAATTGGCCCCTTCCGCTCATCGTCCGCAAATGCAATCTAACAGGAAAAAAAAGCCCTGACAAGGCTTTTTCCGGCCTTTTAACCGAACTGAAAATTGCCATCCGATAGCCTTGGCCGATTTGCCAGAAGGAAGTAACGCTACCCAATTTTTACCAAAAAGCGAGAGCCGGGGCGGGTCCCTTTGGCGAAGCCGTTCGCCACCCGCCCCCGGCTCCCGAGGGTATCTATTCGACCTTCCGCTCCTCCCTCTCCGGAAGGAAATACTTCTGTCCCAGCTGAACCAGGTCTCCCTTTTCCACCATATGATGCAGAACCAAGGTGCACTGTTTCGGCTGGATGTGAAGCAGGTCCACGATGTCCTGACGGTACGCAAAGCCCACCTGGGCCAAATAACCCAGGATAGCCTCCCGATGCTGCTCCGGCGGGACTACGGTGCCGGGAAGATAGTATTTCCCTCCCACCCGGACCAGCTTTCCCAACTCCGTCAAGCGGCGGAGCCGGGCATATGTAGCCGTTTTGGAAAGACCCAACAGCTCCGACACATCGCCGCGGGAAACAAAGCCCCGTTCCAACACCTGCTGGAGCACCTGCTCATCTTCGGCATCCCGGCCATCGTCCCGCTTGAGGTCCCGAAGGGTCACCCACTCCAGGCCTCCTCGAATCAAAGCCGCCCGGGTAAGCCGGGAAAGTCTGGGAAGATCCAAAGGCTTTCGGGACTGCTCCGTCAGAAGGACATGGGAGTCCTCTCCAGGTTTCCGGCGCTGCCGCTCTTCTTCCAAAAGCCGGCGAACCGCGCTGGTCAGAACCACCTCCCGATCCGGCAAGCGAAGAACTCCCTCCCGCAGATCCACCTGTTCCCAGGTAAGGCTGATCATCTCCCCAGCCTGAAGTCCCAGCTGCCATCCCAGCCACATGGCCAGCCCCGCCGCGGTGTTCCGCTCTGCCTGGAGAACCTTCCACAGCTTGAACTCGTCCACCTGAGCGGGCGGAGGCTTGGACGCCTTCCGGGCCGGAGCGCTGGCGGAGAAACGGAGCTGGAGCGTGGCCACCTCCACACCGCTGATTCGGGCGGCTTCGGGCCAATCCATCCGGTCAAGACAACGGATGATCCAATCATAGCGCAAATCCAGCAGCCGCACGTCCTTCAGCCCGCCCCGGTCCAATGCCAGCCGGGCCAAGCGCGAGATGGACTCCAGACGCATCGGCTTGTGCTCCCGAGCGGAAAGGAGCACATGCGGGTCTCCCGGCTCCTCCCGGGCCTCCTTGGCCTCATGAAGCTTCCAAAGCACTCCCCGGACCTCGCTGTCCAGAGGGATCATTCGGTCCGGAAGCTCCAACCGGTCGTCCAGAAAGGAGACCTGCTCCCAAGTCAACGCGGCAATCTCCTCCCGGGTCAGCCCCTCCAGCCAGGCCAAGCGGAGCACCAAAGCCTCCGGCCCGGTCTGCTCCCGTTCCAAAAGGCGGCGCAGGGCAGCCTCATCCAGGCGGCGGTTTTTTTCCATGGTCCTCCCCTCCTCTCGGCCTAACGTTATTTTTATCTAGCAAGTGCGGCGAACTTTTGGAAAAATTCCCCAGAACCTTTCGCCGCCGGGACTTAACTCTTCACAGCGGCGAGTAGATCCGCCTCCGCCGGGGAATTGGTCACCTCCACGCCGGTAAGGTCCCAGCACCCGTGCCGGGTAATCAGCCCGCCGGAGAGACGCCCCTGGTGTACGGTAAAAATGGCATCGTAGGAAACCTTGTCCGCCCGGGACCGGAGAGCGCCGGAGATCAGATACTTTCCATCCTGCAACACACTGCCGGAGAAGCGGTTCCGCCAGCTGAGCAGGCACAGTTCCCCGGAGACAGTCCCGGCCTCCTCCTGGAGCAGCAGCTCACCCGCTCTGGGACCCAGCTGGCTTTGCAGTACCACGGTGTAAAATACTTTTTTCACAGCATCACTCCTGTTATGGTTCGATTATAAGTAGGCGAACGCTTTCACCAAAGGGACACTTTTGTAAAAAACGTCGAATTTTGGACATAACTGTAAGATTTGTCAACCATCGTCAAAGTCCGCCTCTCGCCATGATAAAAAAAGAGGGCGGGAAAACCCGTCCTCTTTTTACAATCCGCCCCATTAGAGCGTCTGATTCCACTCGCCCCGCTCCCGCAAGGTCTGCCAAACGGCTCCCTCCATCCCCCTTTCCATAGCCCGCTCTAAGGCATCCGCCAGCTCCTCCGGCGGCAGCCCGTTTCGAATCCAGCCCTCCAGCAAAGACAGCAGCAAGGTGCGGCCCCACCGGCGTTCCCGTTCCTCCAACTGCCTATCCGGCGGCGCGCCGCACCGCTCCCGGTAATAGACCTGGACCGTCCCCAGCACTTCTTCCAAAGGGACCATCTCTCCCAGCCCTTCCTGGCCGCCCTGGTCCAGCACCGTCCAGTAAAAGGCCCGCTCCTCTCCGGCCCGCTCCAGCAGGTCCAGAAGCGCCTCCCGCCAGGTCAGGCACTCCGCCAGCCGGACCAGAAGCAGGGCCCGCTCCTGCCGGACAGACCAGGCAAATAAGTCGTAAACATCTTTAAAATGATAGTAAAAGGACTGCCGCCGGAGCCCGCACCGCTCCGTCAGCTCCCGCACCCGGAGCTGATCCAGCGGCCTTTGCCGCAGCAGCTCCCGCAGCGCGGCGCTTAATTCCCGTCTGGTTCGATTTTCATATTCCGGCATAAATTCCTCCTGTCCGCCGCGTCCATTCGCCGCGGCGCGTTTGAATTATTTTCGGTCCTTCCGGCGGAAAGGCCGTTTTTTCGCCACTTTAAGCATACTCTACGCCCTCCTTCCCGTCAAGATTTCACTCTTTTTCATTTTTCCAGACCACTCGACAAATTCAGACAAGTTATTTCCTGAATCTTGTGTATGATAGCCATATCACCCAGCTACATTTTGTGTTTCATAAGAAAGGAAGATCTGTCATGACCGTGCTTTCCAAAGAGTATCTGCTGTTGTTCAACGCCGTCACCGACGCAGAGCGCACATTGTTCCAGCTGCGGGAATCCCTGCTGGAGGTCCAACGGCAGGCAGAAGAGCTTTTCCTGGAGGAGGACGGCGGCGACGACCCCCCTGGGGACACCTGACCCGCCCGCATAGGCCCCGAGGGAAAAGCGTTGACCTTCCGCTGATCTTGGCGTATAATGACGCTATATTCCGGCAGCCGCCGTTATCCTGCCAGGCGGGACCGGCCCTTGGAGGTTTCCTATGCCCAGTATTTCTGTAATTGTCCCCGTCTACCAGGCGGAGAAGTTCCTGCACCGCTGTCTCGACAGCGTGGCCCGCCAGACCTTTTCCGACTGGGAGCTGATTCTGGTAAACGACGGCTCCACCGACGGCTCCGTCGCCCTGTGCGACCGCTTCGCCGCCAAGGACAGCCGGGTCCGAGTCTTCCACCGCAAAAAAAATCAAGGCGTCAGCGAAGCCCGAAACCTGGGTCTCAACGAGGCCAGGGGAGCTTATGTTACCTTTTTGGACGCCGACGACTGTTATGAATTTCACGCCCTGGAAACCCTCTGGAATCTCCGGGAGCAGTTCGGCACGGACGCCTCCGCCTGCGCGCTCACCTACCTCTGGCCCGACGGCAGGCAGGAAGTGCAGGCCCAGCTCCCCGCCGGAATTCTGGAAGAGGAGGCGCTCCGGGAGAAGCTGGTCTTCCCGCTGACGGGGGACCGCCTCACGCAGCCGGTGTTTAACGGCTATAGCGTCTGCTACCTCTTCTCCACCGAGATCATCCGGAAAAACCACATTGTGTTCGACGGGCCGTACCTGGAGGACGAGCTCTTCGTTCTGGAATATTTCTGCAACGCCCATTCCCTGGCGGTGACGGATCAGCCGCTTTACCGCTACTTTCTCCACGGGGAATCCGCCACCCACCATTACATGGCGGACTTCGCCCAGATTTTCTCCCGCTTCATGGAGCGGAAGGAAGCTCTGGTAATCAGATATGGCCTGGAGGGCGCCCGTCCCCAGTGGCGGGAGAGCTCCAACTGGGCGGGTCTGCTGATTGCCGTGGGCAACGAGTACGCCCGGGACAATCCCAAATCCATCCGCCAGCGGCAGAGGGCCGTAAAGGAATTCTGCCAGCGTCCGGAAATGCAGACGGCCATCCGGACGCTGGCCCCCGCAGGCCTCAGCGCCAACAAGCAGATGGTCGCCAATCTGGTCCGGGGAAAGCACTTCTTCACCCTGACCCAGCTCTACCGTTTAAAAAACCGTATCTGAGAGGAAACGCCATGACGCTTCTGAAAGAAAGTTATCTCTGTCATCTCCTGTCCCTGCTCCTGGCCGCCTACGAAGACAGCGGACTCCACCGCCTGGCCCTCCGGCTGGGGGCCTGGTGCAGCCGCCAGATTGACGAAAGCGCCATCCTCCGGCCCCTGTGCCGGGAGGGAGCCGTGGCCCGCTCCTGGTCCAGCAGCCGCGCCTGCGGGCTTCTGTCCTGGCTGGTGAACCTGCCGGGCCGTCTGCTGCGGCGCTTCTACCTGCTTCTGGAGGGGACCTTTGAAAGCAGCCTCTTCGCCCAGCTGGCCTTCCGCCTGGGGGATGAGACCGCCGTGGCCGAGGGCTGGCTGATTCTCCTCTTGTGGATCATTCCCTATGAGTATTGGAACAACGCCTATACCCTCATGGCCTTCCTGGCCCTCCTGCTCCTGCTTCACGCCGGGGCCATGGGCCGGGGAGACCGCCGTCTGGACGTGGAAACCACCGGTTTCTTCCCCGCGCTCTTTTTCGGGGCGGTGGTTCTGGGAGTGGTCTTCTCCCTGACCCGGAACGCCTCCGCCCGCTTCCTCGTCTACCACGTCTCCGCTGCCCTCTGCGTCCTGGTGACGGTCAGCGCCCTGCGCTCTGCGGAGGAGCTGAAGCGCCTGGCGGCGGGAGCCTCCGGCTGCGTGGCAGTCTCCTCCCTGTACGCCATCTTTCAGCGCCTCTCCGGCCTGGAGGTCAACGAGTCCTACGTGGACATGGACCTGAACGCCGACATGCCCAGCCGGGTTCTCTCCTTCTTCGACAACCCCAACACCTTCGCCGAGGTGCTGATTCTCCTTCTGCCCCTGACCCTGGCGCTGATTCTGTGCTCCAAGCATCTCCTTTCCAAGCTGGCGGCCTCGGCGGCCTTTGTCCTGGGGGCCGCCGCCCTGGGCATGACCTACTGCCGCGCCGCCTGGATCGGCATTGCCTGTGCCATGGTGGT
>CAJUQQ010000040.1 GCA_910588175.1 uncultured Oscillibacter sp.
AGGAAGCGGGCTATGAGACCGCTTACATCGGCAAGTGGCACCTGGCCAGCGACGGAGAGCTGGAAAAGCCCCCCACCATCGACCACACCGTGACCGCCATCCCCCGGGAACTGCGGGGAGGCTACACCGGCTTCTGGCGCGCCGCCGACGTGCTGGAGTTCACCTCCCACGGCTACGACGGCTTCGTCTTTGACGAAAACGACCGGCGGGTCGACTTCAAGGGCTACCGGGCGGACTGCATCAACGACATGGCCCTGGAATTTTTGGACGGCTACACGGGAGAAAATCCCTTCTTCATGACCATCTCCCAGATCGAGCCCCACCATCAAAACGACCGCAAGCACTATGAGGGGCCGGAGGGCTCCAAGGAGCGGTTCCGGGACTTCATTCTGCCCGAGGACCTGAAAGCCCTGGGAGGCAACGCCGCCGAGGAGTACCCGGACTACCTGGGACAGTGCGCCAGCCTGGATGAGAACCTGGGGCGGCTGGTGGCAAAGCTGAAGGAGAAGGGACTGTATGAGAATACGGTGATTCTCTTCGCCTCGGACCACGGCTCCCACTTCCTCACCCGGAACCGGGACGATCATCTCAACGGTTATGACGACTACAAACGCTCCTGCCACGACGCCTGCCTCCACGTGCCCCTGGTCATTGCCGGAGGGCCCTACCGGGGCGGCCGGGCGGTGGAGGAGCTGGTGAGCACCGCCAGCCTGCCCAAGACCATCCTTGCCCTGGCGGGCGTGGACGTGGGCGACGCCATGATCGGGGAAAACCTCCTTGACGTGGTGGAGAAAAAGGCGGATAATAGGCCCAATGAGATTTTCGCGCAGATTTCCGAGAGCCGGGTGGGCCGGTGCATCCGCACGGCGCGCTATACCTACTCCGTCTATGCCCCCGGCGTGAACGGCGGCGCGGCGGCGGCCTCGGACCGCTATGCGGACGACTTCCTCTACGACATGGAACAGGACCCCCACCAGCTGAACAATGTGGTGGCCGATCCCGCCTACGCCCAAGTAAAGGCGGAGCTGCGGGAGCGTCTGCTGGACTGGATCTGGCGGGCGGAAGGGACTCGTCCCGTCATTACGGACTGAGGAGATCTGCGCGATCCCCGGGAGGGCGTCATGAAGGAGCTGGACAGAAAATCGGAGATGGTCTACCGGTGGGTGCGGGCCTACATTGAGGAAAACAAGTTTTCCAGCAATACGAAGATTCCGTCGGAAACCGTCCTGACCCGAAAACTCTCCGTCAGCCGGGAAACCGTGCGCCGGGCCCTGGGCCGGCTGACGGAGGAGGGACTTCTTCTCCGGGTGAAGGGAAGCGGGACCTACATCAACAAAGAGGAGGCCCTGTCCTGGGAACTGGGAGGCAGCGAGGGACGGACCAAAATCGGGCTGATTCTCCAGGGCCAGGACGGGAACGCCAACTCCAGTTTGATGGAGGGCATCCGAAGCATCCTGCCCCCGGACCAGGTGGATCTGCGCACCTTCCTCACCGACAACAAGTTCGCCAACGAGCGCCGCTGCCTCCAGGCCGTGGTGAACCAGGGCTTTCAGGGGTTCATTGTGGACGGGGTGAAAGCCAGCTTGCTGAACCCCAACCTGGACTACTATCAGAAAATCTATCAAAAGCGGATTCCCGTCATCTTCTACAACAACTACTATAAGAACTTGAAGTGTCCGCGGGTGGTGGTCAACGACCTGCGCTGCGCCGAGGAGCTGATCAGCCTGCTGATCCGGCAGGGACACCGGCACATTGCCGGAATCTTCCTCTCCGACAATTACCAGAGCATCGAGAAGTTCCAGGGAATGGCGGCCACCCTCCAGAAAAACGGGGTGGAATACCAGGACGATTACGTCAAATGGTGCGCCTCCAGCGAGGCCTATGACGCCCGCTCCATCGGGCGGTTTCTAAAGCGCCTGCCCCGCTATACGGCGGTGGTCTGCTGCAACTACATGATCTACCGTCTGACCCGGCAGGTGTTGGAACAGCAGGGCAAGCGGGTGCCGGAGGACTGTTCTCTGGTGTGCTTCGACTATTCCAGCGACGGCTGGGAGGCGGAGGGGATCACCTGCTCCGTCCATCAGGGTTACCGCATCGGCCAGGAGGTGGCCGCCCGGCTGATGCGTATGATCCGAAACCGGGATTGCGACGATAAGGGCTATACCTATGTTCTGCCGCCGGAGATTTACCTGGGCAGAACGGTAGGGCCCGCGAGAGAAACCAGATAAGCCGCTTTGAGGGGAAAGGAGGGAATCGCCATGCCGCCCCTGAGTATTTTGCTGAAACCCGCTTCCAGCGGATGCAACCTGCGTTGCGCGTACTGCTTTTATGCCGACGAGGCAAAGGTCCGCGCCGTTCCCAATTATGGCCGGATGCCGGAAACGGTGAGCCACGCTCTGATTGAGAAGGCGGCGGAGGCGGCGGAGGGCTCGGTCACGTTCCTGTTCCAAGGGGGAGAACCCACCTTGGCGGGACTGGATTTCTACCAGGATTTCGTCTCCTACGTAAAAAAGACGGTTCCTCCCGGCTTGGCGGTACACTACGCCATCCAGACCAACGGAACGCTGCTGGACCGGGAGTGGTGCCGTTTTTTCAAAGAGAACCGGTTTCTGGCGGGCCTGTCCCTGGACGGCAGCCGGGAGTGCCACGACCGTTTCCGTCTGGACGGGGCGGGAAAGGGAACCTATGACCGGGTGCGGCAGGCGGCCCGCCAGCTGGAGCAGGCCGGTGTGGAGTACAATGTACTGACGGTGGTCACCGGCTATCTGGCCCGGCACGTCCAGAGCGTCTTCTCCAGCCTGTGCGGGCAGGGCTTCCGGTTTCAGCAATACATCCCCTGTCTGGATCCCTTGGAGGAGGAACGGGGCGGTCAGGATTACTCCCTTTCTCCGGCCCGATACGAGGGGTTTTTGAAAACCCTGTTTGACCTGTGGTACCGGGAGCTGGAGCAGGGACGCTACTGGTCCGTTCGCTATTTTGACAATCTGCTGTGGATGCTGGAGGGACACGCTCCGGAGCAGTGCTCCATGCGGGGATGCTGCGGCCTGCAATATCTGGTGGAGGCGGACGGCAGCGTCTACCCCTGTGATTTCTACGGGCTGGATGCCTACCGCCTTGGAAACATCCTGGATGACGCCTGGGAGGATTTGGACCGGGCCAGGGAAACGCTGGGCTTTGTCGAAGCCTCCCGGCGCATACCGGAAACATGCGGCCAATGCCGGTGGTATCCCCTGTGCCGGAACGGATGCCGGAGAGACCGGGTCCTGGAGGGAGATCAACTGGGAGCCAGCTATTATTGCGAGGCTTACGCCGGGTTTTTCGCTTATGCCCTTCCCCGGCTGGGCCGGGCGCGGATTCTGCTGCGCCGTCTCCAGACCACTTAAACAACAAAACCCTCCCTGTCTGCGGCCCCCCGGCTGGTAAGGGCGGGCTTTCAACCGGGCAATTCAGCCCCCGCCGGAAGCAGGATGCTTCCGGCGGGGGCTGTTCTGCGCATCAGGACGTGCAGGGCCATTGCTCCCGGTTTGTCTGCGGCGCGGGGGATTTTCGGATAAGCTTCCCGCCATTTGGATATGTCTGGAAAGAGCGGCCCCCAAAGGCATGGAACCGCCGCAAACACGCTTGACTCGGCAAATGCGCTTGCGCTATAATCTCAACGTGAACGCTAAGAAGGGAAGCTTGCCTCCATGAAAACCCAATCCACGAACCGCTCTTTTACCGGCCGTTACGCTCTTATTCAAGGCTCCTATTGGATCAACTTTGCCAGCGTGCTGGCATTTTCCAGCGTCTATCTGTTGGACCGCGGTCTGACCAGCGGGCAGATTGGCCTGATCATGGCCATTTCCGGACTTGCCGCCGCCGCTGCACAACCAATCGCCGCCGGATACGCGGACCGGCCCTCCTCGCCTTCCTTGAAGGTCCTTGTAACCGTCACATGCCTCTTGGCCACTTTAATGGGGGCGGCGGTGTGCGCCGCTTACCGTCATTCGCCGTTTTTGACGGGGCTCCTTTTTGGAGGCTGCGTGGCCGTGCTGCAATTTTTGCTGCCTTTTATCAACTCCCTCGGAACGGAAATGCTGAATCAGGGATACTCCTTGAATTGGGGACTCTCCAGGGGAATCGGCTCTATTGTTTACGCGGCGGCTTCCAGCCTTTTGGGAATGATGGTGCTGCGGGCCGGTGTAATTTCCATCCCCATCTGCATCGCGTTGGGTTATGGGGTTCTCACGTTATGCGTATGGCGGTACCCCTTTCAGAAAAAGGCCCTGACGAGCGCGGAAGGTCAAAAACCGGAGCCGTCCTCCCCTGGGGTTTTCTTCAAACGATATCCCCGCTTTTTCATTGTGCTGGCAGGCGCCGCCATGCTGTACGTCAGCCATGTGTTCATCAACACATTCTTATACCAAATCATTCAGGCCAACGGCGGTGGGAGCGGAGACGTCGGGCTGATCACATCCATGTGCGGCCTGATTGAGATTCCGCCGATGCTGTTCTTCGCCAGGATGCTGAAAAAGGCGGGATGCGGCACTTGGTTCAAAATCTGCGGCGCCGCGATTGCGCTGAAAAGCATAGGAACCCTGCTGGTTTCGTCTATGGAGGCCCTTTATGCCGTGCAGCTGTTCCAACTCCTGGGCTGGGGGTTGATTTCCATCGTCCCGGTGTATTACGTGAATCAGGTAATTCGGGCGGAGGACGCTATAAAGGGCCAGGCATACATGGCCATGACCTATACCATCGGCAGCGTGGCGGCCTCCCTGGCGGGCGGGGCTCTGATTGATCTGGCGGGCGTCAATGTGATGCTTTTCGCCGCCGCGGGGACCGGCCTGGCCGGAGCTGTCGTGATTGGCATTTTTGCGGAACGCTGAAGGGAGACGGCTCCTGATGATCCGGGCGTTCCACAGGCAGAAGGTCCGCATCTGTTCCGTGGCGGCGGATACGGGGTTTCTCTGTTTTGGGAGCTCGTCCGCTCCCTGATCGAAGGCCGGGGGTAGAAGCTACCGCCCGGCCTGAAACTTTTATTTTTCGTTATTCTGACAACAAAGCTATACCGTCAAAACAACTTTTTATATTCACATACTGCGCCCCCATGGGCAAGGGTGCGGCTTACTGTTCAAACAGCACAATCGTTTCTTCTTCACCTGTGTTGTAATTCCACAGGAACCAGCCGTATTTATCTTCATATACGCAATAGGTGTCATCCAAAATGAAGAGATTGCTTCTGTGTACATCCGGGAATGGCAGCGGGTCAGACATGCTCAAATCCTTTAAGTTTACCCATCTGTATTCACTGTCTTTAACACCAAGGTATTTGTCGCCCCCAAAGTAGCAAAGATTATCATGCCCCCATTCACTTACAGCGGGATACAATTCCCCATATTCCAAAACCTGCTCCCCTGTGGCATAGTCATAAATGCCGTCTCTCCGTGTGACGTATTTCCCGCAAAAACTACCGACTTGATTCGTAAAGTCCGAAACATTGCCCGTATCTTCCCATTCGCAAGTATCTGCATTGAAACGGTAAAGATGAGATTTACTATCCCGCGCATATGCTGTCCCGTCAGCAGCGAACATGTTGTATATCTCCAAATACACATCCTCTTTCAGCCCATGTTCAACTTCACTCTGCGGAGCGGGAATATCGGCAATTTTTTCAAGATTATGGGACAAAAGGATGGTAGAGCCGTCATTCGAGCTCTGTGCTAAAATGCCCTTTTCAAAAAAATAATAGGATAGATCGCCGAAATAAGCAGTTGTAAGAGCTGCGCCGTTACAATCATACATTCTTGCCCCTACAGAATTCTCACCATCCCCAAACGTAAATCCCATAAAATAAAAATTGCCGTCCATAAAATGAAGAGACCATTGAGCCCAGCCGATTGTATCCGGTGAAACAAGTTCATGTAATTCTTTTGTGGCAATGTCATAAGAACAAAAGACTTCTGCACCGCCATAACCTTTTACGCCGTGTATATAGACAACTCCGTTATGGATAAAGGCTTTTCTATCGGTAGCATCATAATAAGTATGTCTCGGCCCTTCGCCCTCTACAAATCCGTTTTGATATTCCTCTTGCAAAAGCGCAAGAAGCTCCGTTCCCGCATTGCTTTCCTCGTTTGGTTCCTCTGATTCCTCCGGCTCTTCCTCCTTGGGTTCCTCGGATTCTTCCGGCTGCTCCTTGGATTCCTCCGGCTTTTCGCTTTCCTCCGGCTGCTCTGTGGAACTGACAACATTCTCGGATTCGGGTGGTTTATCATCCGTTGCCGTGCTGCCAGAACCACAGGCAGACAGTAGGGACAGGCACATAGACAGTGCCAACATGAGCGCCATTGTTTTTCTTTTCATATTTTCTTCCTCGCACTTGTTTGTATTTTGAACCGCCGCGCCAGACGGTAGGTCCAACTGTCTCAACGGTTCAGCCGTTGGGGGTGGTACTTCCATTCCCGGCCCCCATAGGCTTTCCCGTGTGAGACAACAAAAGCGGCGCAGGGATTTCAAATTCCCTACACCGCTAACAAGCGCACAGCCACATTCTCCCCCTTGATAAAACGCATAAAACGGGGTATAATGAAAAACGGGCGCAGTTATATCTGCTGTGTGGGAGAGGGTGATTCTCCTGCATAGGGCCGGACGGGTGTTGGTAGCACCCTTCCGGCCTGCCTTTTTTGTTGTCCGCTATTATTATATATGTTTTGACAAGGAAATGCAATAGGGCATTTCCGCAAAAGAAGGGGTTCCGAGGGGAAACGGTACGTGTCCCCCGGCAAGTACGGTTTTAGAGACGCGCCTCAGTTCCCGTTGCTTGCATTTTTGCTGTGAGTTTTTAATCAACAATCAGAAAGGCCGGACAGTAGAAGCTACCGCCCGGCCTCAATTCCGGCCTTAAAATCAAGCTTTAAGGCCCCGCATTTGTCTTTTACCATGGTGACGCTTGACTTGCTGACTTTGACACCATGATTATCCTCTATCCATTTTTGAATGGCTGCATAGGTGGGAGGACAATCTGGGTCGCACTGTCCGGCATCGTACCCCGATGTGTCGAGTACGATACCGAATGTGCTTCTATATACCGCGATACTGCGGATTTGAACGGTGTTCGACCGTTTTGATTTTGGTGGAGGTGGCGGGAGTTGAACCCGCGTCCGAAAGCACTTTAACGAGACGTTCTCCGGGCGCAGACGGTTATTGCGGAGGGCCTTATCCCTCCTGTTCCCCTTGAAGACGGCAAACCGTCACGCCGTCATCTCAGGTGAGCTTCTAATGTGTGGCACGGCCGAAGCGCCCCGTACGCACATTTACCGCTAAACGACGCCCTTCCCGGCTCGCGGTCCTTCCGGGTCGGACGGCTGCCTTTAGTTAGGCAGCAACAGCAACAGTGTTGTTGTTATTTGATTTATAATTTGCCCGTTTTATGGCGGTCAGGCGCCGCCGCCCGCTGGTCCCGCCTCCATACCCCCGTCGAAACCCTTACACCCCCCTGTCGTCGGGGCGAAATCCGCTCCGTTCCGTTTCCGCCAGCAGTCTGCGGACTGTGGGCGAAAACTGCACTCCGCTCCTTTGCCCCTCCTCTTCAAGGGGGAGCGGGCTCCCCCTTGAGAAACCCCCTCTCCCCTACGGGGGAACGAGGGACGGGGGATGGGAGCGGGGGACTTATGCGGTGCTTTGGTTTGCTGGGAATTGCAGGTGGATACTGGTTCAGTATAGCACAGGTTCCGGTAAGCGTGTGTTACGATTTTGTGACATTTGGAGCGGGGACTCCTTGCGGAGTCCCGCTCCGGCATATTTTTAGTATGCTCAGGTTTTGACAAATTTAACCAAGAGCTGGGAGGGCGTCACTTTCGCCAGAAGGCGGTAGAATTTATAAAACAGCTTGGGGGTATAGATCGTGCGGCCCTCCTTCGCGGCCCGGAGAGCGCCTCCCGCCACCTTTACCTGGTCGCAGTAGGGAAGGAATTCAAAGGTACTGGAGTGGCCGGTGATGCCCGCCAGAGACAGGAACTCCGTGGCCATGGGGCCCGGGCACACCGCCGTCACACTCACCTTGCGGCGGCGCAGCTCCTCATTCAGTCCCACGGTGAAGGAGGAGACATAAGCCTTGGTGGAGGAATAGACCGTCATCCGGGGATTGGGGCAGAAAGAGGCGATGGAGGAGACATTTAAGATATGCCCGCCTTCCGGCATGTAGGGGATGACGATATTAGTCACGGCGGTCAGGGCCCGGACGTTCAGGTCCACCATCCGGGTCTGGGAAGCGGTATCCATCTCCCCCACCCGGCCCAAATAACCGCAGCCCGCGCAGTTCACCAGCAGGGATACCTCCGGCTTCTCCGCCGCCAGGCGGTCCTTCAGGGCCACAAAGCTCATGGGGTCGCAGAGGTCCAGGGCGATGCAGGCCGTATGCCGGCCGGGCAGGCTGATGGCCAGGCTCTCCAGCCGGTCCTCCCGGCGGGCGATGAGCCAATAACACGCAATGTCGGGAAAAACGTCCTCAATTTGGCGGGCCAGCTCCCGGCCAAGGCCGGAGGACGCGCCGGTAATGACGGCGGTTTTCATGGCTACCTCCTTCTCACGCGTTTCTTTTTGTTCAGCGGGTTTCAGGCTCCGGGTAATCCACGCCCTTGGTGTCCACCCGGATGGACTGGATAACCACCGGCTTTTTCGGCTTGTCGTCCATCATACTCCGGGGGACCCGGGAGATGGCGATGGCCTCGTCCGCACCCTCCGTCAGCTGGCCGAACGCGGCATACTCCCCGTCCAGGTGCCCCGCCGGGGCCACCATGACGAAAAACTGGCTCCCGGCGGAATCCGGCGCCATGGTCCGGGCCATGGACAAAACGCCGGTGGCGTGCTTCAAATCGTTCTGGGGGAAGCCGTTGGAGGCAAACTCACCCTTGATCTCATAACCCGGGCCACCCATACCGTTTCCGTCGGGGCAGCCGCCCTGGATCATGAAGCCGGGAATGACCCGGTGGAAGGTCAACCCGTCGTAAAAGCCCTTATTCGCCAGGGCAATGAAATTATTGACCGTGTTGGGGGCCTTTTCCGGGTAGAGCTCGGCGGTCATTTTCTTGCCGTCCTCCATTAAAATCGTGGCAATGGGATTGCTCATATCGATTCATTCCTTTCTGTGACGTTTATCCATCTTTTTTACTGCCGAGTTTTCATGGCCCGGTCCATCTCCCGCTTGGCGTCCCGCTGGGCGGCGGCGTCCCGCTTGTCGTAGTTCTTCTTGCCCTTGCAGAGGCCCACCTCCACCTTGACCCGGGCGTCCTTAAAGTACACGGACAGGGGGACCAGGGTGTAGCCGTCCTGCTTCACCAGGGCGTGGAGCTTGCGGATCTCCCGCTTGTGCATCAGCAGGCGGCGGGGACGGACAGGGTCCTTGTTGAAGATGTTCCCCTTTTCATAAGGAGAGATATGCATTCCATGGACGAAGAGCTCCCCCTCCTTCACGGAGCAATAGGAGTCCTTTAAATTCAGTGTTCCGGCCCGGACGGACTTCACCTCCGTACCGGCCAGCTCAATGCCCGCCTCATATTTTTCCTCCACGTAGTAGTCGTGGTGGGCCTTCCGGTTCTGGGCGGCAATTTTTACGCCCTTCTTTTCCATCGCGGTCACCTCCTCGGGGAAATCTTTTCCGGTTTTTTCAGGGTTTAGAACCTGTATTCATGACCGGGAGCTGCCGGATGGACGAAGGTCTTTCCCGTCAGACAAGGGGCTTTTCCACGGCAGTCCCGACGGATTGCGGAGAACGCGGCCCGGGATGGCGGGAAAACGACCGTCCGGAGGGCGTTCAACGGTTGTGAATACAGGCTTTTAGTATACCATGGTTTTCTCTTCCAGGCAAGGGGAGAATCGGGGAAAGACGGCGGTCCGGACGCTTTCCCGTCTCCCCTTTGGGGAAAGCAGCGTCTTTTCATACGGCAGCGTCTTGGAAAAGGCGGTCGATTTTGTTGAAATTGACGGTTGACTTTATCCCTTTAAAGCTGTATAGTACAAAAGCATCAGAACGGTTTTTACGATTGGTGAATGGCCGAGAGGAGCGTTTTCTATGCGCACACGTACTTCCTCCCTCCGGGGCGTCTATTACCGCTTTACCAAGGTCCGCTATGCGGGCCGTTTTGAGCGTGGAACCAGACAGTCCGGCTGAACAGGCGCTTACTTGATGAAAAGCGGCCCTGTCTGCGGACGGGCCGTTTTTTATATGAACCCCGCGAAACCGCGCATACTACGAACATAAGGAGATTGGACATGATGAAGAAGAACCTGCTCGCGCTGATCCTGACCCTGGCGATGGCCCTGAGCCTCGCCGCCTGCGGCGGCGGTGACGCCCCCGCCGACTCCGCCGGTTCCGGCAATTCCGGCGAAGCCCCTTCCGCCGAAACCCAGGAACCCGCCGACTCCGGCAGCGGCGATAAAAAAGTCTATGAGGTGGGCATCTCCCAGTTTGTTACCCATGACGCGCTGGACGCCGCCACCCAGGGCTTTATCGCCGCCATGAACGACAAGCTGGGGGAAGACGGCTGGCACTATGACCTCCAGAACGCCGCCAACGACCCGGCCACCTGCTCCACCATCGCGAACTCCTTCGTCTCCAAAAATGTGGACCTGATTATGGCCAACGCCACCCCGGCCGTCCAGGCCGCCGCCGCCGCCACCGGCGACATCCCCATTCTGGGCACCTCCGTCACGGAGTACGGCGTGGCCTTCAACATTGAGAACTTCTCCGGCACCCTGGGCACCAACGTCTCCGGCACCTCCGACCTGGCCCCCCTGGACCAGCAGGCGGAGATGATCAAGGAGTGGTATCCCGACGCCAAGACCGTCGGCCTGCTGTACTGCTCCAACGAGGCCAACAGCCAGTATCAGGTGGACACCGTCCAGGGCTTCCTGGAGGGCATGGGCTTCACCTGCACCCAGTACGCCTTCACCGACTCCAACGACGTGGCGGCCGTCTGCCAGACCGCCGCGGACGCCAGCGACGTACTCTATATTCCCACGGACAACACGGCGGCCTCCAACACCCCCATTATTGACAACATCTGCCACGGAACCATCCCGGTATTCTGCGGCGAGGAGGGCATCTGCGCCGGCTGCGGCATCGCGACGTTGTCCATCAGCTACTATGATATCGGCTACAAGACCGGCGAAATGGCGGCTCAGATTTTGACCGAGGGCGCGGACATCTCCACGATGCCCATCGAGTACGCCCCTGAGTTTGTCAAGAAGTACAATCCTCCCATGTGCGAGGCGCTGAATATCACCGCCCCGGAGGGCTACGAGGCCATCGGCTGAACACGCGTTTTGAGCGGGGAGGGCCCCCTCCCCGCCTCCAATTCCAAAGGTTAAGAGAGGTTGGAAACCATGCTGAGTTTTATCGGCGCGCTGCCGGGAGCCGTCTCCCAAGGACTGATCTGGGGCATTATGGCCGTCGGCGTATACATCACCTATAAAATCCTCGACATCGCGGACCTGACCGTGGACGGCTCCTTCTGTACCGGGGGCGCCGTCTTTGTGGTGCTGTTCGGCTCCGGCGCCAACCTCTGGCTGGCGATGCTGGCGGCGCTGGCGGCGGGACTGCTGGCGGGGCTGGTTACGGGACTGCTCCACACGGCTTGCGGCATCCCGGCCATTCTGGCGGGCATCCTGACCCAGCTTGCCCTGTGGTCCGTGAACCTGGCCATTATGGGCATGAAAGCCAACGTGGCCATCAATGTCACCGACCCGGCCAATCTGGACCGGCTGCTGGTGTCCCTCCGCTTCGTCCAGGACGTGGCCAAGGGGACCCGGCCCTTCTACCGCCACCCCATTCTGGTGGTGGGCGTGTTTTCCCTGGCGATTATCTCGGTGCTGTACTGGTTCTTCGGCACGGAGCTGGGCGCCTCCCTCCGGGCCACGGGAGCCAACCCCAACATGGCCCGGGCCCAGGGCATCAACACCGACACCGGGAAGGTGCTGGGCCTGATGCTCTCCAACGGGCTGGTGGCCCTGTCCGGGGCGCTGCTCAGCCAGTACCAGAGCTTCGCGGACTCCAGCATGGGCAAGGGCGCCATCGTCATCGGCCTGGCCGCCGTCATCATCGGGCAGGTGGTCTTCGGGCGGATCTTCCGCAACTTCGCCCTGAAGATGCTGGCGGTGTCCCTGGGCGCGGTCATTTACTACGCGGTAATTCAGGCGGTGGTGAGCCTCAGCAACATCAACACCAACTACCTGAAGCTGATTTCCGCGGTTATCGTGGCGGTGTTCCTGTCCATTCCCTATTGGAAGGGCAAATACTTCCACGCCAAGGTCAAGACGGGAGGCGCCAGCCATGCTTGAAGTGAAAGACATCTGGAAGGTATTCAACGCCGGGACGGTCAATGAGAAGCAGGCCCTCCGGGGTGTGAGCCTGACGCTGAACGACGGGGACTTCTGCACCGTTATCGGCGGCAACGGGGCGGGCAAATCCACCTTGCTGAACGCCGTGGCGGGAACCTGGCCCGTGGACGGCGGGACCATCTCCATCGGCGGCGTAAACGTGACCCATCTGCCGGACTACAAGCGGGCCCCTTATATCGGCCGGGTCTTTCAGGACCCCATGCTGGGCACCGCGCCCACTATGCAAATCCTGGAGAATCTGGCTCTGGCGGCCCGCCGGGGCCAGCGCCGGGGCCTTCGCTGGGGCGTGAACAAGGCGGAGAAGGACCGGTATCAGGAGATGCTGAAAAACCTGGACCTGGGCCTGGAGGACCGGCTGACCAGCAAGGTGGGTCTTCTCTCCGGCGGCCAGCGCCAAGCGCTGACGCTGCTGATGGCCTCCCTAAAGAAGCCCAAGCTGCTGCTGCTGGACGAGCACACCGCCGCTCTGGACCCCAAGACGGCGGCCAAGGTGCTGGAGCTGTCGGACCGCATTGTGGCGGAGAGTCAGCTGACCACCATGATGGTCACCCACAATATGAAAGACGCCATCCAGCACGGAAACCGGCTGATCATGATGTACGACGGAAAAATCGTCATTGATGTCTCCGGCGAGGAGAAGAAAAAGCTGACGGTGCCCCAGCTGCTAGAGCTGTTCAATAAGGTCAGCGGAAGCGACGAGGCCGACGACAAGCTGCTGCTGTCGTAAAAATGGATTTGAGGCGGAGCCAATGCTCCGCCTCTTGCATATTCGGACTCAATGCTTTAAGATACAGTCAACAAACTTTTTATAAGGAGTCGATTGCATGAAACTCATCACCTGTCTTTATAAGGGCGAGGAGCGCGTGGGCAAGCTGACCGAGGCGGGCGTGGCCTTCCTGCCCTACCCGGACATGAACGCCTTGATTGAGGCCGGAGACCTGACGGCCCCCGCCGGCCGGCCGGTTCCTCTGGAAGAGGTCCGGCTTCTGGCCCCCATCCCCCGGCCCCGGCAGGACGTGATCTGTCTGGGCATGAACTACCGGGACCACGAAAAAGAGGCCGCCAAGTACGACGCGGACGCCTTTACCAAGGACAAGCCCGCGGCGGTCTACTTCTCCAAGCGAGTCAGCCGGGCCGGAGACCCGGACGGGGTGATTCCCCGGTACGAGGGACTGGTGGAACGTCTGGACTACGAGGCGGAGCTGGCGGTCATCATCGGGAAAACCGCGAAAAATGTCAAAGCGGAAGAGGCCGGAGAGTACATCTTCGGCTATACCGTTCTCAACGACGTGTCCGCCCGGGATCTCCAAACCGGGCACAAGCAGTGGTACTTCGGCAAGAGCCTGGACGGCTTCACCCCTCTGGGGCCCTGCATCCTCACCGCAGATGAGACCGCCTTTCCCCCGGCCCTGGACATCTCCTGCGCCGTTAATGGGGAGGAGCGCCAGCGGTCCAACACCGCCCTGCTCATTCACAGCATTGCCGGGGTCATTGAGGAGCTCTCCGCCGGGATGACTCTGCTGCCGGGAACCATCATTGCCACCGGCACCCCGGCGGGAGTGGGCATGGGCTTTGATCCCCCGAAATTCCTGAAATCCGGAGACGTGGTGGAGTGCACCATCCAGAACATCGGAACGCTGAAAAGTACGGTCCGCTGACCATACGCTGACATGGAAAGGCCGTCTAAAAGAAGCGGAAAGGAAAAGAGCTGCGAGAGAAACCCATCAGGGGTTTCTCTCGTTTTCAATCAGAAGGTTTTCAGACCTTCAAAAGGGTCTGAAAACCTTGCTCAGGCTGGCGAAAAACATGTTCGCCGGCCTGAGGCCGGACGGCTTACGCCGTCCGGCCGTAGTTTCTTCCTGGAATTCCAAAACCTGTTCCTTGCCCTGGCCGGGCCGCTTGGGGTAAAATGAGGCGTATGATTTGTTAGAAAAAGCTTTATCATGCCTTCGATTCTCTATTTTAGGAGTTTTTAACCATGCGGAAAACAGGATGCCTCACTTCCCTGGTTTTGGTGTTTGCCCTGCTGCTGTCTCTGGCGGGTTTTCCCCAGGCCTCCGCCGCCGGAGCCGGCGGCAATGGAGAAATGGTTGGATACTATGCCTCCTGGGCCGCCTCCCAGGGCTGCACGCCGGACCAGCTCCCGGCGGAGCAGTTCACCCAGATAAATTACGCCTTCGCCAAGCTCGCGGACGGCCGGGCCGCCCTGAGCGACCCGGCCCGGGACGGGAAGAACCTCCGGGAGCTGACGGCTCTCCGGCGGCGGAATCCGGATTTGAAAATCGTCCTCTCCCTGGGCGGATGGGACGACTCCGCCGGATTTTCCGACGCCGCGGCCTCCGCCGGAAGCCGGAAGGCCCTTGCGCAGTCCTGCGTGGATCTGCTTTTGAAGCACGGCCTGGACGGGGTAGATCTGGATTGGGAGTATCCTGTCTCCGGCGGGGCCCCCGGCGTGACCCACCGTCCCCAGGACAAACAGAACTTCACCCTGCTTCTGCGGGAGCTTCGTCAAGCCCTGGACCGGCAGGGGCAGCGGGATGGAAAGCGCTATGTCCTGACCGTCGCCGGGGCGGTAAACGGCGGTTATCTCAACAACATTGAGCCCCAGGCCGTGGCGGAAACCGTGGACCACATTTTCCTCATGGCCTATGATATCCACGGACCCTGGGACGCTTACGCGGACTTCAACGCTCCCCTTTACACCCCCGCGGACGGTCCGCCCCGCTACCGCGCCAGCGTGGACGACGGCATATCCGCCTGGCTGGGCCGGGGTGTTCCGCCGGAGAAGCTGGTATTGGGGATGCCCCTGTACGGATACATATACCAGGGCGTTTCCAGCCGGAACAGCGGGCTGTACCAGTCCTTCACCAGCGCCAAGTCCGTCTCCTGGGACAAGGTGAAAAGCGAGTATCTGAACCGCGCCTCCTACCAGCGGTTCCGCCACCAGCAGGCGGAGGTTCCCTATCTTTTCGGTAACCGCTCCTTCCTCTCCTACGACGACCAGGCCTCCATTGCCGCCAAGGCGGCCCTGGCCCGGCGGCGGGGCCTGGGAGGCGTGGGCTTCTGGGAGCTGTCCCAGGACCGCTCCGGCGACCTGATCCAAAGCGCCTGGAATGTCTGGAACGGCGGGCGCTTTCAGGACGTGCCCCAGGACGCCTGGTATGCCGGGGCGGTGGAGCGGGTCTGCGCCGCCGGGCTGATGAACGGCGTCAGCCCAACCGCCTTCTCCCCCGGCGGGACGGTGACCCGGGGACAAATCGCCGCCATTCTCCACCGGCTGGCGGGGAGTCCCTCCGCCCAAGGGGCCGCCTTCTCGGACGTACCTAGCGGGGCCTATTACAGCGGGGCCGTGGCCTGGGCCGCCGGACAGGGCATTGTGGAGGGCTACTACGACGGGACCTTCCGGCCGGATCTTCCGGTCAGCCGCCAGCAATTGGCCGCCATCCTTTGGCGCTTCGCTCAGCGGGAGCGGGCCGACAGCGGCGCCCGGGCCTCCCTCCGGGGCTACCGGGACGCCGGGGAAGTCAGCGGCTACGCCAGGGAGGCCCTGAGCTGGGCCCTGGCGGAGGGCATTTTGCAGGGAACCAAGGACGGCGCCCTCCAGCCCCAGGGCCGGGCCGCCCGGGGCCAGGCCGCCGTACTGCTGGAACGGTTTCAGGACCTACTGAAGGGCCAGAAACCAGCGTCATTCCGTTAACAAAACGACATAGGGTAAGGGGCAAGGGGGATTTCCCTTGCCTCAGGCTGTCGAAAACGTGTTTTCGACAGCCTGAGCAAGTTTTCAGACCTTTAAAAAAGTTCTGAAAACTTCCGATTGAAAACGAAAGGAACCCTTCCTGGGTTCCTCTCGTAACTCTCTTCCTTCCCGTTGTTGGAGTTTTTACTGTTTTTCGACACTCTGGGGCAAGGGGGATTTCCCTTGCCTCTTTTGGGCGAAACTGGTATACTGTTCTCCATCAACAGAAAGGATGATGGACATGAAACGCTGGCTCAGCGGCCTGCTGGCCGCACTGACCCTGTTCTCCCTTACCGCCTGCGGCTCCCTCGCGCCGGAAGATATGACCTTCGCCGGCACCCAGCCGGAAAAAGTAATCGACCTCCCTGTCGCGGAGGACGCGGAGGACCCCGCCGGTCCGGAGGAGTCCTCCGGCCAAGAGGACCCGCTCCCGCCGGGCGAAGCGTCTCCCGGTACGGCGGAGCCCTCGAACGCACTTTCTACGGAGGCAGACGATGAAACGGACGGGCGGGTGGCGGAGCCCGCCCCCCTCCCGGAGGACGGGGCCTACACCACCAAGGAAGATGTAGCCCTCTACATTTACACCTACGGCCGTCTGCCGGACAACTTCATTACCAAAAAAGAGGCCCAGGCGTTGGGCTGGTCCGGCGGGTCTCTGGAGCCCTACGCGCCGGGGCAATGTTTGTGCATCGGCGGAAACCGCTTTGAGAACTACGAGGGCCTTCTCCCGGATGCGAAGGGCCGGACCTACACGGAGTGCGACATTGACACCCTGGGGAGCAAAAGCCGGGGAGCCAAGCGGATCGTCTTCTCCAACGACGGCCTGATCTACTACACGGAGGACCACTATGAGTCCTTTGAACTGCTGTATGGAGACGAGGGCGATGGCTGAGGTTGTATTGGACGGGTTGGACATCGCGTCCCTGGAGGAAGTCCATGACCGCTTCGCGCAAGCGCTGGCTCTGCCGGAGTGGTACGGGCGGAATCTGGACGCCCTGTTTGACTGCCTGACAGACCCGGAAACGGCTGTAACCATCCGCCTCCTTCACCGGGAGTCCCTGGAGGAGCGGCTGGGCCGCCGGGGCCGGGGGCTGGTGCGTCTTCTCCGCCGGGCGGCGGTGGAACAGCCCCAGGTGACGCTGCGGGAGGAGTGAGCGGAAAATTTCCCCTTTTCAGCCGCCTGTTTCTGTGCTATACTGGAAGCCGTATTCACAACCGCCGAACGCCTCTCGGACGGTCTTTTTCCCGCCGCACCGCGCCGCTTCTCCGGCAATCCGTCAGGACTGCCGCGGAACAGCTCCTTGTCTGACGGGAAAAATCCCCGTCTGTCCGGCATCCCCCGGTTCGAAACACACGTTTTGAATTGGACGGGCTTCCCGCGAAACCACTCCGGAAAGGACGCTTCTGCTATGAACAAACGATACGCGCTACCCTTGGCAGCGGCGCTGGGCGGGGCCGCCGCCTGTGTACTGCGGCTGCTGCAAAACAGCACCGGCTACGAGCCGGATACCGGTCTTCCCATTCCCGGAAACCCGGCGGCGCTGGCTCTGGCGGTGCTGCTGGCAGGCCTGGCCGCCGTTCTGGCGGTGACGTCCAGGCTTCTCCCGGCGGAGGAGGACCCCGGCCCGGTTCTGCCCCGGGACTTCTCCACGGAAAACGCCGGCCTCTTGTCCCTGCCCATGGGCGGCGTGTTCCTCCTGGCCCTCAGCGGACTGGCGGACCTGGCGGAGTGCGCCTCCATACTGCCGGAGGGCCTGGCCGCCTCCCGGCACGCCATTTACGGTATCCTCCGGGCGGGGGGGCTGGGCTACACTCCCCAGGGGCAGCTCCTCCTGGGCGTGCTGACCCTGGCCGCCGCCGGGAGCCTGTTCCCGGTGCTGGCGGGCTGCCGCCGCCGGACCGGCGGGCACCGGCATAAGGCCCCCGCCGCCATCACCCTGCTGCCCGTGGCGGCGCTGGTGGTGCGGCTGGTGCTGACCTACCGCATTGACTCCGTGAACCCCTCTCTGACCATGTACTACGTGGAGCTGCTGGCCCTGGTCTTTATGACCTTGGGGTTCTACCGGCTCAGCTCCTTTGTCTTCCAGGCGGGGCGGACCCGGCGCTTCGGCTTTTATGCCGCCGGGTCTCTGGTGCTCTGCGCCGCCTCTCTTGCGGACGGCAGCGCGTACCTCTCCTCCCTCCTGCTCTACGCCGGCGGGGGGCTGACGCTGACGGGCTTCCTGCTCCTGCGGATCGCCAACGGCCTGGAGGCCGAAAAGGACGACGGGACCATCATTGGGCCGGTGGAATGACCGGTAAAATAAGCAGGTCCCCGGCGAAAGCCGGGGACCTGCTCAGGCTGTCGAAAACGTGTTTTCGCCAGCCTGAGCAAGTTTTCAGACCTTTAA
>CAJUQQ010000041.1 GCA_910588175.1 uncultured Oscillibacter sp.
ATGGCGTCCGCCCCCTCGGCCTTGGCGATTTCCACCAGCTTCCGGGCGATGATGGGCCGGGCGAAGGCCGTACCCAGAAGGTACTGCTCGTAGCTGGCTCCCATTTTCAGAGAGGGGAGGATTACCTCGTCCACCATCTCGTCGGTGAGGTCCGCGATGTAAAGCTTGCTGGCTCCGGTTTTGATGGCCTTTTCCTCCAGGCCGTCCAGCTCGTCGTTCTGGCCCACGTCGCCGGCCACGGCGATGATCTCCGGGTTTCCGTAGTTCTCCTTCAGCCAGGGGATGATGATGGACGTATCCAGTCCGCCGGAATAGGCAAGGACGATCTTCTTGATATCTTTTTTCATAACAGCGCCTCCCAAAGTGGTTTATGATGAATGAATTATACAGCTACTATGAATATTTATTCAATTGGCGGATTGCACAAGAATCCCGGGGCGGGGCCGGGAAATTTTGCCGCAAGATGGACGGACCTCATTTCCCCACGCAGAAGCGGGAGAAAATCCGCTCCACGATCTCCTCCCGGGCCGTCCGGCCCGTCAGCTCCCCGATGGCGTCCAGGGCCTCCTCCGCGTCGGCGAGGACGGCGTCGGGGGTCAGGCCGCTCTCCAGGGCTCCCCGGCCCCGGCGGAGGGCGTCCCTGGCCCGGCGGGCGGCGTCCTCCTGCCGCCGGTCGGTGAGAAGGCTCCCCGCCTCCCCCGGGTCCCCGGCGGGGAAGAGGGCCGCTACGGCCTCCCCCAGCTTGTCCAGGCCCAGTCCGGTGACGGAGGAGACGCAGAGGCAGGCGGCGGGGTTGTTGGCCTCCTCTTGAACCAGCCCGACGGAAAAGGCGCGGGGGCCGGTGAGGTCGCATTTGGATTCGACGCAGAGCCAGGGCTTCCCGGTCCGGGCCACCTGGCTCAGGAGGAGGGCCTCCGCCTCCCAGTGGGCCCGGTTCTCCGGGCACATCTCCACAGAGCCGTCCCGCACCAGCAAAATCAGCTCCGCCTCCTCCATGGCCTTCCGGGAGCGCTCCACGCCCAGCCGCTCCACCTCGTCCTCCGTCTCCCGGAGGCCCGCCGTGTCGATGAGCCGCAGCAGCACCCCGCCGCAGAGGACGGATTCCTCCACCGTGTCCCGGGTGGTGCCCGGCACGCCGGTGACGATGGCCCGGTCATAGCCCGCCAGGGCGTTCAGCAAGGAGGACTTCCCCGCATTGGGCAGGCCCACAATGGCGGTCCGCACCCCCTTTTTCAACACCTGCCCCCGTTTGCAGGAGGCCAGGAGCCGGGTCAGCCCCTCCTCCGCCGAAGTCATGGCCCGTTGGATTTCCTCCGGTCCCGCGTCCTCGATGTCCTCGTCCGGGTAATCCACCACGGCGTAAAACCGGCTGGTCACCTCCAGCAGAGCCTCCTGAATGGGCTCCAGCACCCGCCGGAGCCCGCCGTCCAGCTGGGCGGCGGCGTTTCGGGCGGCGGCGGCGGTCTCCGCGTCGATGAGGTCGATGACGGCCTCCGCCTGGGTCAGGTCCAGCCGCCCGTTCAAAAAGGCCCGTTTCGTGAACTCCCCCGGCCCCGCCTGCCGCACAGGGGCTCCGGCGGCGGACCCGGCGGCGAGGAGGGCGGCCAGCGCTTCCCGCAGAACCACCGGGGAGCCGTGGCAGTGGAGCTCGGCGGAGTCCTCCCCGGTGTAGCTGTGGGGACCGGGGAAGCGGACCGCCAGCCCCCGGTCGATCACCTGCCCCTCTCCGTCCAAAATCTCTCCCAGCACCATACGCCGGGCCTCCAGCGCCCCGAAGGGCCGGGCAGAGCGGAAAACCCGGTCACACACCGCGAAGCAGTCCGGACCGGAGATGCGGATGACCCCGATGGCGGAAGGGGCCCCTCCTCCGGCGGCAATGGCGGCGATGGTATCCATAGGCGTCTCCTTTCACAAAGCGGGGGCGGGCTCTTCAGCCCGCCCCCTGTCCGGTTTCATCCCGTTCACAACCGCCGGACGCTGTCCAGCGGTCCTTACATTCTGTGGCTGTAGCGGTAGAGAATCACCGCGAACTGGTCCCGGGTAATCGTCTCGGCGGGTTTCAGCCGTCCCTCGGCGTCGCCGCTGACGATGCCCCTGGTCAGGGCCCAGGTAAAGGCCTCCCGCGCCACAGTGGGCACGGTGCGGCTGTCGGCGTAGCCCGACAGGCTGACGGTCACCCGGGCGGTCCGTCCCGTCAGGCGGGCGCAGCGGTACAGAGCCGTCACCAGCTGATGGCGCTTCACCGGGGCGGTGGGGGCGGAGCCGTCGGCATAGCCTCCCAGTTCCGCCCAGCGGCGGGCCTCCGCCATACTGGCGGGCTGTTCGCCGCACAGACGGGCCAGCACCATCCACATCTGCTGCTGGCTGATGTTTTCGCCGGGGTTAAACCGGCCTCCCGAGCCGCTCATATAGCCCATCTCGCTGGCCCAGTTGATCTCCCCCGCCGCCCAGTGGGTGGTGGGGATGTCCTGGAAGATGCGCTGGCTGGCGCCCGCCGGGCCCACCACCGGCTCCTGAATCTGCACCGGGACCACGTCCGTGGTCCGGCGGGGGTCGCTCCGGTCGCCGGAGCCGCTGTTTCCGAAGCCGTCGGTCCAGTTGTTGCCGTAATCCGAGCCGGTGCGGTCGAAGGTGGCCCGGACCTCCACGTTGGAGGCGGGCATGACGAAGCGGTACTGCCCGCCGCCCAGGTCGGTGAGCTTCACCAGCTCCGACCCGCCGATGACCCGGATCATGTCCAGCACATAGCCGGAGTTGGGAGTGACGGTGATGATCACCACGTCGCCCTCTTTGGCGGTGGAACGGCTGACATAGGTGGTGCCGTTGCTGGCCTGGATCACATCGACCTTATAGGTGCTCTCCTCCGGGGGAGTGGGCTTGTCGGGATTGTCCGGGTCCGTGGGCTTGTCGGGGTCGTCCGGGTCCGTGGGCGGGGCGTCCAGAGGCGGAATCTCCCGGACCTCCTTCTCCTCGCAGCCCTCCCGCTTGCAGGTCCGCTCCCGGCTTCCGGCCTCCTTTTCGGTGGGTTCCTTGGTCACCGTCCACTCGCCCCAGTCGTGGCCCAGGGCGGGGAGGGTAATCCTCTGGTTCTGGGTCACCGGGGGGGAGTTATCGTCCGCCGGGGCGCTGTGGCAGCCCGTCCGGGTGCAGGTGACGGTGCCGGTGGCCTCGCCGGTCTCCGTGCAGGTGGGGGCTTTGTAGTCCGCGGCGGTCTCGTCCAGCACGGGACTGCCCCACAGGTGGCCCAGGGGGGGGATCTCAATGTCCTCTCCGCTGTCCTTGATGTCAAAGCACTTGGTGCACTGCTCGCCGCCGCTGACCCGCCGTCCCGGCTCCGTACAGGTGGCCTCCTTGAGCACGCCGCCGGGGGCCGAGTCGGAGAGGGGGACGTAGTTGTGGCCGGTGGCGGGGAGGACCTCCTCCTCCGTCACCACCCTGTTCTCCCGCATGCAGAAGCCGGTGGTGGTTTTTTTGCCGTTCTCGGTGCAGGTGGCCTCCTCGGTTACCTCCTCGAAGTCCTTGCTCAGGTCGTAGTCGTGTCCTAGGGGCTGGACATCCCGGGTCTTCGCGGTGTCAAATTTCTTCTCGTTGCAGACTGTGCATTCCTGCATGGCGGTTTCCTTGCCGCCGGCGGTGCAGGTGGGCTTGTCGGCCTCCTTTTCATAGCCCCAGGTCTCCTCGCCCCAGGTGTGCTCGCCCGTCAGAGCGGGAACCTCCTTCAACTGGTGGCCGGTCTCCAAATGGCCTTGATAGGCCGTGTCGAACTCGCCCTGGAGCAGCTTTTGGTTATACTCCTCATCCTTCGCGTGGTCCCAACCGGAACAGGCGTCCGGTTTCAAGGTTCCGCAGTCCTTGCACATGCTGTAGACCGCCTCATAGCCGGGGGCGACGCAGGTGGCCGACCGCAGCACCTTGGTTTGGTCTTGGTATGTGTGGCTCTCGTTCTTGGGCAGCACCTTCCGGGTGACATTCTCCGAATTACAGCCCGGGTTCTGGCACTTCCTGGTGGTGACCTCCAGCCCCTCCTTGATGCAGGTGGGAGGGGTGGTCTCTACCTTGGGACTGGGGTCCGTGTCGTATTTGTGGTCCTCCGTATGCGGGTGGGCCACAGACAAGTCCTGATGGGTCTGACACTTGGTGCAGGTGGCCGGATAGGTTTCCACCCAATCCTCACAGGGCGGGTGGGTCTCCGGGGTGTACCCCGGGTCCGGCCGGAAATCATGTGCCAGCTTGGGGATGGTCCGATCCTCGCCCTTGAAGGTGCATTTGGCGGCGGTCTCCGTGCAGCCTACCGTTTTTTTAATACTGCCCGCTTTTTGGCATGTGGCGGGCACTACCACGCTTACAATATTGACCGTATGGACGCTGTCGTCCTTCCACGGGTTCGCGTCCGGGTCGCCCGTAAAGGTAACCGTCCCCTGGCAGTGGAGCTCTTTCAGCTTTCCACCGGCGGGGAAGGCGCCCGGCGCGACGGTTACCGGCGAATCTTTGCCGGAAATCGCGGCCTTGCTCAGATTCCCGCAGCCCGAGAAAGCGCCGGCGGCGATGGACTCCGTGCTGTCCAAAATAACCACCTCGGACATTTTGCAGTTCGCGAAGGCATTTTCCCCAATGGACTTCACGCTGTTGGAGAGGTTCAGTGTGGTAATGCCGCAATTAAAAAACGCGCTTTCTCCAATGACCGTACTGCCGGGAGCGGCGCTTCCTTCCTCGCTGCTGTCGTGGAAGGTGACGGTCGTCAATTTCGCGCAGGACGCGAACGCCTGTTCATCAATTGACTTGATGGAGCCGGGAATGTCCACGCTGGTAATACCGGACATGGCAAAGGCATTCTTTCCGATTTGCGTAACCGGTTTGCCCTCGTGAGTCGAGGGAATCTCCACCTTGGTGGCGGTGCCCTCATAACCCGTCACCTTCCACTCGTCTCCAACCTGCTCCCATTTCAGTCCCCGGGTCTCCGCCGCCAGGGCGGTTCCCGCCAGGGAGGCGGCCACCATCGCCGCCAGCAGAATCCTCCATATCCAACGCCTCATATTCCGCTCCTCCTGTCTCGCTCGCGCGCCGCGCGCTATTTATACTTTTACAGCATAGCACAAACTTCCCCGCCTTGCAAGGACAAAAAACCGGGACGGACCTTCCGGTCCGCCCCAGCCGCGCTTACATTATTTTACCCGCTCGCCGGCGGCCTCCCTGGCCTTGATCTCCCGGACGGCGTCCTTGTGGCTCAGGTTCACCCGGCCCTTTTCGTCGATGTCGGTGACCTTCACCCACATCATGTCCCCGATCTTGCAGGCGTCCTCCACCTTCTCAATCCGGTGCTCCGCCAGCTTGGAGATGTGGACCAGGCCGTCCTTGCCGGGGGCCAGCTCCACGAACGCGCCGAAGGTCATCAGCCGCACCACCCGGCCATAGTACAGCGCGCCGATCTCGGGCACAAACACAATGTCGTCGATGCACTTTTTCGCCGCGTCGCAGCTGGCCGCGTCCACTCCCGCGATGAAGATGGATCCATCGTCGTTGATGTCGATTTTCGCCCCGGTGTCCGCCACGATTTTCTGAATGACCTTGCCGCCGGAGCCGATCACCTCCCGAATCTTGGAGGGGTCGATGTGCATGGTCAGCATCTTGGGCGCGTATTTGCTGACATCCTTCCGGGGCTCGGCAATGGCGGGGAGCATGATCTGGTCCAAAATCTGGCAGCGCCCGTCATAGGTGATCTCCAGGGCGTTTTTGATGATCTCCATGGTCAGGCCGTCGTTTTTCAGGTCCATCTGGATGGCGGTGATGCCCTTCTTGGTGCCCGCCACCTTGAAATCCATTTCGCCGTGGAAGTCCTCCACGCCCTGAATGTCAATGAAGGTGGTGAAGCCGCCGTCGTCGTCCTGAATCAGTCCGCAGGAGATGCCCGCCACAGGGGCCTTGATGGGCACGCCGGCGTCCATCAGCGCCAGGGTGGAGCCGCAGACAGACCCCTGGGAGGTGGAGCCGTTGGAGCTCACCACCTCGCTGACCACCCGGATGGCGTAGGGGAACTGCTCCACGTCGGGAATGACGGGGAGGAGGGCCCGCTCGGCGAGAGCGCCGTGGCCGATTTCCCGGCGACCGGGGGAACGGGCGGGCTTGGCCTCGCCGACGGAGTAGCCGGGGAAGTTGTAGTGGTGCATATACCGCTTTTCCGTCTCCTCCCAGATGGTGTCCAGCTTTTGGTTGGCAGAGAGGGTGTCCAGGGTGACCACGGAGAGGACCTGGGTCTGGCCCCGGGTAAAGAGGCCGGAGCCGTGAGCCCGGGGCAGCAGCCCGACCTCGGAGCCCAGAGGCCGGATTTCGTTCTTCTGGCGGCCGTCCACCCGGTGGCCCTCCAGCAGCCAGGCCTTGACAATCTTCTTCTGGAACTTGTAGGTGATCTCGTCCAGATACTTGTCCATCTCGGGGTACTCGTCCAGGAAGAGCTCGTGCCACTTCTCAATGAGGGCGTTCCACCGGGTCTCCCGGACGTTTTTGTCGTCGGTATCCATGGCGGCCTTGGCCTCGTCCATGGTGGCGGAGACAATTTTCTCAAACAGCTCCCCGTCGAAGTCGGCGTGGGGATAGTCGAACTTCTCCTTGCCGATCTCGGAGACCATCCGGTTGATGAGGGCCACCTGCTTCTGGTTTTCCTCGTGGGCCATCTGAATGGCCTGGAACATGGTGTCGTTGTCCACCTCGTTGGCCCCGGCCTCGATCATGACCACCTTCTCCCCGGTGGAGACCACAGTCACGTCCAGGTCGGAAACCTTCCGCTCCTCGCCGGTGGGGTTGAAGATCAGCTTGCCGTCCACCAGGCCCACCTTCACCGCGCCCACGGGGCCGTGCCAGGGGATGTCGGAAATGGCCAGGGCGGCGGAAGCGCCGATGAGGCCGCAGATCTCGGGGGAGCAGTCGTGGTCCACGCTCATAACCGTGGCCATGATGGAAACGTCATTGCGGAAGTCGTGGGGGAACAGGGGGCGGATGGGCCGGTCAATGACCCGGCTGGTGAGGACGCCCTTTTCCCCGGGGCGGCCCTCCCGGCGGTTGAAGCTGCCGGGGATGCGGCCCACGGAGTAGAGCTTTTCCTCAAAGTCCACGCTTAAGGGGAAGAAGTCGATGCCGTCCCGGGGCCGGGCGGAGGCGGTGGCGCAGACCAGGACCCGGGTGTCGCCGTAGCCCACCATGACGGCGGCGTTGGCAAGCTCCGCCAGCTTCCCGACCTCCAGGGTCAGGGGGCGGCCCGCCAGCTCCATTTCGTACTTGCGGTAATGGGGGAACTGCCGTTGAGTGATGATGGTAGACATAGATACGCTCCTTTTCTTTTGTTTTGCGCGGGAGCGTCCTTTTCGTATTTGAACCTTCCCCCAAGGTCCGGGGCGTTGGGGAAACGTTCAAACACAAAAAGCGGCTCCCGCGTCGGTGGATAGGGGGGAAATCCGGTTTCACCACGCGGAAAACAGGGCGGCGAATATACGCCGCCCTGTCTGCGTCTTACTTACGGATACCCAGCTTGGCGATGAGGGCGCGGTAACGCTCCACATCCTTCTTCTGGAGGTAGTCCAGGAGGCTGCGGCGCTTACCGACCATCTTCAGGAGGCCCCGGTTGGAGTGCTTGTCCTGGGGATTGGCCCGCATGTGCTCGGTGAGCACGTTGATGCGCTCGGTCAGGATGGCAATCTGAACCTCGGGAGAGCCGGTATCGGACTCGTGGGTGCGGTTGGCGTTGATGATCGCGGTCTTTTCTTCCTTGCGAAGCATAGTGTGGTTTCCACCTTTCGTTTTGATTCCCCGCGGGGCTGTGCCTCAGGCCGGTGAAGCTCCTCGGGACAAAGCTCCGGGGCATGTTTTCTGTCCGCCGGACAGACTTTTTGATTTTACCACAGGGTTTTGCCGTTGTAAAGGGGAATCCTCAAAAATCACTGAAATTTTTCTGATGTCCGGGGCTCCTCGTCTGGCTTTTCCAGGACGGCGTACGCGTAAAAGCGGCTGGTGGTGGCGTCGTTTACCGTTTTCAGCAGCTTTACGGTCCAGCCGCTTTCCAGATACCCGTTCGCTTCGCTGAGGCCGCTGCCCCTGATCAGAATCATTTTTTCCATGCTCCATGCCTCCCATTCCTCAAAGATACGACTACTCTACCACGTCCGGGACTTTTTTACAAGGGGATGCCGGATTCGGGGAGTGCCCATTCACGCATTTTATAACAGGACCATGATGTAGGGGCCGCCGCCCTTGGCGGCCCGCAGAGTGTCGAAAAACGGTAAAAACTCCATCAACGGGAAGGAAGAGAGTTACGAGAGGAACCCAGGAAGGGTTCCTTTCGTTTTCAATCGGAAGTTTTCAGAACTTTTTTAAAGGTCTGAAAACTTGCTCAGGCTGGCGAAAACACGTTTTCGACAGCCTGGGCTCACTCGGATTCGGAAATTTTATTTTGAGCGCCCCCGCCCCGCGTCCCGCCTGTCAAGCGCGCCGGCCCTCTTTTTTACAAACGCCCCTTGACAAAGCCGAAATACTGTGTTACTTTTCTTAATACAGTTAATACAGTCTACCAACACACAGCGGCGGCGCTTCCGCCGCGGAAGGGAAGGTGCGCGGTGATCAGCCTCAATTACCGGGACTCCCGCCCCATCTACGAGCAGATCAAGGACGGGCTCCGAAAGCTGATCGTCACCGGGGCCATCGGGACCGACGAAAAACTCCCCTCGGTCCGGGCCCTGGCGACACAGCTGTCCATCAACCCCAACACCATCCAGCGGGCTTACAACGATCTGGAGGGAGAGGGGTACATCTACTCCGTCCCCGGCAAGGGCAGCTTTGCCACCGGGGACCCGGACGCCGACACGTCCCGCCGGAAGGAGCTCTGGGAGAAAACCCGGGAGCTGGTGGCGGAGCTTCGCTATCTCGGCGTCAGTCAAGAGGAGCTGATGGCTCTTCTTGAGGAAGAGCCATCCGGCGGGGCCCCCGCCGGGGGGAGCAAGGAGGGTACACAATGATTCAAGTGACAAACGCCGTCAAGCGCTTCGACGGCTTCGCCGCCCTGGACGGGGTGACGCTGTCCGTCCCCGCGGGGAGCGTGTACGGCCTGGTGGGCCCCAACGGCGCGGGGAAATCCACCCTGATCCGCTGTCTCACCGGCGTCTACCGCCAGGACGAGGGAGAGCTGGCCGTCGACGGCCAGGGGGTCTGGGAAAACGCGGCCCTGAAGGCCCGGATGGCCGCCATCGCCGACGACTGGTATTACTTCCCCCAGGCCACCATCCGGGACATGGGCCGTTTCTACCGGGGCTTCTATCCCGGCTTTTCCACGGAGCGGTACGAGAAATTAAAGGAGGTCTTCCAGATCGACGAGAGGCGGCCCCTCCGCCGCCTCAGCAAGGGGATGCAGAAGCAGGCCGCCTTCTGGCTGGCCCTCAGCGCCATGCCGGACTACCTGATTCTCGACGAGCCGGTGGACGGCCTGGACCCCGTCATGCGGCGGCAGGTCTGGTCCCTGGTGCTGGGGGATGTCAGCCAGCGGGGAACCACAGTGCTGGTCTCCTCCCACAACCTCCGGGAGCTGGAGGACGTGTGCGACCACGTGGGCATCCTGGACCATGGGAAGGTGCTGCTGGAGCGGTCCCTGGCCCAATTGCAGGACAACATGGTGAAGCTCCAGGTGGTCTTTCAGGACGGCGGCGGCGTGCCGGAGGACCTGGAGGTTCTCCACGCTTCCCATGTGGGCCGCATCCACACCCTCATCATGCGGATGAGCGCCGGGGAGGCCAAGAACCGCCTGGCGGTTTACGAGCCCATGCTGGTGGACGCCGTGCCGCTGACCCTGGAGGAAATTTTCATCTACGAGTTAGGAGGCGCCGACTATGCGGTCAAAGACATCGTACTTTAATCCCGCGCTGTTTCGAAAGAACCTGGCCAGGTTCTGGCCCATGTGGGGCGGCGCGTCCCTCGTGGGGGCCCTGTTCCCCCTGGCCTTCCTCACCATCCTGATCCAGAATCACGCCCTCTTCGGGGAGCTCATGAGCGACCCCCTGAGCATCACCGCGGGCTATTACCAGATCGTGGCCTGGATCATTCCCACCCTCTCCCTGCTGTACGCGGCGCTGTGCGCCCTGGCGGCCTGGGGCTGGCTGTACAATCCCAGGAGCGTGGGGCTCTACCACTCCCTGCCCGTCACCCGGAAGGGGCTCTTCGTCACGGACTTCCTCTCCGGCATGTCCATGATGCTGATTCCCTACGCCGTCACCGGGGGCCTGGCCATCCTGGTCTCCGCGACAGTGGGCGGCGTGGAGCCCGTGGGCCTGGGCGTGACCATCCTCAGCGTGCTGGGAATGAGCTTTTTCTTCTTCGCCTCCGCCATGGCGGTGGTGTTCGTCACCGGCAACCCCTTCGCCTTCGCCGCCTTTTATTTCATCTTCCACTTCATCGCCGCCGGGCTGGAGTGGCTGGTGACCATGCTCATGACCATCTTCTACTTCGGCGTGGAGCGGTCCTATCAGGGCGTGGTGGAGTTTTTGAGCCCCGTCATGTACCTGACCCGAAGCCTGAACGTGGACACGGAGTACGCGCAGATCACCAATGCCGGGGGCTGGGGCGAATCCGTCCTGACCTCCGTCACCCTGGTCAACGGCTGGATGATCGCCGTCTACGCCCTGGCGGGCGTGGCCCTGCTGGCTTTCGCCTGGGCCCTGTACCGCCGGAGGAGGAGCGAGAGCGCCGCGGACGTGGTGGCCGTGGGCTGGATGAAGCCCGTGTTCCGCTACGGCGTGGCCCTCTGCGCCGCCCTGGCCGGAGGCATGGCCCTCTACGGCCTGTTCTTCGACATCTCCCGCGCCAACCCGGTCCCCATGGCCGTGTGCATGGCCCTCGCCGGGCTCGTGGGCTACTACATCGCCTCCATGCTCCTGGCGAAATCCCTCCGGGTCTTCCGGGGCACCTGGAAGGGGGCTCTGGCTACATTGCTGGCGGCTGTGGCCCTGTGCCTCGCCGTGGCGGCGGACCCCCTGGGCATGGAGACCTGGACGCCGGAGCCGGAGCAGGCCCAGCAGGTCCGCTTCTGGATGCGCGGGTGGAACGGCCACGGCGTCAACGTCATTCTGAACGACCCCGCCGCCATTCAGGAGGTGCTGGAGGTCCACCGGGCCATCGTGGCGGAGCGGGAGACCCTGGACCGGGACCGGGACCGCTTCGAGGGAGAAACCTACTACGCTTATTTCGACCTGGATTACTATGACGACCCGGAAGACTACGACGGGCGGGTCAACCGCAATTACGACCTTCCCTGCAATCAGGCTCTGCTGGAGCAGTCGGAGGCCCTGCGGAAGCTGGCGGCCCTGGCCTCGGACCCCCTCATCCAGGAGGCCAACGTCTTCGGCGACATCTACGGGGAGGACAGGGACGCCCGCCTCACCGGCGGCTATCTCACCGGGCTCTACAACACCGAGACGAAGGACGTGGAACAGACGGAGCTGACGGCGGAGCAGGCCAAGGTCCTGGAGGCCGCCGTCCGGCGGGACATCCAGGCGGGACACTTGGGGCGGACGCTGTTCATGGTGGACGAGGAGGACGGCTATGAGAAGGCCGCCTACAGCGCGGACCTGAACCTCGACTACTCCGTCACCTACCTGGACGGCCGCCAGAGACCCCTCCGCACCCAGACCCTCTTCCTGAACCCCTCCGTCTACTGCACGGAGACGCTGAAGGCCCTGGAGGATCTGGGCATCGTGAACGAGAACCGGAGGCTGCTGACCTACGCCCAGCGCATCGCCCTGGACAATCTGGAAAAGGGTACGCCCACCTACTACGACGACCCCTACAGCGGCGTCTATTACAAAGACAGCTTTGGCACGGTCTATCCCGAGGAGGCCTATGTCCCCACCCAGGACGCCTACGTCCCCTTTGACGAGGCGTATTGACCCTTGTTCCGGGAGGGGCGCGATTGGGGGGCGGAAAAATTTTTCAAAAAAATTTTGGAAATGGTGAAACAAAACCGCCCTCTAAATCGTCTTATTTAATAGACAACAAGTGCCAACGAGAAAGGAGCCTCCCCCTATGGAGCAAACCAACACTGTAGAAACCCTGTGGCGCGTCTGGGTCGACACCCGCCGCCGGATCGTGTCCTTCCACGAGGAGGAGGACAGCAAGCTGCTGGAATTCCGAAATCGGGAGCTGTTTTTCAGCTGTATCGAGCAATACACCGGCAAGCAGTACCGCTATCAATAAAAAAGAGGAGGCGAAAGCCTCCCCTTTTTTCGTCCCCCCGTCCTCCGTCTTTCGTCTCCCGTCCCCCGCAGGGGTGGGGGATGCTCAAGGGGGAGCCCGCTCCCCCTTGAAGGAAGCGGGAAGGAATGGAGCGGGCGGAGTCCACGCCGCCAAAGGCGGCGGGGACGCAGCGGAGCGGAATTTCTTCACGCGATAAAGCCGCCGTCGGCGGTTAGCACCTGGCCGGTGATAAAGGCCGCCTTTTCCGAGGCCAGGAAGGCCACCGCCTCCGCGATCTCCTCCGGCCTTCCCAGGCGGCCCAGGGGGGTCTCCTCCGCCAGCATGCGGCGGGTGTCCTCCCCCAGCGCCCGGACCATGTCCGTCTCCACGCACCCCGGGGCCACGCAGTTCACCCGGATGCCGGAGGGAGCCAGCTCCAGGGCCAGGGAGCGGGTGAGGCCGATCAGGCCCGCCTTGGTTACGGCGTAGGCCGTCTCACAGCTGCCGCCCCGAAGCCCCCAGATGGAGGAGATGTTGACAACGCATCCCCGCTTCTCGCTGAGCATGTGGGGCAGGACCGCCTGAACGGCGTTTCGGGGCCCGGTGAGATTCACCGCCAGAAGGCGGTCCCAGGTTTCGCCGTCCAAGTCCTGAAAGAGACCCTGATGGGAAATGCCGGCGTTGTTCACCAGCAGCTCCACGGGGCCCAGCTCCGCCGCCGCGGCCCGGACCATGGCGTCCACCGCCTTCCGGTCCGCCACGTCGGCCTGGAAGGCCATGGCGGCCAGACCCCGGGCCCGAAGGTCCCGGACCAGCTCTCCGGCGGCGTCCCGGCTCTCCAGGTAGTTGACGCAGACGGACCAGCCCTCCCGGGCCAGGGCGGCGGCAATGGCCCTCCCAATGCCTCGGGAGGCCCCGGTTACTAAGGCGGATCTTCTCACGCGGCTCGCTCCTCTCCTGGTTGCTGGAGGCAGTATAGCAGAAAAAAAAGAAAAGTGCAAGAAAGGGCTTGACAAATCCCGGCAGTTCGTGTATCTTGTACATGTTCGCTTCGGACGATTAGCTCAGCTGGCTAGAGCACCTGCTTGACGTGCAGGGGGTCACAGGTTCGAGTCCTGTATCGTCCACCACGAAAACCGCCGTTTCTGTGATGAAACGGCGGTTTTTCTTAACTTTTTGGTCGATTTTGCGTTGGAGTTTATCGGCCTGTGTTCGCCTTGACCACAGTTCCAGCCACAGACAGAGAAAAAACTGCTCTCCGGGAAGCCTTGTCCCAGAGGACAGTAGTCTGTGCTTGATTTTGCCGCTGTTCTGGTATGCGGATCAGTCATTCCCTCAAAGAATCAAGAGGTCACCAGCCTTCCTCTTCACGACGTCGTTCCAGTCTCTCTTCTTCACGTCGGAATTCGCTGTCATCCCAAAGGTTGACATATTCACCCCGCGTGTAACAGAAACCGTCTCTGTCAATATCCTCGTATTCACCGGATTCGTAGTTGAAACACCATTTTGACATGATTACGCCTCCTCCAGTACATATTTTAGCATCTCAAAAGCTGCAGACTTTTTTGCGTCTTTTTTAGAGGATGACTTTGCCTTGAAGTCCTTTGGTTCCTCCGCAATATGACATGCACACCTCCAGATTGGGTTCCCGTTTTCATCATGGTTCAGTTCAAAATCGTAGATGGGGAGCGAAAAATAACCGCGCCGTGCAAGGATCTCCAGTTGGCTGATCGCATCGGCCTTGTTGGGATTTTCGATTTCGTCCCGGATGGAGAACAGCTGACCGTTTCTGCTAAGATAGTCATGGGCAACCTTACAAACCGCCATCCTCGCTTCCGCTTTTGAACGGCCAAAGCCTCTGAAAATCGGTAAATCATTGTTGATCTTTAATAGGCAGTGATACTGCATTGTGTATGCTTTCCGGCTTTCATCGAGATTGAACTTTTGGGATATTCCTTTAAACGGAAAGTACCATGAAGATTCATAACTGGCCTTTTCAAAGTGATAAAGCGGTATTTTGCCATTCTTCCGCAGCGTCCATTCCTGAATTAACTCAACATAGTTCTCACTTTCATCGTCTGTTAAATACTGTTCTGGCGCAAGCATGATTTCTACGGTTTCAAAGATCTCCTGCATATCCCAGGCACAATCAAGTGCAACCGCACCCAAAATCGCTTCAAACAGATCTTCCTTGACAGAATCTTCCTGGGCAATGCCCGCCTGCGTATCACCTTTCCCCATAATGAGAAAATCGTCCAAGCCTAAATCGTCAATTCTGCAGGCAAGGGTTTTCCTGCTTACAAGTTTTTGCTTTAGCTCAGATAGTGTCCCTTCGTTATGATCACAAATAAATTCATTAGGAGAAAGGCTATCCTGTTCTTTGGGGTTTAGATCAATAAAATGTACAGAAAGCTTTGGCGGATCAACAGGATCGCCATTTACCATATGCCCATATTTTCTAGCAAGTAGTCTGACAACCGCAAAGTCCAGCGCCTTGTCGCCGATAAACTCCAGCACTTCATTATTTTCGCCGCCGTTTTCCTGCGAATAGGAACGCCTTACAAATGCCTGACGCAACAGATTTCTGTTTTTGAACTTGTGTCCAATTTGATCCTCGATAAACGTGAAGATTTTTTCTTCCATAATAAAAAGCTCCTCTCGGTAAGTAGTAACCAAGAGGCATAGTAATCCCCTGACAAAAACACTATCCCCTGTGCAAGTAGGAAGCATTGTCAGGTAAAATCAATTAAATTCAATTCTTTGTTTTTACTTGTTTACTCAGGTTTACTTGCATAAACGGGAGCAAACACATATAAACAATGTTTCGAATTTAATTCACCATACCTCAAAGCGGTTCTATTGTAACAGGAAAGCTTGACCAAGTCAACATTTCGTAGGAATCTTGCTGATGGCATGGGATATTAAGTTGCGTACCAAAATTTCCATGATGCCTGAATTTCTGGAGAACAAAGAACCGACACTTTAAGAGCCCAGTTCCAAGCTATTTGGGGACGGCATTTCCGAGATTCAAGTCAATCGCGATTGACCGCGCAAGGCGTTACCGCACTGACTACCAGACCAGGGAGGGCTGATTGATGAGTAAGAATTTCCGGGAGACATTGAATGAGCAGCTGAGAGATCCGGCTTTCCAGGCTGAATGGGAGACACTGGAGCCTGAACGGCAGATCATCCGGGCAATCATTGAGGGGCGAGAGAGGTGTGATCTGACACAGCAGCAGTTGGCCGAGATTACCGGCATTCAGCAGGCGGATATCAGCCGACTGGAAAATGGCACAGGGAATCTCTCCCTCCGCACCCTGAAACGGTTGGCTGCCGGTATGGGAATGCAACTGAAATTGGAGTTTGTTCCCAAGACTGTTCAATAATGAAAGGATACCGGATTCCATCTCACGGATCAGCTGGCTCATTGCTTCCTGCGCCGCATCGCGCACTTCCTGGTAGGACAGATTCTTCTGCTGGTAGAGGTGCAGGAGCTCATCCCGAAAAATATCGTTGGTCAGTTTAGAGCGCATCGTCTTAATTCCCTGCTCTGTCAGATGGCCTTGCGTCGGATCAGCGGACCAGACCATCATGTGGATATGCGGGTGGTGCTTCTCATCGTGGAAGGCAGCGCACCAGCGAAACTGACTGGGCAGGATCTTCATTGCCTCTGCCAGTTCCGTCTGATGAGCCAGGAGGAGCCTTCGCCAACTCGCTGCTGAGTCATACCCCAGTCGGGCGGCGTCCTCACGCCTGAGCGAGTAGATGAATGTCCAGACCGGGGCCGGGTGATTGCTCACCTCTTTCATTGTCATCTCAAGGTCAACGGACTCGGTGTTGGAGAACAGTCCGTGAGACCTGGGACGTTCCGCGATGTACTCCATGTACTGACCACTTCTGTTCAACAGTTCTACGCCGTCACGGGTGGCGATGTACTCCGCATAGTTTCCAGCTCCGCCGCCTGGCTTGATGTATCCGCTCTTTTGAATCAGTCCCTGCATCAGTCGAGCCTCTTCTGGAATTTGTAGGCGTCTTCAAAATTGACCTCGCCGTTCGTTTCCTTAACGTCCTTGATACACCTGACCCGCATTTTCTTCAGCGTGTCCAGATCCACATCAGCGATGGCGGCAATAAGGTGAGCCATAACTGCGTCATCTACTGACAGCTTGAACAGCGGTTTCCCGATGCGGCTGCCCAGTGCGCTCAACTTACCCTCCAGCACGGCGGAGAGGACGCGGGGCAGGTAGCTGTCGGCCTGCTCCGTATCCAGATAGCCGGAGTAGAACTGGATCGCTTTCTCAATGTACTCATTTTGCGTGGAGCAGTTGTCGGTGCGATAGTGATCTTTGACTTTGGACCAGGCCTCATCCGTCAGCCAGACGGTGTGCCGGTTCTTGTTCTCGTTCATGCCTGAAAGCCTCCTTTACTTTGTAATAGCGTCATGTGAAACCTTGAAACAGCGGCTTTTTTCTCTGCTTTTTAGAAGATCAGCGTCAATCAAAGATGCCAGCCTTCAAAAAAGCGTCAGCCTCCGTCCCTGAAACCGCCCGCACTGCGGGCGGTTGTGACCGCACCGGCGCAGCAAAAGCGCCGGTGCTTTCTCCTGCTTTCCCTCTCATCCCTCGCCTTGCGCCTCCCAACGGGCGCACAGCTCGCCACGTGGGTGGGGCTGGGTCAGATGTTGCCCGAGCAGGAGCCAGGGCACACAGGGCCGCTCTGGGATGACGGTGGTCATATTCCGTTTGCCGTTTTTGGACACGACTGCGTTCTGCATCCACAGCGATCCACAGGCCGTCATGGAGGGGTTTCTCTTGTTTACAGCGACGCAGTTTTTGCATACTCCCATCTTGCTGTTTGTACCTCCAGTCGGCGCAGTTCGTTCTGCTGATGAGCATCCAGCACCTCATGGAATGGACGGATGGTGTAGAGCAGGCTGCCGTTGTGCTTGAGACCGGTCCTGGTGAATACGGTGGTGTCCTCTGTGCTGATGAGCCCCTTGTCAGCGAGAGAGCAGACGTGCTTGCGCACCGTGTTGACACTCATTCCCGTAGCCGTACCAATCGTTTTGTAGCTGGGCCAGCACTGGTGGGTACACCGGTTCTCACAGCGGAGCAGATAGGCGTACACCGCGAACTCGCCAGGAGATAAGCCCAGAGA
>CAJUQQ010000042.1 GCA_910588175.1 uncultured Oscillibacter sp.
TCCATGCTGAAAAAGTAGTACAGCACCACCAGATTGATAGGCCCGCCGCCGATGCCCAGAAAGCTGGACATCGCTCCCAGCGCCAGCCCTATGACAACGCAGGCGGCAAAATTCTGAACATGCCGGGTGGGAATGCGGGCTTTGTTGACCGTATACAAAAGCGTTCCCGCGGTCACCACGGCCAGACAGGCGGCCTGAACCGCCCCTACCGTATCCGGCGACCCGGACAGCTCCCGCACTGCGGCAAACAGCTGGTTTCCCGCCAGCCCGCCCACCGCCGCGCCCAGGGCCAGAGGCGTCCCCGTTTTCAGGGAGACGCTGTGCTCTCTTGCCAGGAGGGACTTTCCCACGGAATAGCAGCTCATGGACAGCACCGTACAGCCGGACAGGAAGCTGATAGTGGTTACCGTCTCCAAATGGAGCAGGTCCAGCACTGGCTTGATGATCACGCCGCCGCCGATGCCGCAGATGGCCCCTGCGACGCTGGCCGCCAGGGCTACAAGAAAAAAGATCAGCATGTTGTTTCCTCACAGCTCAATATAAGTCTCCAGGTCCTTGCAGATCGCCATGGCGGCGGCCCCCTTGGCGCCGCTGAGCGGGTCCGGCTCCACAAAGAGGAAGCGGGCGTCCGGACGGATTACACCGCAGAGATTCCGGTGCATCACATCCAGCAGATGCTCCCGGTTTTCCGGGCGGCGGAACAGACTGCCCTCAATCAGCATCAGGCTGGGGCAGGCAAAGTTGCGGATATTCGCCACCGCCACCCCCAGGGTATACACCGCCTGTTCCACGATCTCCGCCGCCGCCGGGTCTCCCGCCTCCTGAGCGGCCAGAACATGCTCCATCGAAAGAGCCCCTTCGCCCCGGAGCTGATCCAGAAGAGGAGCTTCCCCGCGTTCCAATGCCCCGGCGCAGCGGCGCAGAATGGCCGCATCGCTGGCGTAAGCCTCCAGGCAGCCCCGGTTGCCGCAGCCGCAGGGCTCGCCGTTTGGGACCATAACCATGTGCCCCACCTCGCCGGCTCCCACCACGGAGCCGAAATCCATCGCGGTGTTCAGCACCAGAGGGCAGGCGACGCCCTGGTGGATAAAGAGGTAAGCGAAGGTCTGGGCATCCTCCAGCGCCTCCCGGCGGAAGAGCTGAACGCCGTAAGCCCGGGCACAGGCGTTGTTCTCCACATGGATAGGCCCGGAGTATCCCAGCTGTGCCGCCAGGTCGCCCCGGATGTCCTTGCGGGTCCAGCCGTAGCTTGGCCGCGCCTCCAGAACGCCCCGCTGTGTATCCACCAGTCCCGGCAGACACACGCCGATTCCGGCGATGCCGCCGATCTCCATGCCGCAGACGGACAGCGCCTTATGGATCATGACGCGGGACAGCTCCACATTTCGGTCGTAGTCCCGCTCTTCCGCCTGGCTCTCCTGGGCGTAGAGCGCCTTCCCCCGGTAGTCCAGCAGGCAGACGGCCCGCCGGGTTCCCTGGATCTCCACGCCTAAGAAGTGCCGGGATTCCGGAACGATGTCCACCGGGTGGGCCCTGCGGCCCGCAAAGCGGGCGCTGGATTGCAAGGCCCCCGCCTCCCGAACGATTCCCCGGGCCATCATGCTGTGGATGTTGGTGGTGATGGTGGGCAGGGTCAGGCCGAGGCTCTCCGCGATCTCGGCACGCTTGATGGGCCCCCGGTGATAGATGGTTTTCAATATGGCGGCCTGGTTGGCCGCTTTTACCCGCGCTGGGTTCACTCCCTGCCCAAACTGCACGCGCAAGCCCTCCTTTCAGGTCTGCTGAAACCGCCTCCCCCGAAGGAACACGGCTTCCACATTCAAATGGCTGTCCAGCACCGTCAAATCCGCGTCCTTTCCCTCGGCGATGGAGCCCTTCCGGTCAAATACGCCAATCAGCCGGGCGGGGTTCTCCGTCAGCAGGGGAAGAAGATCTTCCAAGGGCCTTTCGGTCCAAGCCAGCAGGTTTTTCAGAGCCGTGTTCTGGGTCAGCGTGCTGCCGGCCCGGGTGCCGTCGGAGGCCAGCTTGGCGTCTCCTTCCTCCACCACGACCTCGTTGACCCCCAGATGGTATTTCCCGTCCGGCAATCCGGCCGCCATGATGGAGTCGGTGATGGCCACAACCCGGTTCAGTCCCTTGGTCTTGAGGAGCAGGCGCACGATGCCCGGATGGAGGTGCCGTCCGTCGCAGATGGCCTCGCAGTACGCATCGCTCTCCAGCACGGCGCCCAGAATGGCGGGACGGTGCTGGTGGAGCAACTGCATGGCATTGAAGGTGTGGGTAGCGGCGGCGGCCCCGGCGGCGATGGCCGCCATAGCCGTCTCATAATCCGCCCCGGAGTGGCCGATGGCGGTGACGATGCCCAGCTCCCGGGCTGCGGGAATCAGGTCCAGAACCCCCTCCACCTCCGGGGACACGGTGAGGTAGCGGACGCAGCCCTCCGCCTGTTCCTGATAGGAGCGGAGCAGGCTGGGATTCCCCTTGCGCAGCAAATGCTCCGGCATGGCTCCCTTATAGGCGGAGGCCAGAAAGGGGCCCTCCAGGTGAATTCCCAGCAGCTCCGCGCCGCCGCCCTCCCGGCTCCGGTACGCCTTGCACTGGTCGACGCACCACCGGGTCTGCTCTTCGGTGTCCGTCAGCACGGAGCTCAGCCAGGAGGTGGTGCCGTTCCCCGCGAAAAACCGGGCGATTTTGTCCAGGTCCTCCGGCGCGGCCCCATTCACGTCCACACCCACGGCGCCATGGGTGTGGATGTCGAGAAAGCCGGGAACCACCAGCTTCCCCTCCGCGTCATAGACTTCGCCGGACACGGGCGCGTCCGGGGGCAGGAGGCGGAGCTTCCCATCCTCTATGGCGATGGCGGCCTTCTGGAAACGGTGGTCCAGATACACCTGCCCGTTTACAAGATAACTGGTACTCATAGCGCGCCCCTCACTCCGGCAGGTTGGCCACGAACTCCGTAATCCGCAGCAGGGCGTCCGGGTGCTCCTGGAGCAGCGTGACGGGGAAATGGGCGGAAATTTCTCCATGGGCCGCGTGGCGGGCCACCGCCCGGTGCCAGTCCCGGAAACAGCCCAGCCGTACCTTACGGGCGCTGTAGATTTCCCGCATGCCGATGGTGACGCACCAGCGGGGCATGTCGTCTACGGCTCCGTTCAAATCGCCAATGGCGTTGGCCGTCCGGGTCTCCCGGGAGATTTCCAGCACCCGGGTGGGCAGGGCCCGGAATTGCTCCGGCGTCAGCTCGTCCTGGGCCTCGTTGAAGGCCACGTGGCCGTTGATTCCGATGCCGCCGAAACAGATGTCCACGCCGCCGAGCTCCTGAATCACCCGCCACATGTTCTCCGGGTCCTTTGGGTCCGGGAAGACGCGCTGGCTTTCCGGCATGACCAGGCTGGGGGCAATCTTTGTGTAGACTGTTCGGTCCATAAAGCCCCGGAAGCTGAGGGAATGCTCCTTGGCTATCCATTCCTTTTCGTCTGTGAGGTACTCGTCCATGTTGAGAAACCACACGTTTTTCAAGCTGATGTTCCCGGCGTTTACCAGCTCCACAAAGTAAGGATACTGCCCCACGGGACCCACCGGACAGATGAATACCGTTTTCTCTCCCAGGGCGTTTTTCCGCCGGATTTCCTCGACCATCTCCTGGGCGATGGCCTGAAACACGGCGGCGTTGTCCTCCATGACGGTGAGGGGCAGCTTCGGCCCGGCCAACAGCTGTTCCTTGTTGTAGTAGTAATAGTCGTGTCGCATATTCTCTCCCTCTTTTCAGGCTTTCGTGGGAAAGCCGGTATATGTTTCCGTGACCTCCAGCACCCGGTACACGTCCAGAAAGGGCTGGAAGTCCGGCTCGTTCTCACAGATCCATTCCTCCAGGGCCAGCCAGGCCCTCCCGCCCGCTTCCCGCTCTCCACGGGCCAGCAGTTCCAAGGCCCGGGCCAGAGCCAGGGCATACCTCTGGTGATAGGCCAGCAGGGTCCAGAACCGGCCATCCTCCCGGTGAGCCTCCAGCACAGGGGAAAACTTCCGGCAGGCCTCTTGAATTTCCGCCATCCGGCGGGCCACATGGGGGTCCGTCCGCTCCCCTTTGCCGTTGAGATAGTCGCAGGCGTTCCGCCGGGACAGGGCGGAGAGATAACAAAGGACCTCCTCCCACGCCTCCCCGTAGGCGGCCTGGAAGTATTCCCGGACCACCGCCTCCGCGTCGGTTTCCTCGTTCCAGAGCACACGGCCCAGCACATAGTTGGGCAGAAAGTTCGGCAGACCCGCCCGGAGCTCCTGACAGCTGACATAGCCGTCCAGCCCCAATTGGCGCAGCTGCTTCACATCTCCGGCAATCACCCGGGCAATGTGAAGGTAGCCCAAATCCCCGTAATGTGCCCGGCCCAGGGGATAGTCGTACAGAAAGCTGTCTCCGTGGAACAACGCCTGCCAGCCCCGGAGAAAGGCCAGGTTTTCCCCCAGACCGCTGGGCAGGGCGATTCGGTTGCGGCGGTAAGGCGGAAGGGGAGGCAGCCGCTTCTCCACCTGATAGGACGCCGCAAAGGTCCGGCTGATGGGGGCGAACATGAGGACAAACCGCTCCGGACGGACCAGCCGTGCCCGGATGGGAGGCCATAACAGCTCTTGATAGAGCAGGAAGACGATTTTCGTCTCCAGCCCCTTTTCCTCCAGAAGGCGGTCGATCTCGTTCAGCAGCTCCACATATTGGTCTGACAGGATGGTCTCCTGACAGCCTGCGCATTCGCAGACGTTGTTATACTCATCCGCCAGCCACACATGGAGGTAATCCACGCCGGGATGAGCCCCGGCGTAGTCCGCCGCCAGGGCGGCGAAGGCGCTCACCGCCTCGTGGTTGTGAAGGCAGAGATTCGTATTGGCAGGAGCGCCGCCGTACAGGTCCCGCTTCCCGTTTACCAGGGCGGCCAGGGGGCGCTTTCCCTCCTCCAGAGGCCGGGATTTGTCCCAGGATTGGGCGTCATACCCCAGAACCTCCCCCGTCCAGCCATGACCCGCCCCGTGGAGCATCAGGTCTCGCTCCTTAACCGCTTGCCGGAACTCCTCCGCGTACCGCCGGATATCAGCGTCCGTCAAGGGCTCCGGTTTTCTCAGGGGGTTGCGCTGGTGTTCGTACCAGCGGGCGAGAAAGGCCCGGGGGGATTTGAATTGCAGGAAAAAGCTGTTGTACCCGGCCTTGGGAAGCCAGTCGATGAAATTCAGGATGTTCTCCCGGCTGTCCGCGCCCTCGATGCACACGCCCCGGTGACGGAAGGAAGCCGTTTCCTCATAGTTCATGGCTAGGGTCTCCGGGGCGGCGGAGGGTACGATTTCGCACTCTTTGCCCGGTCCCAGAAAGCGGCAGCCCAGGCGGCGCAGATAATCGTACGCGCCCAGCAGGACGCTCCGGGGCCGGTTCCCGGTGATCCCGCCTCCGGTTGGGGTCATACGGACTTGGAATTGGTCCGGACCGTTCCTGCGGTCCGCTGTCTCCAGACGGATGCGCACCTGACCGCCGCCTTGGGACAGCATGCGGCCCAGATAGCGCTCCAGCTCTCCGGCCGCCAGGCGGACGGCGGAATGGGCCTGTGGACTGTAATCAACTTGAATGTTCATAACCCTCCGTTTAAAAATGGACCCGATGGAACGCCGCTCCACCGGGTCCATTTTGTATCACACGCGGGAACGCGCCGCTTTTCTTATTTCAGCGCCTCATTGATCACGTCGAACAGGACGAACTGGGACACGTCCTCCACGACCTCCTCCGGCTTCAGCGTCTCGGCCTGCACGAAGTCGTTCTGCATGTTCTTGTAGTAGCTTTCCACGGTACCGTCGGCCATGCCGGACTTGATGTCGTCCAGGCTGAACCAGTGGGCGTCGCCCAGCTGGGACAGCTGAGACTCCAGGTTGCTCTTGATGGTGTCGGCGCACAGCTGAGCCACAGCCTCGTAGTTCTCAGACTTGGAGCCCCAGTCCATGCCCTTGAACAGGGCGCGGGTAAAGCGGACCAGCACGTCGTGGTTCTCCTCCGCGTACTTGGGCAGGCAGATCCAGCTGGAGATGTTGGTGGAGCCGTCGGAGAACTCGATCTCCTTGGAGCCCTCAACCTGCTGGAGAATCTGGCCGGAGTAGGGATTCCAGCACACGGCGGCGTCCACGGTGCCGGACACCATGGCGGGCACCATGTTGTCAATGCCCATATCGTAGCCGTCCACATCGTCCCGGGTCAGGCCGGCGACCTTCAGAGCGTTGTCATAGGTGGTCTCGGAGGAGGAGCCGGAGTTGAAGGCGATGGTCTTGCCCTTCAGGTCCTCCATGGACTCGATGCCGCTGTCGGGATGCACCACGATTTTGTCCGTGGTATGAACGGAGCTGGGAGCGAAGATGACGGCATTGCCCAGGACGCAGAGACGGTGGGCGCCCTTGCCGATATAGGCCAGGTCGATCTTGCCGCTTTCCATGGCCGCGATCTCAGAGGGGCCGTCGGGGAACTCGGACAGCACCACGGTGATGCCCTCCTCCTCGAAGCAGCCCTGCTCCATGGCGGAGCGAACGCCCCAGAGGGAAGCGTAGTTGGGCATGTAGGCGATGTTCAGGGTGATGGGCTCGGGACCGGCGGGCTCCTCGGGAGTCTCCTCTCCGCCGCTGTCGCTGGGGGCGCTGGTATCGGCGGGGGGCGGGGTGGTTTCGCCGCTGTCTTTGCCGCCGCAGGCGGTCAGGGCCAGCACCATCACCAGGGCCAGCAGGATTGAGACGAGTCTTTTCATTTCCATGTTCCTCCTTGAAAGTTTGGGGTTGTCTGCCCGTTTTATTGTTACCGCCCTCCGGCGGTCAGGCACTTGGGATTACTTCCGGACCTCCAGGTACTCCTGATAGACCTCGTTCCAAATCTCGGCTTTCAGCTCCATAAAACGGGGGTCGTTCTTGGTGGCCTGGTCCCGGGGATAGGGGATGTCGATATCCACCACCCGCTTGATGCGCCCGGGCCGGGCGGACATGATGACCACCCGCTGGGCCAGGAGCACCGCTTCGTCCACGTCATGGGTGATGAAGAAGCAGGTCTTTTTCTCCTGCTCCCAGGTTTTCAGCAGCTCCGTCTGGAGCTGGGCCCGGGTCTGTGCGTCCAGGGCGCCAAAGGGCTCGTCCATGAGGAGCACCTCCGGGTTGTTGGCATAGGCCCGGGCGATGGCCACCCGCTGCTTCATGCCGCCGGACAGCTCCTTGGGATAGGAGTTCTCAAAGTCCTCCAGTCCCACCATCTTGATGTACTTTCGGGCAATCTCCTGGCACTCCGCCTTGGGCAGGCGCTTCATCTGGGGCCCGAACATGACGTTCTGGATAACGGTCTGCCAGGGAAACAGGGCGTACTGCTGAAAGACCACACCCCGCTCCACGCCGGTGCCCTCGATGCGCTTGCCGTCCAGGAAACACTCGCCGCTGGAAGCCTCGTGGAGGCCGGCCAGCACATTCAGCAGGGTGGACTTGCCGCAGCCGGAGGGGCCCACCACGCAGACGAATTCGTTTTCCAGAATGTTCAGGTTGACGCCGTTGAGGGCCACCGTGGTGCCGTGGTCGCCGCGGTATTCCTTGACCACGTTTTTGATTTCGATTTTTATCCTTCTCTCTTCTCCTGCCACGATGTCAGCCTCCTTTCAATTTTGTCGGTGAGAATGCTCAGCAGCGTGCCGATGATGCCGATGAGGATGATGTATCCCAGCATGGCGTTGGTTTCGAAGGTGGTTTGGAGCGTGCGGATGCGCATGCCCAAGCCGGCCCGTGCGCCGGTGGATTCGGCGGCCAGCAGGGTGGTCAGCGCCGCGCTGAGGCCCAGGCGGACGGCGGTGAGAATGAAGGGCACCGTAGCGGGGAGGGTGATGCGGAAGAAGATGTCCACATCGTTGGCCCCCAGAACCCGGGCCGCCTTGACCAAGGTGTTGTCAATGTTGCGGATGCCGTGGAAAATGGTGACGCACATGGTCATGAAGGTGCAGATCCAGATCAGCACCACGGAGGGGGTGCGGCCGATGCCCAGCATAATGACGATCAGCGGGGCGTAGGCCAGGGCGGGGATGTTGCGGATGAAGTTAATCCAGGGCTCGATGATTTTGCGGACCGGGGTATACCAGGCCATGAGGAAGGCCATGGGCAGGGCAGTGATGAAGCCCAGGCCGAAGCCCATAATGACGGAGAGCATGCTGCTGCAAAAATCGCTGAACAGCGCGTCCCGCTCCACCATGGTTTTCAAGCCCTCAAAAACACTGGGGGCAAAGGGGAAGCTGCGGCCGGTCTTCTCGCTGATGGACAGCACATACCACACCGCCAGGGCCACAAGGAATGAGATGAGCAGCCAGACCTTATCGCTGATGACCAGCTTTTTCTTTTTGTCGTTCATGCGGCACTTCCTTTACTCAAATCTTCTGTTTCCCGCTGCTTGGGGGCTCGCCGGTGACTTACTCCCGCCAGCCGTTGCTTCCGTCGTAGGGTTCGTCCTTCATGCAAAGATGCACCGCGCCCACCTTGAAGGTCTTGGGCAGGGCCAGGATGTTGGGGTTTTGCCCTACGAATTTCTTCTTCGCGTCCTCCAGGGCCTCCTCGAAGGTGGCCCGGGTTTTCAGGCCCATGCCCCGGGCAATTCCGGGTTCCTGCGCGCCCACGATATAAATGGCGCTGGTGTTCATCTCCGCGATGTGTCCGCAGGCCATCATGGAGAAGCCGTGGAAGGGGTGGAAGGCGTTGCAGAAACGGTACTTCCGGATGTACTCCTGGTTGGTGGCGAAATACTCGCCGTAGCGGTTCATATCCGGCAGGACGTTCATGTAATCGTGCTGGAACAGCTCGTAGAGCTCCCGCAGGTAGGGCCAGCGCTCGTCGTGGAAATAGCCGTTGCAGATGGAGGAGCAGATGATTACGCAGTTGTCCTTCATCACCCGCTTGTGGCGAATCACCTGGGCGGACAAAGCCTGCATCATCTGAATGGGATTGGTGCCCATGCCGTCGCCGTAGTGGAAGGCCTGGGGCATGCCGAAGACCATCACGTCATACTTCTTCTCCGCCCAGGGGACGTAGGTCCGCTTGTCGGCCACCTCCCAGCTCAGGGGCATCATCTCGGCGGCATAGCCGGAGAACAGAGCGATCTGGCGGGAGTTGGTGTCCAGCACGGCGTCACAGCAGAAGAAGGGGTGGCCCATCTTCTCCTCCATCCACATGCCGATCTCGTCGAACTTCGTCCGCATCAGGCTCTTGCCGGACACGGGGGTGAAATCCGGGCGGTGCATGACCTTGGGCACGTGGTGGCTGGCGATGCTCCGCCAGTGGGTGATGCCGGTGGCGCAGTGCTTGTAGCCTCCGGAGTAGCCGCCGTAGGGGTTGCCCTGGGTGTGCCCGATCAGAATGGGGATGTCACACTCGAACACATACTTGTTCATCAGCACCGGGTCGCCCCGCTCCGTGGTCCCCAGGTCCACCATGTGGTCCGGGTCCTCGCTGTCATGGCTGGTGATCTGGTTGGTCCAGTAGAACTCGCGGAACAGCTCCTCGCCGAGAATCTGCTTCATCTCGGCTTCGGTGGCCCGGGGATGGAGGCCGTTGGAGAACAAAAGCAGAACGTCCTTTTTTTCCACCCCGGCGGCGTACAGCTCATCCAGACAGGCCCGAATGGAGACCTTCCGGTGGCTGGTGGGCTGGCAGCCGCCCTTGACAATGTCGGGAATGACGAACACCACCGTCTTCCCCGGTCCGCCCAGCTCCCGGAGGGACGGCATGCCGATGGGATTGCGGATGCTCTCCAGGGCAGCTTTATAGAGGCTGTCCCAGTCCTGGGGCAGACAGGGGGGATCGGGAACGGTCTCCCCGGGAATAAACACATCGGTGTTGTCCGGCAGATTCGCGGCCATCAGGCCGTGGCCATATTCAAATTCCAGCTTCATCTCTCTCACTCCCCCAAATACAGCCGGATGATTTCCAGATACTCCTCCGGGTAGAACCCGATCTCACCCTGGAACCGGGTGAGGGCAATCAGCCCGCCGTCAATTTCCTCAATGGAGGCCAGCATGGCGGCGTTGTCGGCTTTCAGACCGCCGCCGTATACCACGTCCATGCCGCCGGTCCGCTCCTTGACGAAGCAGGCGATTTTGGTGATATAGTCCTTACCGGCCGGCGTCTTGCCGGGGCCGATGGACCACACCGGCTCATAGCCGATGACCACCCTGCTCTTATCCACGCCCTCCAGGCCCGCGTCCAGCTGTTCGCCCAGGACCTTCTCCCACTCCGGCTGTTCCTCGCTGGTCTCGCCGATGCAGTAGAGGACCGTCAGCCCGGCCTCCTGGGCGCATTTGATCTCCTGGTTGAGAAGCCGGTTGACCGCAGACATGTCCGTTACCCCGGCCTCCGCCAGAATACCCTTTTTGTCGTTGCGCTCCTCGCAGTGGCCGATGAGAGTGGAGGTACAGCCCATAGCCTTTACAATGGAGGCGGGCCGGTTGGTGGTAAAGGCCCCGAAGTTGCCCCCCACCGCCGTGTTCATCCGGTACACGCCCTGACTGCCCAGCCGCACCGGACTGCCGGGGACTAAGGCCGCCGCCGCGCCCAGCAGATGGGCCTCCGGCAGGTATTGGACAAACTCCACCTTCGCGGGGTCATAGGCTTTCAGCGCCTCCTGGGTGCCGTTCACCACCGCCGCGCCCCAGTCCCGGACCGGGGCCAGACGGTTCACGCCCCCCAGCTCCACGGGCACGTCAAAGCGCTTCAAATTCAGGTAAATATGTTTCATGGCTCCTCACTTTCTCAACAGGGCGTACTCCGGAAAATCTCCGCCCATAAGGGGCACGGCGTAGTCAAAGAAGGTGCCCGCGATGCCGTTCCCGTCCACAATCCACTCCAGGGGGAATTTCTTCTCCACATTCGCCACATCCGCCAGCGGCGTCAAAAACAGGCTGCTGCTGTATTGGGGAGTCCGCTCCGCCGCAATCGCCACCATGCAGCCGCTCTCGCCGTTCAGGGCGGACTCCAGCGCGAATTTGCCCACGGCGTAAGCCTCCTCCCGGTCGGGAAGGGAGACATACGGGATGCTGGCCCGGCCCAGAAGGCCCGGCTTCTCCGCCCGGGACTTGAGGCCCAGCTTTTGGATAATCTGGTCCGTGACATGCTGGGCCGTGCCGCCGGGGATCTTGTGCCCGAAGCCGTCTACGATGCCGGTGTCCGCCAGAGGCTTCCCGTCCAGGCCGCAGATGCCCTCGCTGACCGTCACCAGAAGGCCCCGGCCCTTGGCGTAGCGCGTCTCAATGTCCGCCAGCATCTTGTCCTCATCCACCGGGACCTCCGGCAGATAGGTCAGCACCTCGCAGTCCGTCAGCCGTGCCGCCATGGCGCTGGCGGCAGTGACCCATCCGGCGTTCCGGCCCATCAGCTCCAGCACCACCACATGAATGGGCAGGCCGGAGGCGTCCAGCGCCAGCTCGGCGGCGCTCAGGGCGGCGTACCGGGCGGCGGAGCCGAAGCCGGGACAGTGGTCGGTGATTTCCAGGTCGTTGTCCATGGTCTTTGGGATGCCGATGACCCGCAGGTCCAGCCCCTCTTTTTTCGCCAGCTCGTTGACCTTGTGGCAGGTGTCCATGGAGTCGTTTCCGCCGTTGTAGAAGAAGCAGTCGATTTCAAATTTCCGCAGGGTCTCCAGCACCGTGGGGTAGTCCGCGTCCGTGAGCTTCCGCCGGCAGGAGCCGATGGCGGAGGCGGGGGTGTGGGACAGCTTGGCGATGGCGGACGGGGAAACGTCCGTGAGGTCTATCAGGTCCCCGGCCAGAATACCCTCCGCCCCAAACCGGGCGGCGTAAATTTTATCCACCTTGCCGGAGTCCCGGGCGGCCTCGACGACTCCTTGTAGGGAGCAGTTGATAACCGCTGTCGGTCCGCCGCCGTGGGCAACCAGAATGTTCTTTCCCATTAAATGCCCTTCTTCCTGTAGCGCTCGGCCATTTCATCCAGACTGACGGTTTCAATGAGGGGAGCCTTGCCCACGCTGTCAAACTCGACGACCAGCGTTCCCACGACCTCCTTCACGCCCCGCTCGATGCAGTCCACAATGCGGGCCACGTCCTCATCGGGTACATTTCCGTACATGACCGTGTCCATGATGGGCGGGAAGAAGACCCGGGGGTCGAAGGCGGAGGGGTTCTTACACAGCAGCTCATAGATACCGCTGATAGAGGCGCTGTCCCGCAGTCCGGCCTCCTTTTGGAACAGCTCCCGCAGGTTCCGGGTGACGGCCAAACGGATGTCCGTATCCACGTTGATCTTGCGGATACCCAGCTTGGAGACTTCCTTGAGCTGCTCCTTTTTGATGCCGTAGGCGTCGTGGATATCGCCGCCCAGGGCATTGATTTCGCTGACAATGTACTGGGGCACGGTGGAGGAGCCGTGGCTGACCAGGGTGCCTTCGATGCCCTCATGCATCATGCATTCCTTGGTGGCGATGGCAATTTCCTTCCGGATGATGGTGTCTTTGCCTTTGTTGGCTCCGTGCTTGGTTCCGTAGCTGATCGCCAGGGCGTCTACGCCGGTCTGGCGGAAGAACTTCACCGCGTCCATGGGATTGGTGTAGGTGGAGTTGGCGGCGAAAACGTGGTCCTCGACACCCGCCAGAACGCCCAGCTCACCCTCCACGGTGACGCCCCGCTCATGGGCGTACTTCACCACCTCCCGGGTCAGCTCCACGTTCTCCTCAAAGGACAGGGAGGACCCGTCGATCATCACGGAGGTGTAGCCCCCCTGAATGGCGGCCACGCAGGAGTCCAGCGTTTTTCCGTGGTCCAGGTGCAGGGCCACGGGGATGGGGGAGTCCACGGCGTATTTTTTCACCGCGTTGGCGATGTTCAGCGCGCCTTTTTTCTTGTCCTCCAGAGTGCCGTTGGCGAAGTCGGTCCGCCCGCCCATGAAGGCGTTGGCCAGGTCCGCGCCCTGCAAAATGGCGGCGGAGCGGAACATCTCGTGGACTTCGATGACCGCCTTGGCCTGACAGACGGCGTTGACGTTGAAGGCGCCCTGCGCGTAGTTGTATTTCTCGGTGGCGTCGAGAATCGCTTTCATTGGAACCAGTGGCATAGTATCGTCCTCCTGTTTTGGCGCTCCGCCTAATTTTTAATTAAATTAAATAATTTACATATCTATAGAATACACCAAAGTATTTTCTGGTACAAGTTGGAAAAAACGACAAAGTTTCCTCTGTTTTTAGTTAGAAATATCAAAAGGGCGGGGATGGATAAGCGAAATGGTCCCTGTTAAACAGATAAAGGAGAAAGCTGTCCCCATCTGTCCAGCGCTTTGCTATCACGTTTCTTTCGTTTAGGGGCAATCCTATAACTTTTCCGCTCCTTTTCCGTTGGTAATATAAAAAAATCAGGTAAGACAGGTTCAAAAAAACCTGTCTAACCTAAATAATAGGGGGTACAAAATCTGGAAAGCCCCGGAATTGCGCTTGTATTTTACAAGGAGAAGTGGTAAAGTAAAAAGTCAAGGGGGACAAACCTCTGAAAAATGACGAAAGGAAACTGGATACATCATGAAACAAAAGAGCCGGTTTTTAGCCTTCCTGTTGGCGCTGGGCCTCTTGGCCAGTCTTGCCGTAACACCCGCCGCCGCGGCGAGTTTGTCGGAGCTTCAAAGCGCGGTAGACACAGCGCAGGCGGAGCTGACAGATGCGCAAACAGCATTGGACAACGCAAAGGACGCGTTTGATAGCGCGAAAGCCGCTGTAAAAGATGCGGAGGATGCAGTGGATGAAGCGAACAGAGCTGTGGGCGAAAAGGATACCGCATTAGAAAACTTAAAACGACGGGCAGAGGAAGCAACAGAGGAGGCTGAAAGGACTGAGTTAGAGGCGCAAATACCTGCTGCGGAAACTGCCCTTGAACAAGCGAAAACAGAAGCAGCAAACAAAAAAGCGGCATTAGATGCTGTGAAAAACCAGGTGGGATTAGAAGAAAAACAGACCGCATTTGAGTTGGCGGAGAAAACCGTAGAAGAAAAGCAGAAGAAGCTGAACGATGCAAAAGCTGCTTTAGAGGAGGAAAAGAATAATCAGGCCAACCAGAATCCTCCCGCCGTTCCCACCGGCAGCGACCTCTCCTGGCCGTCCTCCGTGGACTTCGGCAAGCTGGGAAAGGGGACCACCAGCGACCTGACCCGTACATTCACCATCACAAACCGCACCAGCTATGACATGGTTCTCAGCGCCTCTTCGGTCAGCGGATACACCATTTCCGGGGCCTCCGGCACCCTGGCCGCGAACAGCTCCACCACCGTCACCGTGCGGTTGGACAGCACCAGCAAAACCGGAAGGTACAACGGGACGCTGACGGTCAACGCGTCCTTTGTCAACGGCACCGGCGGCTATTATCCCTTCACAATCGCGATCTACGCCGAGGTGGTGGAAGCGGGCTACTCCCTTACCGTCAGCCCCACGACCAAGGACTTCGGCAAGCTGGCGGAGGGCTATGAGGAAAAAACCGCCAAGGACGCCGCCGTCACCGTTACCCTGGAAAACAAAGGCGCTTCCAGCGTGCAGATGAACGGGGTGAAAGGCAATGACCACTTCACGGTCACCGCTGTGGCAAACGAGTATATCACCCTGAAATCCGGCGAGAAAACCGATTACAAGATTGCCCCCAAGCACGGCCTTGCCGTGGGGTCTTATACGGACACCATTACCTTCCGGACCCAGGAAGGGGCCACGGTCAGCTTCAAGGCCACCGTGGTGGTGGAGAAGAAGCTGGCCCCCCTGACCGTGGAGCCCGCCGCGCTGAATTTCGGCACCGTGGAGGAGGGCTACACCGCCCCCAGCTACCAGACGGTTACCGTCAAAAACAACACCGACCGGGCCATCATACTGACGCAGCCCTCCTCGTACAGTTATGAGATCAGCACCCTGTCCCAGACGGCCCTGGCCGCCGGCGGCAGCGCCACGTTCAGCATCCGTCCCCGGACGGGCCTTCCGGCGAGTCAGTACGGCGGCGTGGTTGAGATCACCGGCGGCGGAGAGAAGGCGAGCTTGAACGTGCAGTTTTCCGTCAGCCGTCCCGCCGGACCCTCCAGCTTCAACGACGTAGCGGCGGGCAGCACCTTTGCCGCCGATATCGCCTATGTCAGCCAGAAGGGCCTGATGGGCGGCGTGGGCAACGGGAATTTCAATCCCCAGGCCCCCATTACCCGGGGACAGTTGGTGACCATCCTCTACCGGCTGGAGGGTCAGCCCGCCGTCAGCGGCCTGGGATTCAGCGACGTAGCCGCCGGCTCTTACTGCGAGAAGGCGGTGAAATGGGCCGCCGCCACCGGCATTACCAACGGCGGAACGGACGGCCTCTTTAAGCCCAACGCCTCCATTACCCGGGAACAGATGGCCACCTTCCTGTACCGCTATAACCAGCACAAGGGCTATTTCGCCATGAAGCTGGCGGATCTGAGCACCTTCCCCGACGCGTCTTCCATCGCCTCCTACGCCAAGGACGCTATGTCTTGGGCCAACGGCTCTGGCCTGATCAACGGCACCGGCGAAGGACGGTTGAACCCCTCCGGAGGAGCCACCCGGGGACAGGCGGCGGCGATTCTCCACCGCTACTGCGTCAGCATCGGCCAGTAAAAAACCCGCGAAAGAACAAAAGCCTCCGGGACCGAATCGGTCCCGGAGGCTTTCCATTTTCGAAGAATCAGGGGACATCCGGAACATAGCCATCCCGGTCCGCGGTATAGCGCTTCCCGTCTACGGTAAAGACGGTGTCCCGCAAGACGCTGCCGTCCTCATTCCGGTAACGCCAGCCCCGGCCGTCCCGGGTCCAGCCTTTCAGGTCCACGCCTTTAAAAAGGTAACTGGTCAGGCCGATGGCCTCCCGGGTCTCATCGTCCTGGAAGTGCCACCACTCGGAGCTGAGGCCCCGCATTCCGCTTCCGGTCATGTAGGTTTCCAGCCGCTTGGCGTTGTCGTTGTTCAGATAGGCGGCGGAGTACCAGCTCAGGTCGTGGATGGCGCTCTGCATCTCCAGCTCCCCGCCGCCGGTTTCCTCCAGGGTCAAATCCAGGGCGATGCCCCGGTTGTGGGCGGAGGTCACCTTGGCCAGGAAGCTGCCCAGGCTGAACCGCCCATTGTTTGTCATGATCTGGAAATAGGTCTCATAGTCCGGCGCTTCCTCCCCTTCGGGGTCCGCCTCCTGAGTCTCCTCCTGGGGGTCCGGCTGGGTCTCGGGCGGTGTTTCCGTCTGCGGCTCCGGTTCTGGCTGAGGAGCGGGCTCTGTCTGAGGTTCGGGCTGAGGCTCCGGCTGTGCATCAGGCTGAGGCTCCGGTGGAGTCTCGGACGCCAGGCTGCCTTCGCCCTCCTCCGGCAGGGTGAAGAAGGGCTGAGAGGGGTCCAATATGTCTTCCGGCGCTTCCGGCACAACCTCGCCGGGCGTCAGGCCGTCCTCAGAGGGTGGGAGCTCCTCCGCCTGACGCTGGGCCAGGTCTTCCCGGCTGATCTTTTCCTCCGTCTCCGGGTCCAGCAAAAGCCCGTCCGCCAGGTCCACCTCCCAGCCGGTGACGGGGTCCAGGACCCTGGGGTCCTCGTTCCCGGCCAGGGGTTGGCCTTCCGCGTCCTCATCGCTGTATACCAGGGCGGCCCAGTCCAGCTGGGCGGCGGTGGTGTCGTAGAGGAAGCGGGTGGCCTCGTTGGGGCGGAAGGCCTCGTAGATTTTCAGGCGG
>CAJUQQ010000043.1 GCA_910588175.1 uncultured Oscillibacter sp.
CTCTCGTAACTCTCTTCCTTCCCGTTGATGGAGTTTTTACTGTTTTTTGACACTCCGAGGGCCCGCCGCAAGGCGGGCCCTTCCGGCGTTTCAAGACGCCCACGCCTCCAGACCCAGAGCGGAGAGAGGGGCTTCCATATAAAAGGAATAGCGGCCCGTCTGGCCGATGAGGCCCAGGGAGTCCTTCGTCAAATAGAAATCCTCCGCGGCATCCAGGCGGATATAGGGACCGGCCTCTTCAATTTGAAGGCGCTCCGCCCCCTCCCGGTCAAGGCTCTCGTCCCAGACCTGTTCGCAGCGGAAGGCGCCGCTTTCCAGAAGCTCCTCCACCGTCCGCCCCGGGCCCAGAACGTCCCGGAGGGTCAGGGCCTCCCCGGTCTCCAGATCCATGGTCAATCCGGCGTACCAGTCGTTTGGATGGGCGGCGGTCATAAAGCAGCTGCTCGCATAAATCCGAAGGGAGAGGAGCCCCCGGTCCGCCCGGGTCACCACACCATTGCGGATGATTTCCCCCCGCATTTCCCGCTCCGGGCGGAGGGCTTCCTCGTGATAGCCGTAAAAGAACGCCTCCCGGATGCGGCCGTTGACCTTTTCCCGGTGGGTAAAGTCCTTCAGCCAGCTTCCGTATTGGGGGTACTCGATTTCAGCCCGGAAGCCCAGCCGGGGGTCCTGGTAGAGGTAGAGCTGCCAGTGCAGACGGTCCGGGGCCTCCTTCCCACCGCCCCATTGGCGGTCGTAAACCACCGGCCCCGGCGGCACGTCGAACCGCAGGGGCGTGTCCAGGTCCATGTCCGCCGACAGTTCCGCCGTATAAACGGCGGCGGCCTGAAAGGCGGCGGTCTCTCCGTCCGCCTCCCCTGTCCGGTTCCAGTCCGGATTTTGAGTCAGTACGGGTTCAAAGAGGTTGGAAAAGGTGTACCAATCCCGCTCCTCGTCCCATGTACAGGTGTAGGATTCCCTCCAGAACAGCCCCTCCGGGTCCTCCAGCAGAAGCTCCCGCTCCTCACCGGCGGGGGCGAAGTAGACCGTGTAGGTTCCCTCCACGCCGTGCTGGCGGAAGCCCTGCTGCAAAAACAGCAACTCCTGCCGGACCATGGGCGGCGGCTCCGGCGCTTCCGGCGGAGGATGACCTTCCCCTCCACAGGCGGACAGCAGGGTCAGGGCCAGCATGAACGTCCAGATTCGGTTTTTCATCCTCCCGGTCTCCTTTCAAGGTGATTTTCTCCATTATAAAGCCGTCCGGCCGGGCCCGCAAGAGACCTTCCCGGGCCCGGCGAGAAATAATTTCCCGCCCTCTCAAACTTTTCGCCCCCCTTCTCCGTCTATATTACAGACGCCGCCAAAGCCCAGGCGCCGGACAGGGCGGCGGGAACCCTTTCAGAAAGGAGCATCGATGTGACGAAGGAAGAAATCCTGACCTCGTTCCTCATCGAGACCCAGACCCGGTCCTACCGTCTGGCCTACAGCGTCCTCCACAACCGGGAGGAGGCGCTGGACGCGGTGCAGACCGCCGTGTGCCGGGCTCTGGAGCGGCAGGACAGTCTCCGGGACCCGGAGGCCGTCAAAACCTGGTTCACCCGCATCTTGATGAACGCCTGCAGCGACACCCTTCGCCAGCGGGGCCGGGTGGTCCCCTTCCCGGAGGAGGGCCCGGAGCTGGGCCAAGAGGACCCGGAGCCCGCCGACGATTCCCTGGCCCGGCGGGTGGACGCCCTGCCCGCCGAGGTGGGGACCGTCATCCGGCTGCGGTTCTATGAGGAGCTGACCCTGAAGGAAATCGGCGAAATCACCGGTCAGAATATCAACACGGTGAAAAGCCGCCTGTACGCGGGGCTGAAAAAGCTGCGCGTCGCTATGGAAGGAGCGGAGATCTGATGAACGAATTCAAGAACGCCAAAGAGGCTTATGAGAACACCCCCATTCCCGCCGGGCTGTCGGAGCGGGTACAGGCGGGGATTGAAGAGGGAAAGGCCCGGTACCGGGCCCGCCGGGGCCGGACGTTCCGGCGCTGGGCGTCCGCCGCCGCCTGCTTCTGCGTGGTGCTGGCGGGGCTGAACCTGTCCCCCACCATCGCCAAGGCCGCCGCCAATGTGCCGGTTTTGGGCGGGCTGTTCCAGGTGTTGACCTTTGCCGACTATGACAAGACCGAAGACGGCATCCACTACGACGTGACCGTCCCCCAGGTGGAGGCGGAGAGCGATCTGGCCCAGAGGGTCAACGCCATCGTCCAGGAGAAGGTGGACCAGCACTTGGCCAAGGCCCAGAAGGACTGGGACGACTACCGGGAGGCCTTCTTCGCCACCGGCGGCACCGAGGAGGAGTGGGCCGGCCGGGAGATGGATGTCATCGTGGATTACGACATCAAGAGCCAGACGGACACCCGGGTCTCCTTCGTGGTAACCCTGGCCGAAGGCTGGGTGGCCTCCATAGAGGAGCGGTATTACTACAACCTGGACCTGGCCGAAAACCGGGACCTGACCCTCCGGGACTACCTGGGAGATACTTGGGTGGAGACCTGCAACGCCTCCATCCAGAAGCAGATCGACGCAAGTGTGGACGAGGAGGGCTTTACCTTCTTTTTCACACCGGAGATGGGCGGCTTTACCACCGTGGACGAGACCACCGGCTTCTATGTCCGGGAGGACGGCACGGTCGTGGTGTGCTTCCCCGAGTACAGCATCGCCGCCGGTGCGGCGGGCATGCCGGAGTTCCCCATTAACTGAACAGGCAAAGACTTGTCAAAGTAAGAGGCCGTCCCGAACGGGGCGGCCTCAGAGTGTCGAAAACAGTATAAACTCCATCAACGGGAAGGAAGAGAGTTACGAGAGGAACCCAGGAAGGGTTCCTTTCGTTTTCAATCGGAAGTTTTCAGAACTTTTTAAAGGTCCGAAAACTTGCTCAGGCTGGCGAAAACACTTTTTCGACAGCCTGAGGCCGTCCCGAACGGGACGGCCTCTTGCGTATCCCTCAGTCCAGACCCGGCACCTGGGGCAGTTTCGCGAAACTGGCTTCCAGCTCGGCGTCCGTGGGGATGTAGTCCGTCATCTCCCCGTTGTGGAACTTCTCATAGGCCACCATGTCGAAGTACCCGGTGCCGGTGAGGCCGAAGACAATGGTCTTCTTCTCCCCGGTCTCCCTGCATTTCAGCGCCTCGTCTATGGCCGCCCGGATAGCGTGGCTGGACTCCGGCGCCGGGAGGATGCCCTCCACCCGGGCAAAAATCTCCGCCGCCTCAAAGACCTTCGTCTGCTCCACGGCCACAGCCTCCATGTACCCGTCGTGGTAGAGCTGGGAGAGGACCGGGCTCATGCCGTGGTACCGGAGGCCCCCGGCGTGGTTGGCGGAGGGGATGAAGCCGCTGCCCAGGGTGTACATCTTCGCCAGGGGACAGACCATGCCGGTGTCGCAGAAGTCATAGGCGAATTTCCCCCGGGTAAAGCTGGGGCAGGAGGCGGGCTCCACGGCGAGGATACGGTAGTCCTTTTCCCCCCGGAGCTTCTCTCCCATAAAGGGGGAGATGAGGCCCCCCAGGTTGCTGCCGCCCCCGGCGCAGCCGATGATGATATCGGGGACCACACCGTATTTGTCCAACGCCGCCTTGGTCTCCAAGCCGATAACGGACTGGTGGAGCAGCACTTGGTTTAAAACGCTTCCCAGCACATAGCGGCAGCCGGGGGTTTTCGCCGCGGCCTCCACCGCCTCGCTGATGGCACAGCCCAAGGAGCCGGTAGTGCCGGGGTGCTCCTGGAGAATTTTCCTGCCGGTCTCCGTCTCCATGGACGGAGAGGGGGTCACCGCCGCCCCGTAGGTCCGCATGACCTCCCGGCGGAAGGGCTTCTGCTCATAGCTGACCTTCACCATGTAGACCTTGCAGTCCAGTCCCAGATAGGCGCAGGCCATGGAGAGGGCGGTGCCCCACTGGCCCGCTCCGGTCTCGGTGGTGACGCCGGTGAGCCCCTGTTGTTTGGCGTAGTACGCCTGGGCGATGGCGGAGTTCAGCTTGTGGGAGCCGGAGGTGTTGTTTCCCTCAAATTTATAGTAGATGTTCGCCGGGGTCCGGAGCTTCTCCTCCAGGCAGTAGGCCCGGACCAGGGGCGAGGGGCGGTACATCCTGTAGAAGTCCCGAATCTCCTGGGGAATGGGAATTTCCCGGGTGTCGTTATCGAGCTCCTGGCGGATGAGCTCGTCACAGAAGACGCCCCGCAGGTCTTCAAACCCCATGGCCTCCCCGGTGCCGGGGTTCCGCAGGGGGGCGGGCTTTGTCTTCATGTCGGCCCGGACGTTGTACCAGACTTTCGGCATTTCCCCCTCGGAAAGTTCGATCTTGTAGGGGATTTTTTCAACGGTCATGACGCTTGCTCCTTTCTAAACGCCGGTCATTCCGGAGGCGGAGCGTCAAAAAAAGACCTCCGTCCACGAAAGGACCCATGACAGGTACCTTTGGGACAAAAGTCTTGAAACTTCTGCGGTGCCACCCAAATTGGCGGTATGAGAAAACCGCCCCCTCGGCGGCGCGCCAACACGCGCCTTTCCTTGGTAACGGGGGAAAAGCCCGTCGAGGCATACTTGGGGAAATCCCGTTCAGCCCGCCCTCCGCGGTCCATTCACCAGGCTTGCTCCTGCCGCCATCCCACCACCGGCGGCTCTCTTTGAGAACCAAGGCCCTGCCTACTCGTCCGCGTCATCGGTTTGCGCTTTTGAACTTGGGCACAGAATACGCCCCTGGGGGCGGATTTGTCAAGCCCTAAAATTTATTTCGGATATTTTAACAATTTAAAGGTGTGAAGCATACGAAAATTTCGGCAATGCTGACCGGGTTTCCGGCGGAAGCAGGCATAGTCCCCGCTGTCCCGGCCAAGCTAATGGCGAGGTGATTCTATGGATTCTATTTGGAGCCAAACGGCGGACCTGCCATCGTTTCCCCAGCTGGAGGGAAATTTAAAAACGGACGCGCTGGTGGTGGGGGGCGGCATGGCGGGGCTGCTGTGCGCCTATTGGCTGGACCGGGCGGGGGTGAACTGCGCCCTGGTGGAGGCGGACCGGCTCTGCGGCGGCGTGACGGAAAACACCACCGCCAAACTGACGTTTCAGCACGGGTTGATTTACGCCCGGCTGCTCCGGGAGTTCGGCCTGGAGCGGACCCGGCTGTATCTGGAGGCCGGCCGGGCGGCCCTGAAACGCTTCCGGGAACTCTGCCGGGACATGGACTGCGATTTTGAGGAGCGAGACGCCTATGTCTACGCCCTGGAAAGCCGGCGCAAGCTGGACCGGGAGCTGGAGGCGCTGGAGCGCCTGGGCTTCCCGGCGGAATTCGCCAGGACGCCGGCCCTGCCCATGCCCACGGCGGGGGCGGTGAAGTTCCCGAAGCAGGCCCAATTCCACCCTCTGAAGTTCGCCGCCGCCCTCTCAAAGGGCCTTCGGATTTATGAGCATACCAAGGCGCTGGAGCTGGCCCCGGGCCAGGTGGTGACGAACCGGGGGACCGTGCGGGCGGAGCACATCATCGTGACAACCCACTTCCCGCTGCTCAACAAGCACGGGGCCTATTTCCTCAAGCTTTACCAGCACCGGTCCTACGTTCTGGCGCTGGCGAACGCCCCGGACGTGAAGGGAATGTACGTGGACGAGGGGAACACAGGGCTGTCCTTCCGGAATTACGGGAGTCTGCTTCTTCTGGGCGGCGGCGGGCACCGGACCGGGAAACCGGGAGGCGGCTGGCGGGAGCTGGAAGACTTCGCGAAGCGGCACTATCCCCAGGCAACGGTTGCCGCCCGCTGGGCGGCCCAAGACTGTATGACCTTAGACGGCGCGCCCTATGCCGGACGCTACTCCAGGGGAACGGAGGGGCTGTATGCAATGACGGGGTTCAACAAATGGGGGATGACCTCCTCTATGGCGGCGGCGCTGCTGCTGGCGGACCTGGTCCAGGGGAAGGAGAATCCCTACGCGGAGCTGTTCAACCCCTCCCGGCGTCTGCTGCGCCCCCAGCTGGCGGTCAACGCCTGGGAATCCGCTCTGGGCCTGCTGACCCCCACGGTCCCCCGCTGTCCTCACATGGGCTGCGCTTTGAAGTATAACCCCCAGGAGCACAGCTGGGACTGTCCCTGCCACGGTTCCCGCTTTGGAGAGGACGGACGGCTGCTGGACCTTCCGGCCACGGACGGCAAAAAGCTCTGACATAGAAACAGGCCGCCCCTGGAAAGGGCGGCCTCAGGCTGTCGAAAACGTGTTTTCGACAGCCTGCGCAAGTTTACAAAACTTCAAAAAAGTTTTGTAAACTTATTGATTGAACATGAAAGACACCCCTGATGGGTTTCTTTCATACTATCTTCCTTTCCGAAAACTGAAAGCAATCCGTTTTTTCGACAGTCTCAGGCCGCCCCTGGAAAGGGCGGCCTGTTCAGCTTACAGCGCCATGGTCTCCCACTTGTGGCCGTGGAACCGGGGCAGGAAGAAGGCGATGCGGAGAAACCAGTCCACAAACATGGCCATCCAGATGCCCACCACGCCGAAGCCCAGGTACCGCCCCAGCAGAACGCCGAAGCCCACCCGCATGGTCCACATGGAGACGGTGGAAACCACCATGGTAAACCGGGTGTCCCCGGCGGCCCGGAGGGCCTGGGGCAGGGTGAAGGCCAGGGGCCAGAACAGCATGCCCATGAAGCCGTGCATCCAGACAATCTGCCGGGCGTAGTGCTCCGCCTCCGGCGAGACGTTGTACAGACGGAGTACCAGCGGCATGGACACGTACACCAGCAGGATGCAGAGGTCCATGCAGACATAGGCCGTTTTCAGCAGCTTCTTGGTGTAGAACCGGGCCTTGCCGTAGTCCCCGGCTCCCACGCACTGGGATACCACCGTCACAATGCCCAGGCCCAGGGCGTTTCCCGCCACGCATTGGAAGGTGGCGAAGGTGTTGCCGATGGCGTTGGCGGCCACGGAAGCGGTGCCCAGGACGGAGACCGTGGAGAGGAGGAGAATCTTGCCCAGCTGGAACATGCTGCTCTCCAGCCCGTTGGTCACGCCGAAGCGGAGAATGTTTTTCACAATATAGCGGTCATGCCGGAGGCTCAGCTTTTCCACCTGCATGGCCAGTCCGGGCCGCCGGAGCAGCGCCATCATGGCCCCCGCCGCGAAGACCCGGGACACCACCGTGGGAATGGCCACGCCCTCCACCCCCATGTGGAAGCCGAAAATCAAAAGGGCGTTTCCTGCGGCGTTGATGACGTTCATCACCAGAGAGACCCACATGGAGATCTTGGAATTCCCCATCACCCGGAAGAGGGCCGCCCCGGCGCTGTAGACCGCCAGGAAGGGGGTGGAGGACTCCACGATCAGGTAGTAGGTGTTGGCGTAGGCCGCCACGTCCGGCTCCACCTGGCCGAAAACCACATTCAGCACAAAGCCCTTCCCCAGGTAGAACAGCAGCATGATGAGGAGAGACACCTCCGTCATGAAAAGCAACAGCTGTTCCCCGGCGTGCCCGGCCTTGTCCCGCTCCCCGCGGCCCAGGTATTGCCCGGCAATGGCCGCGCCGCCGGTGGCCAGGGCGGCGAAGGCTCCCACCAGCAGCACGTTCACCGTGTCCACCAGGGATACGGCGGAGATGGCCGCCTCCCCCACCTGGGAAACCATGACGGAGTCCAGCAGGCCCACGGTGATGGCCAACAGCTGCTCGATGACCAGGGGGACCACCAGCCGCCGGAGGTCCCGGTTTGTAAAGTCAATTTGAATCGGTTTGGGTTCCATAGGTTCTCCTTGCTGACGCTATCGAAATTCCCGGGGATTCATGTGAAAGGTGTTCCGGAAGGCCCGGAGGAAGGTGGAGTATTCAGAAAAGCCCACCTGCTCCGCCGCCTTCATCACCGGCGCTCCCGCCCGGATCAGCTCCCCCGCCCGGAGAAGCCGCTTCTGGCTGATATACTGGTGGATGGTGTAGCCGGTGACGGCCTTGAACCGGTGCATCAGGTAGTACCGGCTGAGGTAGAACCGCCCCGCCAGAGCGCTGACGGTCAGGTCCGCGTCCAGATTGGCGGCGATGTAGCGGAGAATCTCCTCGATTTTGGGGTCTACCCGGTAGCTGTCCGTCTCCTCCTGCGCCGTGCGGTCCCGGAGGATGTCCCGGTTCACGCCGATCAAAAGCTGCTGGCAGAGGGTGTCCGCCAGACGGGGCGCGCCGAACTCCGTGGAGCGCAGGGCCTCCTCCAACCGCTGGATGGCCCCCATGTACTGAATCCGCCGCTCCGCGTCCGTCCGCAGGAGGTGGAAGCCCCGGCGGCGGGCGGCGTCAAAGCAGGCGTCCAGAGACTCCCCCGGGTCGCTGCGGGAGGCCAGCCAATCCCGCCCCAGCCAGATCACCACCCGCTCGTAGGGCTCCGAGGGGTCGATGACAGGCCGGTGAATCAGGTTGTGCTGTACCAGCAAAATGTCCCAGGGCTGGAGGAAATAGGTGACGCCCTCCACCAGATAGGCCACCTTTCCCCCCAGAAGAAGGATGATCTTGTCGAATTCGTGGTAGTGATAGTCCAGCTTTTGGGCCCGGCTGTCCTTCAGGTGAAACAGGCGGAAGTCCTCGTTCAGATATCCACGCTTGCTGGCGTTTTCCCCGGCGGTCATGGCGCTCTCCCCCCTCTCCCGGTTTGTGTCCTCTATCCTAACGCACTTTTTGCCCTCTCGCAATCCGAATATCCAACAAACCTGGGAAAAGATTTCCCGCATCTTTGGCGGAAGCGGCAAAAACCCGGCCCTGAAGCGCGGAAAATTTGGGCAAACGGGTTTCTTGAAATCTGCTATAGTTATGTGTAAGATAGTTTGGCATATTGATGCGGACACGCCCGTTCGGGGCCTGCTCCCCGATCCTGTATGAGGTGAATGTATGAACGCTTACGTAGTCGCAGACCAGCGCTGGGCCTTCGGCCGGAACGGCGGCCTGCTCTTCTCCCTGCCCGCGGACCTGGACCGCTTTCACTCCCTGACCCAAAACGGCACCGTCATCATGGGCCCCGAGCGGCTGGAATTTTTCACCGGCGGCACGCCCCTGCCCCAGAGGAGAAACATCATTGTCACCCGGAACCCCTCCCTCCTGCCGGAGGGGACGGAGGTCGTCTCCTCCCCGGAGAAGGCCCTGGCCCGGGCCGGGGGACCGGAGGCCGAAAACCTGTGGATCATCGGCGGAGGAAGCATTTACGCCGCCCTGCTCTCCCGCTGCCGCCGGGTGTACCTCACCCGGGTGGAGACCCGGGTGGAGGAGTCGGACACCTTCTTCCCCAACCTGGACAAACTGCCCAACTGGGAGGTGGCCTCCACCGGAGACCCTATGGAGGAGAACGGCCTGAAGTTCCGCTTTCTCGAGTACGTCAACACCAAGCTGGTAAGCTGAGGTCCCCAAGGGGCTTTGGGCTTTCGGGAACGCCTGTTCCCGAAAGCCCCTTGTTTTTTGCCCGGCCTCCCAGTATAATCAGAGAAGAACAACAGCCGGAGAGGAGAAGCGGCCATGGCGGACCTGAAAACAGACGTGCGCTATATCAAGGGTATCGGCGAACAGCGGGCCAAGGCTCTGGATAAATTGGGCATCCGCAGTCTCCGGGACCTGATCTCCTGGTTTCCCCGGCGCTATGAGGACCGGACCGAGACCCGCCGCGTCGCGGACCTGGTCCCCGGCGAGACCGCCTGCGTCGCCGCCATGGTGGCCGCGCCTCCCGTGGTCTCCCACATCCGCAAAGGCCTGGATTTGGTAAAGGTCCGGGCGGTGGACGAGACCGGGGCCCTGGACGTGACCTTCTTCAACCAGTCCTGGCTGAAAAACAGTCTCCGGACCGGGGAGACCTATGTCTTCTGCGGCAAGGCGGAGGGAAATCTCCTCCGCCGCCGGATGGCGAACCCCATCGTGGAGCCCGAGGGCCGCCGGGAGGCCACGGGCCGCATCGTTCCCGTCTATCCCCTCACCGCCGGGGTCAGCCAGCTGATTCTCTCCCGGTCCATCCGCCAAGGACTGGACGCCTGCGCGGACATTCTGCCGGACGTTCTGCCCGACGAGGTCCGGCGGCGGCACCAGCTCTGCCGCGCCGGCTACGCCTATGAAAACATCCACTTTCCCGAGGGGCCGGAGGCCCTGGAGCTGGCCCGGCGGCGGCTGGCCTTTGAGGAGCTGTTCCTTTTCACTCTGGGGCTCCGGCGGCTCCGCCGGAGGCGGGAAACGGCGGCGGTGGAGCCTTTCCGCCCGGTGGACATGGAGGCGTTCTATCAAGCCCTACCCTTCGCCTTGACGGAGGCCCAGCGCCGCTGTGTGGGGGAGTCCCTGGCGGACATGGCCTCCGGCAGGGCCATGAACCGCCTGTGCCAGGGGGATGTGGGCAGCGGCAAAACCATGGTGGCCGCCGCCTGCGTATATTTCTCGGTGAAAAACGGCCGTCAGGCCGCGCTGATGGCCCCCACGGAGATTCTGGCCCGCCAGCACTACGAGGGGCTGGCCCCTTTGATGGAGCCCCTGGGAATCCGCTGCGCCCTTCTCACCGGTTCCAACACCGCCAAGGAAAAACGGACCCTGGCGGCGGGCCTCGGGGCGGGGGAAATCGATTTTATCGTGGGCACCCACGCCCTCATCACCGGCGGCGTGGAGTACCGGCGTCTGGGCCTGGTGGTGACGGACGAACAGCACCGCTTCGGCGTCGGACAGCGGGCGGCGCTGGCGGGAAAGGGGGACCACCCCCATACCCTGGTCATGTCCGCCACGCCCATTCCCCGGACGCTGGCCCTGATTTTGTACGGCGATCTGGACGTGTCCGTTATCGACCAACTCCCCCCGGGCCGGCGGCCCGTCCAGACCTCCTTTGTGGACAGCCGCTATCATCCCCGGATTTATCAGTTTCTTCGAAAGCTGGTGGGAGAGGGGCGGCAGGTCTACATCGTCTGCCCCCAGGTCGCCGGCGGCGAGGAGAACGACCGCAAGGCCGTGACGGAGTACGCCGCCCAGCTCCAGCGGGAGGTCTTCCCGGACCTCCGGGTGGCCTATGTCCACGGAAAGATGAAGCCCAAGGAGAAAGAGGCGGTGATGTCCGCCTTCGCCGCCCATGAAACCGACATTCTGGTGTCCACCACCGTCATTGAGGTGGGGGTGGACGTGCCCAACGCCGCCGTTATGGTGGTGGAAAACGCGGAGCGCTTCGGCCTCAGCCAGCTCCACCAGCTCCGGGGCCGGGTGGGCCGGGGGGCGTGGCAGTCCTACTGCGTCCTCATCTCCGACAATCAAAACGAGGAGACCCTCCGGCGGCTGAAGGTCATGACGCAGACCTCCGACGGCTTTAAAATCGCCGAGGAGGACCTGCGCCTCCGGGGACCGGGGGACTTCTTCGGCCAGCGGCAGCACGGACTGCCGGGACTGCGGGTGGCGGACATCGGCTGTGACGCCCAACTTCTGCGGGAGGCCCAGGCGGCGGCGGACGCCCTGCTGGAGCGGGACCCGGAGCTGAAAAGCTGTCCCGCCGCCGCAGAGCGGATGGCAGAGCTGTTCGCGGAAGCGGCGGATACCCTGAACTAGACCGGCGTCCCCGCTTTGCGGGAGGCGCCGGTTTCCGGCTATTGGCCGGTCCGCTCCGTTTCGATGAGCCGCGCCCGTTTCAGCGCCGTGACAACGGGCTTATATAGAACCAATGCAATCGCCGCGTTTAAGCCGCCTTTTATCAGGTTAAAGGGCAGAAACGCCGGAAGCAGCAACGCCGCCACAGCTTCCCTCGGGTACCCCATGTAAATGGGGGCGATCCAGTAATTCCAAAGCAGCATGACGGGAACCATGCACAGCCAACCGCAGAGCACCCCCATCGCCGCGCCGGCCGGCGTTCTCCTTTTCTGGTAGACAAACGCCGCCGTGCAGGCGAACGAACAGCTGGAAACGATGTTCATGATCATGCCCAGAATACCGGTTTCACTGATGGTACACATCTCGGCAAACGAAACGGCCAGCGCGATGAACCATGAGGCGGCCGGTCCGTAAAGCCATCCGCCGATGGCTATGACGCTGTCTTTTGGGTCGTACTTCAAAAACAGCACCAGCGGAACGCGCCCTACGGCGGCGGCCCCATAGGCAAGGGCGCAGAGCATACCGATGGTTGTGAGACGCTTGGTTTTACCGTTCATTTTGCGGTTCATGGAACATACCTCCTTGAAAATAAACACCGAAAAGCAGCGAATGCCTTTCGGTGTTTTGATTTTAAGGAGTATGAAACCTGTCAACAAGGCATCTGCCAGATCAAAAAGAACCGTGCGGATTGTCAGAGTATCCCCCCAACAAATTCCATACACCTTCTTTAATCCAGACTATACTGTCGGTTTTGGACTTTCACCAAATCAGCATCTACACGCTCGCGGACTTTACCGCCGATCGGGAATCGCACCCTGCCTTGAAGACATTCATGCTATTCAGTTGTCGCCTATGATTATAGAGGTTTCCCCCACTCCTGTCAAGAGGAGAATCCCAGCCGGACCGCTCCGGGACCGGCTGGACCGGGAAGGGCGGTCCTCCCGTCCACCCGGCCGAAAAAACGTCACGCCTCTTCCGGCGGCTCCTCCGGCGCGGCTCCGCCGCCCATCTTCAACTCCTGCCATTTCTCCTTGGTAATCAGCAGTTGCCGGGGCTTGGACCCCTCGAAGGGCCCCACGTACCCCCGCTCCTCCAGCTGGTCCACCAGGCGGGCGGCCCGGGAGTACCCCAGCTTTAAGCGCCGCTGGAGCATGGAGGTGGACGCCTGCCCCGTCTCCAGAATAACCTCCACGGCGGCGGGGAGAAGCTCGTCCTCCTCGCTCTCCTGGGGTTCGGCGGAGGGCTTCCCGGCCTTGGTCCCCTTCTCCTGAACGGACTCCTCGATTTTGGCAATCACGTCGTCGTCGTACTGGGCCTCGCCGGTCTGCTTGACGAAGGACACCACCCGGTCAATCTCCTCCGGGGTGATGAAGCAGCCCTGGACCCGGGTGGGCTTCCCGGCTCCCAGAGGGGCGTAGAGCATGTCGCCCCGGCCCACCAATTTTTCCGCGCCGCTGCTGTCCAGGATGATGCGGGACTCCATGGAAGAGGCCACGGCGAAGGCGATGCGGCTGGGGATGTTGGCCTTCATGAGGCCGGTGATCACGTCGGCGGAGGGCCGCTGGGTGGCGATCACCAGATGCATCCCGGCGGCACGGCCCATCTGGGCCACCCGGCAGATGGATTCCTCCACCTCTTTGGCGGCCACCAGCATCAGGTCCGCCAGCTCGTCCAGGACCACCACCACGCTGGGCATGGGCTCCAGGTCTTCCTTGGTCCTGGCCAGGCGGTTGAACTCCTCCAGCTTTTTCACCCCGTGCTCGGAGAAGGTCTTGTACCGCTTCATCATCTCAAATACCGCCCATTGAAGGGCTCCGGCAGCCTTCTTCGGGTCCGTCACCACGGGAATCAGCAGGTGAGGGATGCCATTGTAGGGGGCCAGCTCCACCATCTTGGGGTCCACCATGATGAAGCGCACGTCCTCCGGCGTGGACTTGTAGAGGAGGCTGATGATCAGCGAGTTGGTACACACGGACTTGCCGGAGCCGGTGGTGCCGGCGATGAGCACATGGGGCAGGGTGCCGATATCCCCGATGACGTTCCGCCCGCCGATGTCCCGGCCCAGGGCAAAGGCCACGTTGGACTTGTGGGAGGCGAAGTCCCGGGACTCAATCACGTCCCGGATCAGCACCGGGGTGACCTGCTTGTTGGGCACCTCGATGCCCACCACGGAGATTTTGTCGGGGATGGGGGCGATGCGCACGCCGGTGGCCCCCAGGGCCAGGGCGATGTCGTCCGCCAGGTTGGTGATCTTGGAGAGCTTCACCCCCTGCTCCAGGACGAACTCGTACCGGGTGACGGAGGGCCCGTGAATCACGTCCCCCGGGGCGGCGTCCACGCCGAAGCTGTTCAGGGTCTCCGCCAGACGGCGGGAGTTGTTCCGCAGCTCCGCCCCGGCCTCCACGTGGTTCTCTCCCTGGTTCGCCCGCAGAAGGTCCACCGGCGGATAGGGGTACTCTCCCTCCTCCGCCGCCAGCTTTTCCTCGATCTCCGCGGCCACGGCGGCGGTTTGAGCCGCCACCTCTTTGGCTGTCTCGGCCTTGCCGCTGCGGGTGAAGGCCTCCGCCGTGGGAAGGGACTTCTCCGGCGAAACAGGCTCCGGGACGGGTTCCGGACAGGCCGTTTCCGGGTGTACCGGCTCCGGACGGACCGTTTCCAGGCGGACCGGCTCCGCCGGGGGGCGCAGGGGCTCCGGCGTCACGGCGGCGGAGGCGGCGGGAACGGGCTCCGGCACCGGCGCGGGAGACGGCACGGGTATGGCGGCGCGAGGCTTTTCGACAGGCTCCGGGACGGCCTCCGGCACAGGCTGCGCCTGGAGGGCCCGGAGCACCTGATCCGGCGTGGGCTGAGCGTCGGCCTTGTGCCGGAAGAAACCGGTGAACTTTCCGGACCGCTCGGGCTTCGCGGGCCGCTCCTCCCCGTCCAGAGGGATGTCGATCTGGGGCTTGGGCGCCGCCGGCCGGCGGCGGGGCGGCTCCGGGGGAATGGCCCGGGGTTCGGGCGGCTCCTCATAGGGCAGCCGGGTCCTCCGCCAGCCGTCGAAGGCCGCCAGCGTCAGCCGGAGGGAAACGAACAGCAAAGACCCAAACAGCACCGTGAACAAAATCACCGACGCCAGAGGGGAAAACACGGCGGCGGACCCGTTGGCCAGCACACCGGAGACGGCTCCGCCGGACTCCAGGGCAACGCCGTCGGCCCAGATGGCCCCCAGCATGTTGAAAAAAGAAGGCTCGTAGACCTTCTTGCAGAAGACCAGGTGCGTCAGCGCGCCGAACAGCAGGGGCAGCAGCAGGGCGCAGGTGGTCCGAAGCTGGACGGGGCGGCCCCGGTGGAACAGCAGGATGAGCCCCGCCAGCACCAGGGAGGGTCCCGCCAGCCAGTAGCCATAGCCGAACAGGCCTTTTAGGAGCTTGGCGAAAAAGTCCAGGAACAAGGCGTTGACGCCAAAGTATCCCACAAAGACGCACAGCGCCAGCACCAGCAGCACGCCGCCGGTGACCTCCCGGCGGACGGGCTGTTTCTGAGGGGGCTTTTTCGCGGACCGGCTGCCGGATCTTTTGGCCGCCGGGGATTTCTTTTGTGATGTGGACGCCACGGTTATGTACCTCCGTTTTGGGTTACTTTTGGGTGAAAATCAGGGCCAGGGTGACGATGCCCGCCAGCCAGCAGTAGTAGGCGAAGAAGCCGAACTTTCCCTTGTCCGCCACCAGCTTGATCAGGCGGATGCAGGCGTAGCCCACCAGGGCGGAAACCGCCACGCCGATCAGGTAAACGGGCACCTCCGTCCAGAGGACCTCTCCCTCCAGCGCGTCTTTGAGGCTCAGGATGTTGGCCCCCAGGATGGCGGGGATGGACATGAGGAAGGAGTAGCGGACGGCGAATTTCCGGTCAAAGCCCACGAAGCACCCGGCGGTGATGGTGGTGCCGGACCGGGAAATCCCCGGGCAGGTGGCCACGGCCTGCCCCACGCCCACCAGCAGGGCGTCCAGCATGGAGGCGGAGCGCTCCGTCTTCCGTCCCCGGCGCACATGATCACTGGCAAAGAGCAGGCAGCCCGTGACAAGCAGGGCGAAGGCCACAAAGTACATGTTGTCCCCCAGGGTCTCGATGGTGTCCTTGATAGGCAGCACGGCGAAGAGGGGCAGGGTGCCCACAATGATCAGCAGAATCATCCGCCGGGCGGGGGGGACGCGGCTGGGGGTGGTCCTGTGAACCAAGTCGCTCACGCCATAGAAGAACTCCAGAATCATGTCTCGGATGTCCTCCCAATAAGCGGCGAATACGGCGAACAGGGTGCCCAGGTGGAGCAGCACGTCAAAAAAAGGCGGCACCGACGACGCGCCGGAGACGTTCAGCAGGTGCTCCGCAATGGCCAGATGGCCGGAGCTGGACACCGGCAGGAACTCGGTCACTCCCTGGACGGCGCCCAGGAGGACGGAGGAAAACAGGGTCAAAAAACTCACACTCCTAACATAGGGATTTTTTTACGCAGAACACAGTATACCACGGACGGGCTGTAAATTCCAGTCATATTTCCAGAAGACAAAAAAGACGGAAAAAGGCGGAGGCCGGGACTTTTCCCGACCTCCGTTTGAGATTACGCTTACAGCAGATACGTGTACTTGTTCAGCACCGTGAGGATGAACACCTCGATGTCCGCGGGCAGATCGTTTTTGCCGTTCAAATCCGCCTCAAAGACCTTCCCCTCCAGCCGGACCAGGACCTTGCTCCCGCCCAAGGGCAGGAAGCCCTGGTTGTTCACGCTCTTGTCAAAGCCCTCTCGGGTCTTGAACAGGGTGAACTTATCCCGGTAGGGGGCGGAGTCGTAGGGGCAGA
>CAJUQQ010000044.1 GCA_910588175.1 uncultured Oscillibacter sp.
TGGCCACCTTCGCCCTGGGCGCCGTGGGCGGCTACGGCTGGAACGGCATGCTGCTTCCCATGGCCCTGGCGGTCTGCGGCATCCTCTGCTCCATCATCGGCTCCTTCCTGGTGAAGACCAAGGAGGACGCCACCCAGGAGTCCCTGCTGAGGAGCCTGCGCACCGGCACCTATACCGCCGCCGTGCTGGCGGCCGTGCTGGCGGCCCCCCTGACCTATTGGATTCTGGGCAGCTGGGGCGTGTACATCGCCATCCTCTGCGGCCTGACCGGCGGCTGCGCCATCGGCTACTTCACGGAATATTACACCTCCGACACCTACAAGCCCACCCAAGAGCTGGCGGCGGCCTCAGAGACCGGCTCCGCCACCATCATCATCGGCGGCATCTCCCTGGGACTCAAGTCCACCTTTGTCTCCATCGTCATCGTGGCGGCGGCCGTGCTGGTGAGCTACTTCGCCGCCGGCGGCTCCGTGTACATTATGAATTCCTCCGGCGTGTTCAGCGACGCCTTTAACCGCGGCCTCTACGGCATCGGCATCGCCGGTGTGGGCATGCTCTCCACCCTGGGCATCACCCTGGCGACGGACGCTTACGGCCCCGTGGCCGACAACGCCGGCGGCATCGCCGAGATGAGCGGCCTGCCCGAGACCGTCCGCCAGCGGACCGACGCCCTGGATTCCCTGGGCAACACCACCGCCGCCACGGGCAAGGGCTTCGCCATCGGCTCCGCCTCCCTCACCGCCCTGGCCCTGCTGGTCAGCTACGTCAACATCGTCCAGGAGCGGACGGTGGAAAACCTGAACTTCACCCTCACCAGCCCCACCGTTCTGGTCGGCCTGTTCATCGGGGCCATGCTGACCTTCGTCTTCACCGCCGAGACCATGAACGCCGTGCAGAAGGCGGCCCAGTCCATCGTGGTGGAGGTCCGCCGCCAGTTCAAGGAAATTCCCGGCATCATGGAGTACAAGGCCGAGCCGGACTACGCCTCCTGCGTCGGGCTGTGCACCAAGGGGGCGCTGCATGAGATGGTGACCCCCGCCGTGCTGGCCATCGTGGTGCCCATCGTCACGGGCCTGATTCTGGGGCCCACCGGCGTGGTGGGACTGCTTGGCGGCGTGTCCGTGTCCGGCTTCGCCATGGCGGTGTTCATGTCCAACGCCGGCGGCGCCTGGGACAACGCCAAAAAATACATCGAGTCCGGCCACCACGGCGGCAAGGGCTCCGAGCAGCACAAGGCCGCCGTGGTAGGCGACACCGTGGGCGACCCCTTCAAGGACACCTCCGGTCCGTCCCTGAACATCCTCATCAAGCTGTGCTCCACCGTGTCCATCGTGTTCTCCGGCCTGATTCTGGCCTTCAACCTCATCCGCTTCCTGTAACCGCTTTCTTTTCTTTCCTAATTGTGGGGCAAAGGCCCCCCGCCTTGGCGGGGGGGCCTTTGCCCTGTTTTCCGGGAAATGGGAGAGCGCCGGGTCACGGACCCTGGCCGGCGTCGGGAGCCGGGTCTTCCGGGTCCAGCAGGCGCATCATGGACACCTCGTAGGCCGTCCGCTCCTCGGTCTCCCCGGTCTCCAGGGTCTTGTGGTATGTACGGCTCTGGACCCGGCCCTCCAGGGCCAGGGAGTCTCCCACATGGAGGCGGCTGGCCTTCACCGCCAGCTGTCCCCAGGCGATGACCGGCAGGTAGTCCGCCCGGCCGTACCGCCGGGGGACGGCAAGCATCAAATCGCAGATGCTCCGCCCCAAGGGGGTCCGGCGGAAGATGGGGGGCTTGCACAGCGCGCCGGAGAGGGCGATCTGGTTTTGAGGCTCGTCCAGTCCCGGCTGGAGGTCCTGGGCGTAGACCGTCAGCACCAGGCGGCTGCCCACGCCGCTGCGGTTGTTGAAGGAGCGGAGCTGCCCCCGGACGCGGAGAAGCCGCCCCACCGCCGCCTGGGCGGCCAGCCCCCCGGGCAGCAGCACCGGCAGAAGGTCCGTTTGGCCGCTGAGCCGGGGGACCTGGAGATATACGCGGTAAAACTGCGTGCCATGGTTCTCGTGGGACCACTCCGGCTCTCCCAGGACCCGTCCCTCCAGCAGCACTTCATTTCTTGTCGTCATGTTGTCCACCTCTCGGTCGTGATACCGCATTGTATGAGAAGGAGGGGACAGATAGAACCGGAAAAAGAGGCGCGGCTTTCCGCCGCGCCTCGTCCGGTAAATCGCTCAGATTTTGATCAGCTTATACTTCCGGGACCCGAGCCCCAGCTTCTCCGCGTGCTCCAGGCAGGACTGCCAGTGGGTGTCCGGGTGGGCGGCCAGGAGAACGTCGCCGCAGTTACAGTCGAAGCCCTCGTCAAACAGCACGGAGCCGGGCATGGGGGGCTGGGACACCACCGCGTCGGCGCAGGCCTGGTCCAGGGCCACAGGGTCGAAGGAGGCGAACATGCCCACGTCGGCGGCGATGGGCACGTCGTTCTCCCCGTGGCAGTCGCAGTTGGGGGAGACGTCCAGCACCAGGGAGACGTGGAAGCAGGGCCGCCCGTCCACCACGGCCTTGGTATACTCGGCGATTTTCTTGTTCAGAATGGTGGGGGCCTCGTCGTAGAGGCAGTCGATGGCGTCCTTGGGGCAGACCGCCAGGCAGCGGCCGCAGCCCACGCACTTGTCCGTGTCGATGGACGCCTTGCCGTCGGGCCCGAACTGGGGCGCGCCGTGGGCGCAGATTTTGGCGCAGGCCTTGCAGCCGATGCACTTCTTTTCCTTCACAAAGGGCTTGCCGGAGTTGTGCTGCTCCATCTTGCCCGCCCGGGAGCCGCAGCCCATGCCGATGTTTTTCAGCACGCCGCCCATGCCCGCCTGCTCGTGGCCCTTGAAGTGGGTGAGGGAGACGAACACGTCCGCATCCATGACGGCCCGGCCGATCTTGGCCTCCTTCACGTATTCGCCGCCCTCCACGGGGACCAGCGCTTCGTCGGTGCCCTTCAGCCCGTCGGCGATGAGCACGTGGCAGCCGGCGGAATAGGGGCTGAAGCCGTTGACGTAGGCGGACTCCAGGTGGTCCAGGGCGTTTTTCCGCCCGCCCACGTACAGGGTGTTGCAGTCCGTCAGGAAGGGCTTGCCCCCCTGGGACTTGATCAGGTCCGCCACGGCCCGGGCCCAGTTGGGCCGGAGGTAGGCCAGGTTCCCCGGCTCGCCGAAGTGCATTTTGACGGCGACGAATTTGTCCTCCATGTCGATCTCGCCGAACCCGGCGGTCATCATCAGCCGGGCCAGCTTTTGGGGCAGGTTTTCCCGCCAGCTGGGGCAGCGGAAGTCCGCGAAATAGACCTTGGATGTTTCGGCCATGGTAATCATTCTCCTTTTTCGTTGGTTTCCGAGTGTCCGGAACGTTTGCCACACAGTGTATCACATGGAGTACGGTCCATGTCAAGTCTTTTTCCGGACATCGCCGGACCCGCTCCGGGATTTGGGGGCGGAATGGAAAAAAAGCGTTTTGCCGGTTGTATTCCCCAGCCGCTTGTGCTAAACTATAACGGATTATAATAACATAAAAGTATTACCACTGCTGGAGGAAACCACATGAAGATCGTTGTACTGGCCGGGGGCCTTTCCACCGAGCGGGCCGTCTCCCTGGTGTCGGGCGCGGGCATCTGCCGCGCCCTGCGGGAGCGGGGCCACCGGGCCATTTTGGTAGATTTGTTCCTGGGGCTGGAGGAGCTTCCGGAGGACCCGGAGACCCTCTTCGACGCGGAGGACGGCCTGTGCCCCGACGCCAGGATTGAGACCACCGCCCCGGACCTGGAGGCCGTCCGGAAAAGCCGGAGGGACCAGAGCCCCCGGGTCTTCGGCCCCAACGTGCCGGAGCTGTGCCAGATGGCGGAGATCGTGTTCCTGGGCCTCCACGGCCAGGACGGGGAGGACGGACGGGTCCAGGCGGCCCTGGAGCTGCTGGGGGTGCCCTACACCGGGGCCGGCTACCTGGCCTCCGGCATGGCCATGGACAAGGCGGTGGCCAAGCGGATCATGACCGCCGGGGGCGTTCCCACGCCCGGCTGGCGGGTGTTGGAGTATGTCCCGGGAGAGGAGGGGCGGCTGGCCCGGGAGCTGCCCATGCCCTGTGTGATTAAATGCACCACCGGCGGGTCCTCCCTGGGGGTCTTCCTGCCGGAGAACCGGGAGGAGCTGGAGGAGGCCTTGGTGAAGGTCCGCCGCTTCGGCGGCCAGGTGATCTGGGAGGAGCGGATCTATGGCCGGGAGCTGACGGCGGCGGTTCTGGGGGACCGGGCCCTGCCCGCCGTGGAGACCATCCCCGCCGGAAAGGACTTTGACTACGCGGCCAAGTACCAGCGGGGCGGGGCGGCGGAAATCTGCCCCGCGAACCTGACGGAGGCGGAGGCCGCCGCCGCCGGGGAGCTGGCGCTCCGGGCCCACAGGGCCCTGGGCCTTCAGGTGTACTCCCGGACGGACATGATTCTGGACCGGGACGGGAAGCTCTGGTGTCTGGAGGTCAACTCCCTGCCGGGGATGACCCCCACCAGCTTTGTGCCCCAGGAGGCCGCCGCCGTGGGCATCGGCTACGGCGAGCTGTGCGAGGAGATCGTGCGGCTGTCCCTGGACGTGAAGCGCCGGTGAGTACGTAATCGCGGGAAAGCCGCGCATCATTATGTGGAGAAAGCGCGCCCCGGACGGGGCGCGGGGAGGACGATGGAATGGAGCCCATGACTGCCCGCCAGATCGCCGCCGCCGTGGACGGTGTGTGGCTGAACCCCCGAGAGAACGCCCCCGCCGTCACCGCGGTCTGCACCGACAGCCGCGCTCTGACCCCCGGCTGTCTGTTTCTGCCCTGGGTGGGAGAGCGGTTCGACGGGCATGACTTTGTGGACGCGGCCCTGGAGGGCGGCGCGGCGGGGTGCCTCTGCGCCCGCCTGCCGGAGACCCTCCGGCCGGACAAATTTTACATTCAGGTGGCGGACACCCGCCTGGCCCTCCGGGCCCTGGCCTCCGCCTGCCGGGACAGGTTTTCCCTGCCGGTGATTCAGATCACCGGCAGCGTGGGGAAGACCACCACCAAGGAGATGGTCGCCGCCGTGCTGGGGGCGAAATACAAGGTGTGGAAAACCCCGGAGAACTACAACAACGACATCGGGACTCCCCTGACCCTGCTGGGCCTGACGGGGGAGCACGAGGCGGCGGTGATCGAGACCGGCATGAACCACTTTGGGGAGATCGCGTATCTCACCGCGATGGTAAAACCGGACATCGCCGTCATTTCCAACATCGGAGACGCCCACATCGAGCACCTGGGAAGCCGGGAGGGTATCCTGAAAGCCAAGTGCGAGATTTTCTCGCACCTGAAAAAAGACGGCCTGGCCATCCTGAACGGGGACGACGCCCTGCTGAACACCGTGGACGCGCCCTTCCGAACCGTCCGCTGCGGCAAGTCGGAGCGGTGCCAGGCCCGGATTACCGAGGTCGCCGACCACGGCGTGGAGGGCATTTGCTGCACCGTCGTCACGGAGAAGGAGCGCTATGAGCTGGACATCCCCGCGCCGGGAGAGCACATGGCCTACGCCGCCGCCATCGCGGCGGCGGCGGGCGAGGCCCTGGGCCTCAGCCGGGAGGAGATCGTCCGGGGCGCGGCGTCCTATGTCCCGGTGGGAAGCCGGATGCGGGTGCTCCGCCTGTCGGAGCGGCGGCTGATTCTGGACGACTGCTATAACGCCAACCCCCAGTCCGTGGCGGCGGCGCTGGAGATTCTGGCCCGGACGGAGCGGGACAAAAAAATCGCCGTCCTGGGGGACATGGGGGAGCTGGGCGACATCCGGAGCCGGGCCCACTACAACATGGGGGCTCTGGCCGCCATGCTGGGCATTGATTTGGTGTTCGCCATCGGCAGCGGGGACCTGGCGGGGAAAATCGCCGACGGCGTGGCGCTCAGCGGCGGGTCCGTGCTCTACTTCCCCACCAAGGAGGAGGCCCTGCCGGAGCTCCGGCGGCAGATGGAGCAGCCGGGGACCGTGATGCTGGCCAAGGCCTCCCACGCCATGAAGTTTGAGTGGCTGGTAGAACGCCTGCGGGAAACAGGAGAATGAACGATAGAACGCTATGATTGAGATACAGATCAGCTCCCTGGTCAAGTCCTTTGAGGTGGGGCACAACGTGCTGGACGGCCTGACCTTTCAGATTGACCAGGGGGAGCGGGTGGGCCTGCTGGGCCGGAACGGCGCGGGCAAAACCACCCTGTTTCGCATATTGACCCAAGAGCTGGAGCCCGACGAGGGCCAGGTTTCCATCGGCCAGGGGCGGCGGCTGGGGCTGATTTCCCAGATTCCCGTCTACCCGGCGGGATACACCGTGGAGGATGTGCTCCGCTCCGCCTTCGCCCGGCTGGAGAGTCTGGCAAGGGAGATGGAGGCCCTGGAGGGCCGCATGGCGGCGGGGGAATCGGACCCGGCGCTGCTGCGGCGCTACGGTTCCCTCCGCGAGCGGTTCGAGGTCTTCGGCGGCTATGACACCGACGTGGCCGTCAATAAAATCGCCAACGGCCTCTCCATCTCTCAGGATATGCGGGGCCAGCTCTTCGACAGCCTCTCCGGCGGGGAGAAGACCCGGGTGAACCTGGGCCGCCTGATTCTGGAGGACACGGATATTCTGCTCTTGGACGAGCCCACGAACCACCTGGACCTCCACGCCACGGAGTGGCTGGAGGAGTATATCCGGGGCTTCCGGGGCACCGTCGTGGCCATCTCCCACGACCGCTATTTCCTGGACCGGGTGGTCACCCGGGTCATTGAGATTGAAAACGGAAAGGCGGAGTTCTACAGCGGGAACTACAGCTTTTACGCCGTGGAGAAGGAGCGCCGCTATCAGGAGCGGCTGAAGCAGTACCAGAAGGAACAGGCGAAGATTGAACAATTGGAGAAGGCGGCGGAGCAGCTCCGGGTCTGGGCCTTTATGGGCATGGACAAGACCTACCGCCGGGCGGTGAACATCGAGCGGCGGATTGAGCGGATGCGCACCACCGCCAAGCCCACCAAGGCAAGGAAGATGGACGCCCGGTTCTCCACCGCCGAGTTCCACGGGGACGAGGTGCTGGGCATCCGGGGCCTGGCCAAATCCTATGGGGACAAGCATCTGTTTGACAGCATCACCCTGAAGGTGGAGGGGGGCGAGCGCATCGCCCTCATCGGTGACAACGGGACGGGGAAGTCCACCCTGATCAAAATGATCATGGGGGAGCTGTACCCCGACGACGGGCGCATCAAGCTGGGGCCCCAGGCGAAGCCCGCCTACCTGCCCCAGATCATCCACTTCGACCACCCGGACTGGAATCTGGTGGAGAACATGATGGCCTCGAAACGGGGCCTCTCCGCCCAGAGCGCCCGAAACCGGCTGGCGTCCTATGACTTCCGGGGAGAGGACGTGTTCAAGCCCGTGTCCGTCCTCTCCGGCGGGGAGCAGAGCCGCCTGCGGCTGTGCATGCTGATGGACGGGGAGATCAACTTCCTGATTTTGGACGAGCCCACAAACCACCTGGACATCGCCTCCCGGGAGTGGATTGAGGAGGCGGTGGAATCCTACGACGGGACGCTGCTGTTTGTCAGCCACGACCGCTATTTCATCAACCGCTTCGCCACCCGGATCTGGGAGCTGGCGAATGAGACCATTACGGACTACCCCTGCGGCTTCGCCCAGTACCGGCAGATGAAGGCCCAGGAGGAGGCGAAACCCGAGCCCCCCAAGCCCGCCAAGGAAAAGGCCGAGCGCCCCGCCCGGGGCAACCGGGCCCAGCAGAACGCCCGGCGGCAGCTGACCATCTGCGAGCGGGACATCGCCAAGGCGGAGGAGCGGATTTCCGCCCTGGAGGCGGACATGGAGGCCGCCGCCTGCGACTATGAGAAGCTGACGGCCCTGACGGCGGAGCGGGAGGAAGCCCAGGGGGAGCTGGACGCGCTCTATGAGCGCTGGGAACAGCTCAGCGAGGAGGCCGGGGAGGTATGACGGCAAAATGGCTTTGCCGCGCCGGCCAGGCGGCCCTGGCGCTGGCGGGACTGGCGCTGGTCCTTATTCCCAACGGAATGCGCTTTACCGGGTATTTCCTCCTGGGAGTTCTGGCGGTTTGGTATGGCGGGACGTGCCTTCGCCGCTGGGGGAAACGGTCCCGGACGGGGGCGCGCTGTTACCGCGTGTTTCTCGCGGGGCTGAGCCTTGGCGTCGTGTGTCTGACGGGCATTGAGGCCGCCATTGTCTTCCGGGGAGAGACGGACAACTCCAACCTTCCCGTGGACGCGGTGATCGTCCTGGGGGCCGGGGTCAACGGCGAGACCCCCTCGGCGGCGCTGTGGAGCCGCATCCGGGCGGCGGAGGATTATCTGGAAACCCACCCGGACGTGCCGGTGGTCCTCTCCGGGGGACAGGGCGCCGGGGAGGCCATTTCCGAGGCGGAGGCCATGCGCCGGGCGCTGTGGACGGAGGACGGGGCGGAAAACGCCCGCCTTCTGCTGGAGGAGCGGTCCACCAACACGGCGGAGAACTTCCGCTTTTCCAAGGCCCTGCTGGAGGAGCGGGGGCTGGACACGGAGACGGCCGTGGTGGCCGTGGTGACCAACGATTTTCACTGCTTCCGGGCCCACATGATCGCCCAAAAGCAGGGGCTCCGGACCATCGACGTCCCGGCGGAGCTGCCCTGGTGGTGGCTCACCGCCAACTACTATTTGCGAGAGGCCTTCGCCGTGGTAAAGACGGCGTTGTTCGACTGAGATACAAACCAAAGGAGATGACCAAGTGGCTTGGAACAATGTGCTGTGCGTGTACTATTCCCGGACGGGCAACACCCGAACGGCCATGGAGGAGATCGCCAAGGCCCTGGGGGCCGAGCTGGCGGAGCTCCAGGACAACACGGACCGCAGCGGATGGGGCGGCTGGCTCCGGTGCGGGCTGGACGCCATGCGCCGGACCGTGCCGCCGGTGAAGTGCACCGCCCGGTTTCCCCTGACGGATTACCGGCTGGTGATCGTGGGGTCCCCGGTTTGGGCGGGGCGGTGCAGCTCCGTGGTGCGGAGCTTTTTAAAGGAGAACGGGCAGCAGATTCGGAACGCCTCCTACGTGCTGACCCGGGGCTGTGAAGACAAGAACGAGGAAATCTTTGAGCAGATGGACCGTTACGTCCCCGGGGGCCACCGGACGGCGGTGTCCCTGCGGAGCGGCTCCGTGGGCTATACCTTTTGGCAGGAGGAGTTTCTCCGCCAGACCCAGGAGTTTTTGCAGACCACCGGCCGGTAGTTTTTCCGGGTCCGGCGACTATATTTGTTCCAGGGAGAAATGCTATGCTGGAGAAACTGAAAGAGCTGGCCCTCCGGCAGGAGGACCTGGAGGCCCAGCTGGCGGACCCCGCCGTTTACGGCGGCGGAAAGCTGGCGGCCATCCAGCGGGAATTGAAGGAGCTGACGCCGGTGGTGGAGGCCGCCCGGGCCCTGGAGGCGGCGGAGCGCCGCCAGGAGGAGGCGGAAGCCCTCCTCCGGGATCCGGAGCTGAAGTCCCTGGCCCAGGAGGAGCTGTCCGCCGCCAAGGAGGAGGCGGAGCGCATTCGGGAGGAGCTGAAGCGCCTGCTGCTGCCCCGGGACCCCAACGACAGGCGAAACGTCATCCTGGAGATTCGGGCCGGCGTGGGCGGCGAGGAGGCGGCGCTGTTCGCCGGGGAGCTGCTGCGGATGTACACCATGTACGCCCAGCGCCGGGGCTGGAAGACGGAGCTGCTCAGCGCCAACGAGACGGAGCTGGGCGGCGTGAAGGAGTGCGGCGTGCTGATCGAGGGGGAGGACGTGTTCTCGAGGCTGAAATTCGAAAGCGGCGTCCACCAGGTGAAGCGGGTCCCGGAGACGGAGTCCAGCGGCCGCATCCAGACCAGCACCGCCACCGTGGCGGTGCTTCCGGAGGCGGAGGAGGTGGACGTGGACGTCGACCCCAAGGATCTGCAAATCGACACCTACCGCTCCTCCGGCGCGGGGGGCCAGCACATCAACAAGACGGAGTCCGCCATCCGGATCACCCATCTGCCCACGGGGACGGTGGTAACCTGTCAGGACGAGCGGAGCCAGTACAAGAACCGGGACAAGGCCATGCGGGTCCTCCGCTCCCGGCTCTACCAGCGGGAACGGGAAAAGCGGGACGCCGCCGCCGCCTCGGAGCGGAAAAGCCAGGTGGGCGGAGGCTGGCGCAGCGAGAAAATCCGGACCTACCGCTTTCTCCAGAGCCAGGTGGTGGAGCACCGGATCGGCCTGACGCTGTACCGGCTGGACGCCGTTTTGAACGGCGATCTGGACGAGATCATCGACGCTCTGGCCGCCGCGGACACGGCGGAGCGGCTGAAATACGGAGACGGCGAACAACGGCGGGGAGACCCGCTTGGAAAAAGATAGAGGCGAGACTTATGCAGACGATTTATTACGACTTGCGGGACACCAAGGGACAGCAGAAGGAGATTGAGGACAAGATTTCCGCCGCCGCCAAAATTCTCCGGGAGGGAGGCCTGGTGGGCATCCCCACGGAGACGGTGTACGGCCTGGGGGCCGACGGGACCAACTCCGCCGCCGTCCGGCGCATCTTCGAGGTAAAGGGGCGGCCCCAGGACAATCCCCTGATTCTCCACGTCACCGGGGCCCAATGGCTGCCCCGGTACTGCGCGGACATTCCCCCGGTGGCCTATACCCTGGCCCGGAAATTCTGGCCGGGCCCCCTGACCATGATTTTGAAGCGCCAGCCCACCGTGCCCAACGAGACCACGGCGGGACTGGACACGGTGGGGGTCCGCTGTCCCAACCACCCCGTCACCCTGGCCATCATCCGGGAGGCTGGGCTCGCCATTGCCGCCCCCAGCGCCAACACCTCCGGCCGGCCCAGCTGCACCACGGCCCAGGACGTGATGGAGGACGTGGGCGGCCGGGTGGACATGATCGTGGACGGGGGGCCCTGCGCCGTGGGGGTGGAGTCCACCGTGCTGGACCTGACCCGGGAGCCCCCCCGGCTCCTCCGCCCCGGCGGACTGCCGGTGGAGGACATCGAGCGGCTGATCGGCCACATCGACGTGGACCGGGCCGTCAACGTCTCCCTCCAGGCGGGAGAGCGCCCCGGCGCCCCCGGCATGAAATACCGCCACTACGCGCCCAAGGCCCCGGTGACGGTGGTCACCGGCGCTCCCATGAACTCCGCCCGGGAGATCGAGCGGCGGGCGGGTCCCACCGCCGGAATCATCTGCTTCGACGAGTACGCCCACCTCTTCTCCCAGCAGGAGGTCCGCGTCCTGGGCCCCAGCAGCGACAAGTTTGTCCAGGCCCAGCGGCTCTTTGAGGCTCTGCGCAGCTTCGACTCCACCGGCGTGGAGGAGATCTTCGCCCAGTGCCCGGATAACCGGGGCCTGGGCCTGGCCATCGGGAACCGCTTGAAGAAGGCGGCGGCCTTCCATGTGATCAACGCGGACAGCCAGCGTATCATTCTGGGGGTCACCGGCGGCACCGGCGCGGGAAAGAGCAGCGCCCTGCGGGCCGTTCAAGACCTGGGCGGCATTGTGATCGACTGCGACCGGGTCTACCACAAGATCCTCTCCGAGAGCGAGGAGTTCAAAAACGCCATCAACGAGAAGTTCCCCGGCGTCTTCACCGCCGAGGGCCAGCTGAACCGAAAGAAGCTGGGCCAGGAGGTCTTCGCCAAGCGGGACCGGCTGGAGCAGCTGAACGCCATCGTCTACCGGTTCCTGCTGCCCACGCTGGAGCGGATTGTGGAGGCCGCCGACGGCCTTTGCGCGCTGGACGCCATCAACCTGTTTGAAAGCGGCCTGGACCGCCTGTGCGACCGTACCATCGCCGTGACGGCCCCCACGGAGCTGCGGGTCAAGCGCATCATGGCCCGGGACCATATCACCGAGCAGTATGCCCGCCTACGGGTCAACGCCCAGAAGCAGGACGAATACTACCGCAGCAAGTGCGACTGCGAGCTGAATAACGCCAGCGACTCCCCGGAGGAGTTCCGCCGGGATTCCTATCTGTTCTTCGAGCGGCTGGTGGAAACCATCCAGGAGGAGAAGCGGCACGGATAAATGAGGAGGTAACACGACATGGAAAAATCAGAATTCAAGGAGCTGAAAGAACAGCTCCTCTCCACGAAGAAAAACGGCTATGACCGCCTGAGCGAAGCGGACCGGGCGGCCATGGAGGACTACTGCGCCGGGTACAAGCGCTTTTTGGACGTGAGCAAGACGGAGCGCCTCTGCGCGGCGGAAACCATCCGCCTGGCGGAGGAGAAGGGCTACCGGCCCTACACGCCGGGCATGGCCGTGAAACCCGGGGACAAGCTCTTCCTCCGCAACCGGGGCAAGGCCGTCATGCTGGCCCACATCGGCCAGGCCCCCCTGGCGGAGGGCGTCCAGCTGGCGGCGGCCCACATCGACTCCCCCCGGCTGGACCTGAAGCCCAACCCCCTCTACGAGGACAGCGAGCTGGCCTATTTCAAGACCCACTACTACGGCGGCATCCGGAAATACCAGTGGCTTACCATCCCCCTGGCCCTCCACGGCGTGGTAATCCGGAAGGACGGCGCCAAGGCCGCCGTCCACATCGGCGAGGAGGAGGGGGAGCCCCGGCTGGTCATCACGGACCTGCTGCCCCACCTGGGGGCGTCCCAGAACAAAAAGCCCCTGGCGGAGGCGGTGCCCGGCGAGACGCTGAACCTGCTGCTGGGCAGCCGCCCCATCGGCGGGGAGGAGGAGAGCGGCCGGGTGAAGCTGGCCGTCATGAAGCTGCTCCACGAGAAATACGGCATTACGGAGGACGATCTCAGCTCCGCCGAGCTGGAGGCCGTCCCGGCGGTGAAGGCCTGTGACATCGGCCTGGACCGGTCCCTCATCGGGGCCTATGGCCACGACGACCGGGTCTGCGCCTACGCCGCCCTCAAAGCCCTGCTGGATCTGGAGGAAACCCCGGCCCGGACCGCCGTGTGCGTTCTGGCGGACAAGGAGGAGATCGGCTCCGACGGCGTGACGGGCATGCAGTCCGCCGCTTTCGACGCCTTTTTGGAGGACCTGTGCGCCGCCCAGGGCGCGACCCTCCGGAGCTGCTTCGCCGGGTCCTTCTGCCTCAGCGCCGACGTGACGGCGGCGTACGATCCCAACTATCCCGACGTGTTTGAGAAGCGGAACGAGTCCCAGCTGAACTACGGCGTGGGCCTGTGCAAGTACACCGGGGCCCGGGGCAAATCCGGGGCCTCCGACGCGGACGCGGAGACGGTGGCCTATGTCCGGCGGCTCTTTGACAAGGCCGGGGTCCTCTGGCAGATTTCGGAGCTGGGCAAGGTGGACGCCGGCGGCGGCGGCACCGTGGCCATGTATATGGCCAACCGGAACATCAGCACCCTGGACGCCGGGGTGCCGGTGCTGAGCATGCACGCCCCCTTTGAGACGGTTTCCAAACTGGACTGCTACGAGACCTACAAGGGGATGAAGGCGGTGTTCCAGGCGAACGAGGGCGTGTCGTAACAAGGCGAAAAAACCGGGCTGTGCCAAACGGCACAGCCCGGTTTTGGTTGGAGCTCAGGGATTCGCGGAGACGGAGCAGGCAACGGCGCGGTCGCCCAGCGTATCGAAGGTGAAGGAGCTGCCCTCGGAGACGGTGACCCGGCGGACCAGGAGCCCGCCGATCCGGTCGTCCCCGCTGAAATCCGGAGAGAGGGACAGGTCCCCGGCGGTCCGGCCGCTGGTGTCCGTGAAGCGGACGCGGTTGTGCTCACCCTCCCAGGGAATCATGTCGGCAAAGGCCTCGTCCCAGCGGAGGAAGGTGAAGACGCAGCTCTCCTCGGGCTTTTCCGGGACATCGAAGCGGACGGTGTAATTACAGGCCTGATACAGCGGGAAGGGAACGTCGATGGTGAAGACCGCCTCCAGCGGGGAGTACACGTCCACGGTGACCTTGGCCTCATAGATGCCGTCGCTGGTGAACTCGCTGCCGTCCAGGCCCATGGAGCGGGCCTCGCCGGAGCCGGTGTAGGTCCGCAGGGGGCGGGCCTCCTCCGTTTCCGGCGCGGGGGACTGGGGCACGGGGTCCTCGGAAATCCGGACCGCCGTTTCCCCGGTCTCGTTTACGCAGCGGTAGAGGAAGGCGGCGATCTGCCCCCGGGTGCAGGGCTCGTCGGGGGAGAAGGTGGTGTCGGAAGTGCCGGAGGTGATGCCGCTCTCCACGGCCCAGGCCACGGCCTGGGCGTAACCGGCGGCGGGGGGCACGTCGGTAAACGCGCCGGGGGCGCTGGCGGCGGGAGACCCGGAGTAGCGCCAGAGGAAGCGCATGGCCGTTCCCCGGCTGCACGGGGCGGCGGGGTCAAAGGACGCCGCCGGGGACCCGGCGGAGCCGTCCAGAATGCCCGCGTCAAGGGCCCAGATCAGGGCCTTTTGAAAGTCCGGGTTCAGGTCCGGCAGCCCCGCGGGGGACTCGCCCTCCGCCAAGGGGGACCCGGCGGCCCGCCAGAGGAAGGTGAGAATCTGCCCCTGGGTACACAGGGCGTCGGGGGAGAAGGTGTCCTCGGAAGTTCCGGTGGTAATGCCCCGCTCCACGGCCCAGGCGATGGGCGCGGCATAATACAGCCCCTCGTCCACGTCGGAGAAGGCGGCGGCGCTGCCCGTCAGCAGGGTCAGAGCCAGGAAGAAAGCGGCCAGCGTCTTTTTCATGCGCGCGCACCTCGTTTCGTTTGATTGATTGGGCCTGTTTGGCCCTGCCCCTTATTGTAAGATATTTTTTCGCTCCTGGCAAGCCCCCGCCAGCGGAAAACCACAAATTGCATATTACATCTTTGTTACAAAGGAGGGGGACCGCGCCGGGCGCGGCCCGCATAGGATGGGATATGGAAAGGAGGAGCGCCCTTATGAATCCATCTTATCTGGACAAAGGCGATCTGCAAATCTTTGTCACCGCGGGGGAAACCCCGGACCCCATCCCGGGAGCCCGGGTCCGGGTCAGCGACCCGGCCAACGGGCAGGTGTTGGAGGAGGCTGTCACCGATTCTTCCGGCCAGACCCCGTTTATAGAGCTGCCCGCGCCGCCCATGGAATGGTCCGTGGAGGAGGGGGCGGAGGAGCGGCCCTATGCCGTTTACAACGTCACCGTCTCCGCCCCGGAGCGGGAAACGCTCCATCTGGGGGGCGTGGAGCTGCTTCCGGCGGGCCGGGCCATCCAGCGGGCCCCCCTGGCCCCGGCCCGGTCCGGGGGCTTTAACGTACACAATGTGCTTCTGGAACCCCACGCCCTCTGGGGTCCCCCCTCCACCCGTCCGGAGGAGGAGGCGGTGAAGCCCCTGCCGGAGGAATCGGGCCTGGTGGTGCTGCCGGAGCCGGTGATTCCGGAGTTCGTGGTGGTCCACGACGGGCGGCCCGGCGACGCCTCCGCCCAGAATTACTGGGTCCGGTTCAAGGACTACGTGAAAAACGTGGCGTGCAGCGAGATTTACTCCACCTGGCGGACGGAGGCCATCAAGGCCAACGTGCTGGCTATCCTCTCCTTCACCCTGAACCGGGTGTATACCGAGTGGTACCGGGGGAAAGGCTATGACTTCACCATCACCAGCTCCACGGCCTTCGACCAGTCCTATTCCCACGGGCGGACCATCTTTGAGGAGATCGGCGTGGTGGTGGACGATCTGTTCACCACCTACGTCACCAGGGAGGGCATCGCCCAACCCCTGTTCACCCAATACTGCGACGGGCGGCGGACCCAGTGCCAAGGGCTGAGCCAGTGGGGCTCCCAAGCGCTGGGGGAGCAGGGCTGGGACGCGGTCAGCATTCTGAAAAAATACTACGGCGGGGACATCTACCTCAAAAGCGCGGAGAAGGTGGAGGGCGTTCCCCTGTCCTACGGCGGGGAGGTGCTGACCCTGGGCAGCGAGGGGGAGGCGGTGCGGACCGTCCAGAACCAGCTGAACCGCGTCGGGGACAATTTCCCCGCCATCCCCAAGATTCCGGCGGACGGAATTTACGGCCCGGCCACCCAGGCGGCGGTGATGGAATTTCAAAAGATCTTCCACCTGCCCCAGACCGGCAGCGTGGATTTCGCCGTGTGGTACGAGATATCCAACGTCTACGTGGCCGTGGCGAAGCTGGCCTGAGCAAGTGCTGGGAGCAGAAAGCCCGAAACATTTCCGAGCCTTCCCGCCGGGCCTGCGCGTTTTTTCGATCAGCGGACGAGAGAAACCCCCGGCGGGTTTCTCTCGCGGCTGTTTCCCCTCCGTCCGCTTTCCGCCGGTCCTTCCTCGACCGGCCGGCCGCCGGAAGACGCTTCCGGCGGTTTTCCTCTGGAAAAAGGAAGGGCAAACGTTTGTTATTACTTCTGAAAAACAATCTAGAAAAAAGATGCAGAAAGTGGTAAAATAGA
>CAJUQQ010000045.1 GCA_910588175.1 uncultured Oscillibacter sp.
GCAGCGTTGATGACACGACGGTTGATGTTGGCGTTGATCTCACGGTTGTTGCTGGCGGCCTCGGGGCCGATCAGCAGGGAGACGATGATCTTCGCCGCGGCGCCGCGGGTATGCTGTGAAATCTCGTAGTTATAGTCGGCGCAGTTGAAAAGAATCCAATGGATTCTTTTCAACGAAGCGCTGCTATGCAGCGCTTCGGGCCGCATATGCGGCCTTTTGCGCCAGAATTCATAGGAAACGTATACGTGTCTTGCGTGAAGGCGGACCATAAGTCCACCGTTGAAAAGGAGCAAAGATCCTTTTCGACGGCGATGACGATACCCTCGTATTGGTGCCTCGGTTTTTTATGTAGCGGCAGGTATACGTACCACCACCGGCATGAGGAAACGAAAGGTGATTGTGCTCATAGCGGCCATCCCCTTCTTGTTGCCGGGAGGGGTGCATCTGTCTTTAAAAAAATTTGAGCAGCCCAAGTGCGGGTGCAAAATATGTTTTTCAATCCCCTAAAATACAGTTTACAAAACTGCGTTTCGGTGTTACAATAACCATTGAACTTTCAATAAAGCTGATACTGAGAAAGGACACAATATGAACGATTTGACCGACCTGCTGTCCCGTCTCCGGGACCAGCGCCCGGTGGATTGGGACCAGCTGCCGGACTTCTCCCTGTATATGGACCAGGTCCTTTCCTACATGGACCGGCAGGTCATCCGCTTTGACGGGGACGACGGCCTCACCGCCGCCATGGTAAACAACTATACCAAAAGCGGCCTGGCCCCCCGGGCCGAGGGAAAGAAGTACGGCCGGGAGCACTTGGCCTATTTCACCGCCATCTGCATATTGAAACGAGTGATGTCTACGCGGGACATGGACCTGCTGATTCGAGAGGAGCTGCGGGACCGCCCGGTGCGGGAGGGCTACGCCGCCTTCTGCCGGAGTCTGGACAACGCCTTGAACATCACCGCCGGGGAGCTGGCCGCCCGGTTGGACGGAGTCGAACCGGATGACCCGGCTCTGGCGGACGCGGCCATCCACTTCGCCCTGCTGAGCTACGCTGCCGGCGTGGCGGGAAGCCGCTGCGTCGCCCTTCTGCGGGAGCGGAAGGAACCGGAACCCAAGGGGAAAAAAGAAAAGGAGCGAGACTGATATGGCAGACTATGTAATCATGACCGATAGCTGCTGCGATCTTCCGGCGGAGCTGGCGGAGGAGCTGAGCTTGGAGGTGCTGCCCCTGCGGCTAAACATGAGCGGGCAGGAGTACCGAAACCTGCTGGACGGCCGGGAGATCGGCTTCCAGGAGTTTTACAGCCGGATTCGGGCCGGTGAGATGCCCGTCACCTCCGCCGTCAATCCGGAGGAGTTTTGCGCCGCCATGCGCCCGGTGCTGGAAGCGGGGAAGGACATTTTGTGCCTGTGCTTCTCCTCCGCCCTCTCCACGACCTACCAGTCCGCTGTCATCGCCGCCCAGGAGTTGGCGGAGGAATTTCCGGAGCGGAAAATCCACGTGGAGGACAGCCTTTGCGCCTCCATGGGGCAGGGGTTGTTTGTCTGGCTCTGCGCCCGGCAGAAGCAGAAAAGCCTGAAGGAGCTGGCGGCCTATGCCGGAGAGATGAAGGGGAAGGTCTGCCACTGGTTCACCGTCAACGACCTGAACCACCTTAAACGGGGCGGCCGGGTCAGCGCCACGGCGGCGCTGTTCGGCACCATGCTGTCCGTCAAGCCCGTGCTCCATGTGGACGATCAGGGCCGTCTGATTCCCATGGAAAAATGCCGCGGCCGCCGGGCGGCGCTGCTGGCCCTGGTGGACCATATGGAAAAAACGGCCTCCGACCCGGCAAATCAGACGGTATTTCTCAGTCATGGCGACTGCCTGGAGGACGCGGAATTTGTGGCGGAAGAAATCCGCCGCCGCTTCGGGACAAAGGACATCCGTATCGGCTACATCGGCCCGGTCATCGGAAGCCACACCGGCGCCGGTGTGGTGGCCCTGTTCTTCCTGGGCGGGCAGCGGTAAGAGAGATAAAGGAGGGAAACGCCCATGCACTGGCTGGAGGTACACATTGACACGAATCACGCCGGTCTGGAGGAAGTCCAGGCGTTGCTGTCCGGGGCGGACGTGGACAATGTCATGGTGGAAGACGAAGAGGAGTTCCGAGACTTCCTGGAGAACAACCGGGACTATTGGGATTACGTAGACGAAGAGCTGGAGCGGCACATGGCGGGCCGGTCCCGAATCACCTTCTATCTGGAGGCCGGCGACCAGGGTTTTGCCAAGCTGGGAGAGGTCCGCCTGCGGCTGGAAGCCCTGAAGCGGGAGCGTCAAGACCTGGGGACTCTGCTGATGACCCTGGAGGACGTGCGGGACGCCGACTGGGAGAACAATTGGAAGCAGTATTACAAGCCTATGGAAATCGGGAAGCGTCTGCTGGTCATCCCTCAGTGGGAGAAAGCGGACCCCGGGGAACGGGTGCCCCTTTACCTGGACCCCGGCCTCACCTTCGGCACCGGGGCCCACGCCACAACCCGCCTGTGCCTGACCGCGCTGGAGGACCTGGTCCGTGGCGGCGAGCGGGTGCTGGACCTGGGCTGCGGCAGCGGCATTTTGTCCGTGGCGGCCCTGCGGCTGGGGGCGGAATCCGCCCTGGCGGTGGACATTGACGACAAGTGCCGCACCGCCGCCCGGGAAAACGCCGGTCTGAACGGCATCGGCCCGGACCGGCTGGAGGTACTGGTCGGGAATCTGCTGACAGACGAAACCGTGGCGGAGCGCATCGGCGGCGGCTGGGACCTGGTCCTGGCCAACATCGTGGCGGACGTGATTATCGCCCTGGCCCCCCGGGTCCGGGGACTGTTGCGCCCCGGCGGAACCTTCCTCTGCTCCGGCGTCATCGAGGGCCGGAGCGTCGAGGTGGAAGCCGCCCTGGCCGCCAACGGCCTGACGATTCGGGACCGGCGGGAGGAGAACGGCTGGTATGCCTTCACCTGTCAATAAAGCGCACAGCGGGCGGACCTTCTCAGGTCCGCCCGTTCAGGCTGGCGAAAATACTTTTTCGCCAGCCTGAGCAAGTTTTCAGACCTTTAAAAAAGTTCTGAAAATTTCCGATTGAAAACGAAAGGAACCCTTCCTGGGTTCCTCTCGTAACTCTCTTCCTTCCCACCGCGGACAGCTTCACCGTTTTTGACATGCTGAGCGGGCGGACCTTCTCAGGTCCGCCCGCTTCCTTTACGTATACATAGCAGCCGGTCATCTCCAGCGGCTATAGACCATGGTAAAGCCCGTGACATTCACCAGACCCGACAGGGGGCCCCAGGAATCCCACTTCACCTTACCGTTCCGCTCCAGCTCGCAGGCGGTATAACAGTCCTCCTCCCGGTCGATGCCGGTGAGAACCAGCACCCGCTCCGCATCGCCGCCCCGGATGTGGAGCACATCCCCCACGCGAAGCGTGGGAAGCTCCCGGTACTGGGTAAGGGGCGCTTCCTCGCCGAAGACGAAATCGCTGACCGCCAGTCCAAAGGACAGGCACCCCTTCACCGGGCTGAATTGGCGGGGCCGGTAATCGTAGCGGACCGTCTCGCTCCAGACCGTGCCGTCGGGGCAGCCCTCCCGCGCCAGGTCCAGCAGCTCTTGGATATTCTCCTCGCTCCGGGTCTTGCCGTTAGGCAGGCGGCCCTCCTCGCAGAGGGGCGTCCCGGCGTTGACCCGGTTCATCATTTCCTGGACCGTCTCATCTCCCTGGAGGCCGAAGGCGGGCATCTCCTTTGCCTCCACCCCCGCGTCGGGGTCTTCCGGGAGTGCGCAGGGGCCGTTGAACAGATCCTCCAGCCGGGACCAGATTACACAGGCCTGGGCCCGGTTCAGGTGGTCCTCCCCGGCAAAGCGGCCGTCGCTCTGCCCCTTCAGGATGCCCAGGCCCCAGCAGGTGAAGACGGCGCTGTGGTATCCCTCGGGGATGCCGTTCCAGTCGGTAATCTCTCCGGTGGAGAGCGAAATCGTCTCGCGGAGGGCGTCCTCTTCCAGAATGATGTTATACACAATCTGGGCCATGTCATAGCGGCTCAGGGGCTCGTTCACGTAACGGTCCCAGCGCTTCCCCAGGTCCCGCCAGGTCTCCTCCAGCGAAGTGCCTTTGAGAACCGGGAGGCAGGCGTCCATTTCCCGGTACTTCCCCTCCTTGGCGGCGGCGTACTCCTCCGCCAGGAAGGACCTTGTCAGCATGGCGCAGAACTGGGCGGCGGTGACCTCCCGGACAGGCTGGAAGGAGCCGTCGCCGTAGCCGTTCACCACCCCGGCGTCCAGGGCCCGCTGGATTTCCGCTCCGGCCCAGTGGTCCGCCGGGAGGTCGTAAAAGCCCGCCGCCTGAGCCGGGAGGAGCAGGCAGAACAGGGCCAGCAGCGGCAGGAAGATTTTTTTCATAAACGGGGTACTCCTTTTTCGTAGATTGTCTCATCAGTGTACCACGTCCGGCGAAAAAGCGCAAGGCCCTCTGAGCGTATGGGGAATCAGCGTATGAAGTTCATCATGGGCCGCTGGGCGGCCTCCGGGGCGGGGAGCTTCGTTTCGTGAAGGACCTTCACCATCCAGGCCATGTTCCGCCCCAGCCGGGCGGCTACCGCCATGCCCTCTTCGTCCCGGGCGGCCTCGCCGGGGTCCGCCCCGTGGACCACGCCCCAGTAATCCGAGGTCATCAGAATCATTTCCATGGCGTCCATGGTCCCCAGCAATTGCTGGTAGGTTTCCATGCCGCCGCTGCGGCGCAGGGTGCACAGGGCCCCGCCCACCTTGTGGTGGAGCTGGTTCACCCCGCAGCCCGCCGCCAGCATCAGCCGGTCCAGCACACATTTCATCCCTCCGGCGATGCCGCCGTGGTACACCGGGGAGGCCAGGAGAATGCCGTCCGCCTCGATACAGGCGGCAATGATCTCATTCACCCCGTCTCCGTCCTGGACGCAGCGGAGGCTTCCGGTGTTCAGGCAGTGGTAACAGGCCATGCAGGGCCGGACCTTGGCCCCGGGCTGAAAGACCTGGAACTCCACGCCGGCGGCCTGAATTTCCCGGCCCGCGGCCTCCAGGGCCAGGGCGGTGTTTCCGTTTTTGCGGGGGCTTCCGTTGATGGCGACGATTTTCATGGGGGTTCCTCCTTATGTTTTGATGGAGCGGTCCTCCTGATGGTCCGGTTAGCTGGGTCCATTATATGGGATCCTGGATAAAATTGCAAGAATTTTGAGATTCCCCCTTTTTCTCCCGCCGCAAATACGGTATAATAGCACCCGTAAATTGAAACTTACGGAGGATGATCCCATGCGGCAAAATGAAATGTTCCTTCTGAAATTAGGTGAGGTGGTTTTGAAGGGCCAAAACCGCCGCTCTTTCGAGGACCGGCTGGTGGCCAACACGGCCCGCCGCCTGAAATCCTGCGGCAGCTTCCAGGTCTACATCCGTCAGAGCACCATCTACGCCGAGCCCACCACGGACACCTGCGACATGGAGGCGGCCTACGCCGCCGCCCGGCAGGTCTTCGGTGTGGTGTCCGTCGCCCGGGCGGTGCCCTGTGAGAAGACGGTGGAATCCATCGTGGAAACCGCCAAGGACTACCTGGCGGACGCCTTTGCCGGAGCCGGGAGCTTCAAGGTGGAGAGCAAACGGGCGGACAAGAACTATCCCCTGAACTCCATCCAGCTCTCCCAGGCCGTAGGCGGCGAGCTGGCGGAGGCGTTTCCCCAGGTGGCGGTGGATGTCCACAACCCGGACCTGACGGTCCACGTGGAAATCCGGGAGAAGCACGCCTACGTCCACGCCCCCGCCGTCCCCGGCGCGGGAGGGCTCCCCGTGGGCATGGGCGGCCACGCCGTCAGCCTGCTCTCCGGCGGTCTGGACAGCCCCGTGTCCTCCTGGATGATGGCCCGCCGGGGGGTGGAGCTGGAAATGGTTCATTTTGTCTCCCCGCCCTACACCTCCCAGCAGGCCCAGGACAAGGTGCTGGAGCTGGCCCGTCTGCTGACGGCCTACTGTGGCCGACTCCGGGTTCACATCGTGCCCTTCACGGAAATTCAGGAGGAGATCCGGAAGAACTGCCCCGAGGAGTATTTCACCCTCATCATGCGCCGCTTCATGATGCGGCTGGCCCAGGCCATCGCCAAGCGGGCGGGGGCCAAGGCCCTGATCACCGGCGAGTCTCTGGGCCAGGTGGCCAGCCAGACCATGATGGCCCTGGCCGTTACGGACGACGTGACGGAGATGCCGGTCCTCCGGCCGCTGATCGGCATGGACAAGGTGGAGATCATCCGCATATCACGGGAGATCGGGACCTATGAAACCTCCATTCTGCCCTATGAGGACTGCTGCACGGTGTTCACCCCCCGGCATCCCGCCACCCGGCCCAAGGTGGAGGATGTCCGCGCGGCGGAGGCCAAGCTGGATGTGGAGGGGCTTATGGCCAGGTCCCTGGAGGGGGAGGAGTGGGTTTGGGTCAAGCCTTGACCTGGGGGCGCGCCCTTTGGGCGGGGCGGATTGGTGGTCAGCGATGGCTGGTTCATTGCACCCCCCATTTTCTCTTTTTCTTGCCAGAAGAAAAAGAGAAAACGGGCCGTGCACGGTCCAAAAGAGAAAAAGAAGTATGACCCTGCGGGGGACGGGGGGGGGACGAAGGACGCGCAAGGGGTTCCGACTGGTTTTTACGCATGTCTCCAGTCCGCGGCGTGGTGCGGGCGGGGGTTTGGTGCTTGTCGAATGGACTTTCTCCGCTTTCCGCTGCCCTGGCGCTGGCGTCAGAACTGCGCCATAAGCTCTGCCATGAGCTGCGCCCCGAAGCGGACGCCGGAGTAGAAGCCTTCCTCTGCCTTTTTGTCCGCAAGTGCCTCAATACTGGGTATCAGCGTCTCTTCCACAACCTTGTCGACGACGCGGAGCTGGATTCTGATTTTCTCTTCCTCCGTAATTTTCGGTTCCCCCAGGTTGGAAAGTACCAGCAGAGGGGGAAGCCTGTCGTGATAAATGGCATTCAAAATATCAAGCAATGTTTATTCACTCCTTCCGTTATTTACTTTTAGTAGATCATATGATAGTCTACTAATCGTAAATTGTCAAGAGGTTTTTATGCAAAAGTTGATTTTGTTTGATAAGCGGCTTTCCCTTTTGCGGAAACAGGCGGGCATCAGCCAGAAGCAGTTAGGGGAAGTCATCGGCCTTTCTAATAAAGCAATCTGCACAATGGAAAATGGGACGAGAGAAACCACCTTTGAAAAGCTGGTTCAACTGGCGGAGTATTTCCACGTCTCCACGGACTATCTGCTGGGAATCACGGATGACCCCACATGGCGAGGCGGGCCCAAGGGAATGGCCTGACCTGGGGGCAGGCCCCACAGGGTGATCTCCTCCCCCGATCGCCAGGTTAGCGGCAGCGAGGAGGGCCGGACAGGCCTTGCATCAACCGCCACCCCCGCTCAAACTACGCCGCGGGCAGAAGGCATGCATATCAACAGTCGGCACCTCTTGCGCCCCCCCGTTTTCTCTCTTCCACCGTGCACGGCGCATTCTCTCTTTTCGCAAAAGAGAGAATGGGGGGTGCAAATGCACCAGCCATCGCTGGTCACCAATCCCCCCGCCCGCAAGGGCGAGTACAAATCCCCCCTTTCGGGGAAAAGGAGAATCCCATGTCCCATACAGCCGAACTCATCGCCGTAGGCACCGAATTACTCCTTGGCAACATCGCCAACACCAACGCCCAGGTATTGAGCCAAAGCCTCTCCGCCCTGGGGATCAACGTCTTCTGGCACACCGTCGTGGGCGACAACCCCCGCCGTCTCCGGGAGGCGCTGGACATTGCCCGCCGCCGGGCGGACATCCTCATCACCACCGGCGGTCTGGGCCCCACCTACGACGACCTCACCAAGCAGACCATCTGCGAGGCCTTTGGAAAACCCCTCATCCTCCACCCGGATATCCTGGAGGACATCCGCGCCTTTTACGAATCCGCCCTCCACGTCCCCATGCCGGAGAACAACACCCAGCAGGCGGAACTGCCCGAGGGCTGCGTGGTCTTCGATAACCCCGTGGGCACCGCCCCCGGCTGCGCCTTCGAATGGGAGGGCGTCCACGTCCTCATGCTCCCCGGCCCGCCCCACGAGATGGAGACCATGCTCCGCCGCCACGTGGAGCCCTACCTCCGGAAGCTCTCCCACGAGGTCATCGTCTCCCAGGACATCATGACCTTCGGCATGGGGGAGTCCTCCGTGGACGAGCTGCTCCACGAGAAGATGGCCCGCATGACCAACCCCACCCTGGCCACCTACGCCAAGCCCTGTGAGGTCCGCCTCCGGGCCACGGCCAAGGCCCCCACGGAGGACGAGGCCCGGGCCATGCTGGTCCCCGTCTTGGAGATGGTTCGAAAGACCCTGGGGGACATCGTATACGGCGTGGACATCGGGGACCTGGCGGAGTGCTGCCGGGTCCAGCTCAGCCGGCGAAGCATGACCCTGGCCACCGCCGAGAGCTGCACCGGCGGGCTGGTGGCGGAAAAAATGACCGCCATCCCCGGTGTGTCCCAGGTCTACCGGGGCGGCGTGGTCAGCTATTGGACCAGCGTCAAGGCGGACCTCCTCCGCGTGCCTGCGGATATCCTGGATACCTGCGGCCCCGTCTCCGCCGGGTGCGCCCGGGCCATGGCGGAGGGCGTCCGGGACATCACCGGGGCGGACATCGGCGTCTCCGTCACCGGCGCGGCGGGGCCGGACCCGGACGAGCGGGGCGTCCCCGTGGGCATCGTGTACATCGGGCTTTCCACGCCGGAGGGGACCTTCTGCCGCTCCCTGGACCTGGGACGCCGCCGGAGGGACCGCATCCAAGGCCTGGCGGCCAACCACGCCTTCGACGTGGTCCGCCGGTATCTCCAAGGCCTGCCGGTGGAGTGAATCTAACCGGTCCGCCATTTTCCCCTTGCCTTTCCGCCGGAAAACTGATATACTTGCCCTCTGTAACCACACACGCCGGCTTTGGCGTGAATATGATACAAAGGAACGACTTCATGAAAACAATTTTTCTCGTGGACGGGGACAACAACATCGGCACCGGGCTCACCGGCGTCGACATGCTCTCCGAACAGGACACGGTCCTGATCTTCTATCAAAAGGAGAAGGGCCTGGCGCTCAGCAAGCTGAAAAAGCTCTGCGCCGGAACGGCGGCGGACGTACAGTATATCGAGAGCGTCCGGGGAGGCAAGAACTCCATTGACTTCCAGATCATCACGGAGCTGGGCGTTCTGGTCGGCAAGCGGGAGGCGGACTACGCCTACGTCATCAGCCAGGACAAAGGCTACGCCGCTTCCATCGACGCCCTCCAGGCCCGGTACGCCGGGGCCTTTCAGGAGGTGGCCCTCCGCCCCTCCATTGAGAGCTGCCTCCACCTGCCCTTTATCCTCCGGGCGTCGGACCGCCAGGAGTTGTGCAACGCACTGGTAAAGGAGTACGGCTCCGCCCATGGCTGCGCCCTGTACAACCACCTCAAGCGGGTGTTTCAGGCTCCGGAGCAGGAGCCGGAGAAGCCGGTGAAGGTAACCCGCCCCCGCCGGGGCGGACGCCGGAAAAAGCCCGCCGTTCAGGATACCGAAGAGTAAGCGTCCGCTTGCGGACGCCGGAACGCCGCCCCGCGGGGCGGCGTTTTTGGACCCCGCCCTTCCGGGCATACCGGCAAATTCCGACAAAATTCGACAAATTTTCTTGTGTTTTTCCGGGTTCTTTGCTATGATATTCTCAGGAGAGGCAGTCTTTTCCTGGAGTCAGACCGCCTCTCCCAGCAAATGCTAACCCAGACGCTTCCAGTGGGAGGAGGACCCTCTCCGGGAGTTTTGCCGGAAAGGAGATATCCCCTATGGACCAGGACCTCTCTCTGCTGCCCCAGGCCGCCGCGCAAATGCGGGGGGCCTTGAGCAATCTCTATTTTGCCGCCGCCCGGCTGGCCCCCGCCGCCGCCCGGGAGGCGGACCCGGAGCTGGACGCCAGGGCCGCTCTGCTGGATCAGAGCTACTACCGTCTGCTCCGGCTGGTAAACGACCTCACCGCCACCCGTTACCTCGATGGCGAGCCCCTGCCCCTGCGGGACCGGGACATTGTGGACTTTGTGGCGGAGCTGTTCGGCGGGATTGCCTCTCTGGCCTCGCTGAAGGGCGTGGAGACCCGCCTGATCTGCGCCGAGGAGAGCCACATCTGCGCCTTCTGCCCCGACGCGATGGAGCAGCTGTTGTATCAGCTGGTGTCCAACGCCTTGAAGTTTACCCCCGCCGGCGGCCTGGTTACCGTGGAGCTGCGGCGGACGCGGGGGCGGGTGGTCCTGGCCGTGGAGGACACCGGCCCCGGCATCGCCCCGGAGCGGATGGAGACCCTCTTTGACAGCTACCATCAGGCCGGGACGCCCGCGCCCCCGCCCCAAGGCCTGGGCCTGGGGCTGGCCCTGTGCCGGGGCATCGCCCAGGGCCACAGCGGAATCCTCACGGCGGAGTCCCGCCAGGGAAAGGGGAGCCGCTTCACCTTCTCCATGCCGGACCGCCTCTGCGGGACCACCCTGTCCGACCTTCGCTTCGATTACAGCGGAGGCTTTAACCACACGCTGATGGCCCTGTCGGACGCCATGCCTCCGGAGGCCTTCCGGATTCGAAACCACTGAACAAAGGGGAGACCGCCATGCAGAACCGCTATAAAAACATCTTCCCGGCCACGCTGGTTTTCTCCATCGGGCTGATGCTGCTGGGGATGCTGCTGGAGGCTCCCCTGGATATTCTGAAGGGGCTTTGGCACATTGTCACCATGCAGGATTTGCTGATTACGGATTACGTGTCCATCGGCGGGCCCGGCGCGGCCCTGGTAAACGCGGGGCTGGTGACCATAATCTCCATCTGCCTCATCAAGTTTTCCGGCGATCCCTTCAACGGCTTTACCATTGTGGAGATGGGGCTGATGGCGGGCTTCTCCCTCTTTGGGAAGAATTTTCTCAACATCTGGCCCATCATTCTGGGCACCTGGCTCTATGCCAGGTATCAGAAGGAGCCCTTTTCCAAGCACGCGTCCGTGGCGCTGCTGGCCACCTCCCTGGCGCCGCTGGTCAGCTATATGGCCCTGGGCAGCATTCATGCCAGCCTGCCCCTGGGCGCCCTTACGGGAGTGGGCATCGGGTTCCTCCTGCCCTCCCTCTCCGCCTATACCTACAAGGTGCAAAACGGCATGAACCTCTATAACATGGGCTTTGCCTGCGGACTGTTCGCCATGATGATCGTGCCGGTGCTCACCGCCTTCGGCGACAGCCCGGACTCCGTCCTCTACTGGGCCACCGGCTACAACCTGGGCTTTATCGCCGTGCTGACCCTGCTGTGCTCGTCCCTGATTGTGCTGGGCGTTTTCTTCACCGGCATTCCGCCCTGGAGCGTCTGGGCGGGCTACCGCCGCCTGCTCTCCACCACCGGCCGGGCCCCCAGCGACTATCTCCGCATGTTCGGCTACGGCCCCGTCATGGTGAACATCGGCGTCAACGGCCTGCTGGGCATGGCCTATGTGCTTCTGGTGGGCGGCGACCTCAACGGCCCCACCATCGGGGGCATCTTTACCATCATGGGCTTCTCCGCCTTTGGCAAGCATGCCCGGAACATCCTTCCCGTCATGCTGGGCGTGTACATCGGGGCCTATGGAATGCACCACACGCCGGATTATCCCTCCCTCCAGCTGGCGGGCCTGTTCGGCACCACCCTGGCTCCCATCTCCGGCCACTTCGGCTGGCCCTACGGCATACTGGCCGGGTTTATTCACGCTTCCCTGGTGCTCCAGACCGGCGGGCCGGTGGCGGGGCTGAACCTGTACAACAACGGCTTTTCCGGCGGTCTCATCGCCATCGTCCTCTACCCCACCATCACCGCCATCGCCCGGAAGCGCCGTCCCACCCTCCAGAACGAGGATTATTACGACCTCTTTGAGGAGAGCGCTCCCATCGACACCTCCGACCTGTCGGAGACCCACGGCGAGACGGCCCCGGAGGAGCCCCCGGAGAACGAGGCCCTGGAGGCCTGGGCAAGAAAAAATTTCCTGGACCCGGAATAAAAGAGGGCAAAGCCGTCCATGCTTCCCTCAAAGGCCCAAAGGGCTGGGAAAGGAATGGACGGCGTATGAAGACGAAGGAGAAAACCGGAACGCTGAAGCTGCTGGAAATCGCGGCGCTGCTGTTTTTGGCGGCGTTTCTGGCCTCCGGGGCCATGGCCCTGCAAACGGGACAGGAGTTGTCGGACAAGGTGGTCCGGCTTCATGTGCTGGCCCACTCCGATTCGGAGGAGGACCAGGCCTTGAAACAGAAGGTCCGGGACCGGATCCTGGCCTGCGCGGAGCCGCTTTTGACCGGGGCGGCGGACCGGCGGGAGGCGGAGGCCCTGCTCCGGGGCCGCCTGCCGGAGCTGGAGCGGATGGCCGCGGAGGAGATTCGGGCCAACGGCTATGACTACGCCGTCACCGTGGAGCTGGAGGACACCGTGTTCCCCACCCGGGAGTACGAGGGCTTTACCCTCCCCGCCGGAAAGTACCTGGCCCTGCGCGCCGTCATTGGCGCGGGGGAGGGGCGGAACTGGTGGTGCGTGGTGTTTCCGCCCCTGTGTGCCGCCGCGTCGTCGGAGGTGCCGGAGGCGGCCCTGGCCGCCGGGTTTTCCCCCGCCCAGGTGGGTCTCATCACCGAGGAGGACCAGGGCTATGTGCTGAAAAGCAAGCTGGTGGAGTTCTGGCGAACCCTGGAGGCCACCCTGGAATAACGGAAAGAGGAGCGCCCCATTTGGGCGGGCTGCCATGAGGAAGCTGACATCCGCTGAGGCGCAGTGCTCTTCGGCGGGTGCTGCTTTACAATAGCCTTACCAGCAAATGCAAAATTTCGTGAGGATTCGCTATGGAAAAAGATATTTCAACGTGTATGGAAATTTATAAAAATCAGTTAATGCAAGGCAATATAAGACGTGCATATATATTGTTGATAAAGTACGTGGGAGAATTAAAGGCAAGGTTTCCAGGACAGTATTCAACTGGAAACATCTCGTTGGGGTATTTAGATTACACATACTTCCCTTTTTTAATTCATATTTAAGGCAGCACAAATTACGGTTTGGCATTGTACTAAATCATATGGAAATGCGGTTTGAACTATGGTTGATGGGGCAAAACGCATCTGTGCAGGAAAAATACTGGGAACTGTTAAAAAATACAGACTGGAATAAAGATATAGAAGCGATGCCCCTATATTCTGTGTTAGAGGTGTGCTTAGAGGATCATATTGATTTTAGCCATAAGGCCCTTATGACAGATAAGATTTTCAATGGCGCAATCTCTCTGGCAGAAAAGGTACAGGATTTTTTAATAGGTTTCGACTAGGCCATTTTTCAAACAAGGCCTAAATAACTTCCAGTTTATTGATCCCGCGCATGACACTTTCCGCGAGCGTATCATAGTGGGTTACATAGTATAAAAAGGGACAGGCAAACCATTGTAGTTCGCCTGTCCCTTAACTTCTTTATGTCTCCTGGGCCCGTTCCGCCATCCGCTTTCGGTCCACGCAGAAATAGGTGAAGACCCCTGTGGCCAGCACCCCTCCGGCCTCGTCGGTGATTTCCACGTCCACCAGCACCGTCGACCTTCCCCGGTGCCGGACCCGCCCCGCCGCCCGGATGACCCCATGGGCCCGGTTGTCCAGAAAGTGCAGGTCCCCGTGCTGGGTGACATAGTGCCGCCCGTCGCTGTGGGCCGCGGTGCCGGCGGCGTCGTCCGCCATGGTGTACAGCGCCCCGCCGTGGACCATTCCGTAGGGATTCCGGCTCTCCGGGCGGATGTCCAGGCGGTAGACCACAAGGTCCCGCTCCGCCGATTCCAGCTGGATGGAATTGTAATCCGTAAAGGCGTTGGGCCCCAGCTTCAACGCCTCCAGACGGCGCTTTTCCATATCCTCCATAAAACGTCCTCCTGACTGTGTTGTCGATTTGAGCGGGCTCCCGCTTTTCCCACGGACGGCGGGGGCCGCGTCTGTAAGGCCCTCCTTAAGAAGCGGCAAACAAAACAGCGTCAGTATACCATACCCCAAGTCCCTTTTCAACTTTTTTAAAAAGGGACTTGACAACGGAGGCGAAGCGGCTATAATGAACATATGAACACTCGTTCAATTGTTCATTTGAAAGGGGGAAGAACCATGGAGGACCTCTACAATGTGGAGTGCTGCGACTTCATTCACGCCCACGAGGACATCGTGGAGAAGGTCCGGCATCAGCTGCCGGGGGAGGATACGCTCTATGACTTGACGGAGCTGTTCCGCATTTTCGGGGACTCTACCCGGGTCCGCATCCTCTACGTGCTCTTTGAGGCGGAGATGTGCGTCTGCGACATCGCGGCCCTGCTGGGGCTCACCCAGTCGGCCGTCTCCCACCAGCTCCGGGCTCTGAAAAACGTCCGGCTGGTGAAGTCCCGCCGGGAGGGCAAAACCGTGTTCTACTCTCTGGCGGACGACCACGTGAAGACCATCATCAACCAGGGGTTGGAGCACGTCCGCGAGTGATCCTGTTTTCCCTATGCGAAGCCATATGAACATATCAGGAGGAAGATTTTTATGAAAAAGCGTTTCAAGCTCACCGACCTGGACTGTGCCAACTGCGCCGCGAAAATGGAGGAGGCCATCAAAAAAATCAACGGAGTTCATGACGCCACCGTCAGCTTTATGGCCCAGAAAATGACCGTGGACGCGGAAGACGCCCGGTTTGACGACATCATGAAAGAGGTTGTGGCCGTCTGCAAAAAGGTGGAGCCCGACTGCGTCATCAACCTTTGAGCACCTTTTGGGACCGGTGGGCCCGGTTTTATGACTGCGCCCAATGGAGCAACCGGCGGGTCAACGCCGCCGCCGCGGCCCGGACGGCGGAGCGGATTCCCGCCGGAGCCAGGGTGCTGGACTGCGCCGCCGGAACGGGGCTTTTTTCCCTGGCGGCGGCGGAACAGGCCGGCTTCGTTCTCTGCACGGACCTGTCGGAGGCCATGCTGGAACAGGCGAGGCGAAAGGCCCGCCGCCGGGGGCTGGCCAACCTGGACTTTGCCCGCCGGGACCTGACCGCCCTGCCGGACCCGGACGGCGCTTTCGACGCGGTGATCGCCGCCAACGTGCTCCATCTGCTCCCGGCGCCGGAACAGGCGGTCCGGGAGCTTTGGCGGGTGACCGCCCCAGGGGGGCGGCTCCTTCTGCCCACCTATCTCCAGGGAAAGGCGGGGACGGCCTACGGGACCATGATCCGGATTTACCAGGGAGTGGGCTTTCACTACGAGCACGCCTTCACCCCCGAGACCTACCGGACGCTGTTTGAGCGCCTGAACCTGGGCCGGGTGACGGTGGAGGTAATCCCCGGCCGTCTGCCCGTGGGACTGGCGGTGCTGCAAAAGCCCGTGGAACCTTCCGGCGGTCCCTTCTGAACGCAAAAAAGTAAGCTCCCCGCCCTAACGAAGCACAGGGAGCCTACCGGCGCAGCGAAGGCGGCATGGCCACCCTCTATGCTGCCTCCAGTATAGCAGAACCAAACGAGAAAATCAAGCGGAAGAACCGCACCTTCAAGGAGGCGTTTCCCATGAACAACCTCACCCGCAAGCAGCGGAAAATGCTCTATCGAATCCTTCTGGCGGCGGCGCTGCTGATCGCGGTCAAGCTGCTGCCCGCTCTGTTTCCGGTCCCCCGGTGGATGGAAATCCCGCTGTACCTGGCCCCTTACCTCATCATCGGCTGGGACGTGCTCTGGAAGGCCGTCCGCAACATCTTAAACGGCCAGGTCTTTGACGAGAACTTCCTCATGGCTCTGGCCACCGTGGGGGCCTTCGCCACCGGGGAGTACGCCGAGGCCGTCTTCGTCATGCTCTTCTACCAGACCGGCGAGCTCTTCCAGGACTACGCTGTGGGCAAGTCCCGCCAGTCCATCGCCGCCCTCATGGACATCCGCCCCGACACCGCCAACCTGGAGCTGGAGGACGGCTCCCTGGAGGAGGTGGACCCGGAGGACGTGGAGGTGGGCTCCGTGGTGGTGGTCCGCCCCGGCGAGCGGGTTCCCCTGGACGGCGAGGTGCTGGAGGGCGTGTCCGCCCTGGACACCGCCGCCCTCACCGGCGAGTCCGCGCCCCGGGACGTAGGCCCCGGCGACCCGGTTATTAGCGGCTGCGTGAACCAGTCCGGACTGCTTCGGGTCAAGGTCACCAAGCCCTGCGAGGAGTCCACCGTGTCCAAAATCCTGGACCTGGTGGAGAACGCCGGGGAGAAAAAGGCCGCCAGCGAGAA
>CAJUQQ010000046.1 GCA_910588175.1 uncultured Oscillibacter sp.
GGATCCACCAGGTGGCGTAGGTGGAGAACTTGTAGCCCTTGGTGTAGTCGAACTTCTCCACGGCCTTAATGAGGCCCAGGTTGCCCTCCTGGATCAGGTCCAGGAACAGCATGCCCCGGCCCACATAGCGCTTGGCAATGGAGACCACCAGACGGAGGTTGGCTTCCGCCAGCTTTTGCTTGGCGGTCTCACCGGCCCGGTACTGCTTCCGCAGGGCGGCCTCCAGGGCGGGGTCGACGTCCTCGCCCTCCTCCCGCTGGCGGCGGAGCTCGGCAAGCTTCTGCTCCGCCTCGTTTCCGGCGGACATGGCCTGAGCCAGGCTGACCTCCTCCTCCGGAGTCAGCAGGGCCACCTTGCCGATCTCTTTCAGGTACATGCGGACCGGATCGTCGATGGAGAAGCTGTTGACCAGCGTGTTGGGATCCACCAGCTCCTCTTCTTCCATGCTGGCGATTTCCTCGGCGGCGGGGCCTTCCTCCGGCAGTTCCGGCAGCAGGTCCTCCTCGGCGCTGATGTCGATGTTCAGCGCCTCCAGGGAGTCGTAGAGCTGGTCCATCTGCTCGCCCTCAAGGTTCAGGTCGTCCACGGCCTCCATCAGCTCGGCGGACTCCACCTTGCCCTTTTTCTTGCCCTTGGCCAGCAGCTCCCGCAGCTTCTCGTTATGGATGAGCCAGGCAGCGGCGGGAAGGGCGGCCACCTGCTTATCGTCCAGCCGGACAATGCCGGCCTTTTTGGCTTCCTCGTCGGTCATGATCCGGGGAGTCTCCGGCGTTCCGTCCGTCTCTCCGGCCTCCGCAGCGGCTAAAATGGCGTCGGCCTGACGCTCCAGATCTTTGGCATCCTGTTTATTTGACATTCCGATTTTCTCCCTTTTTATCTTTGTATTTTTCTGCCGCGGCCAGCAGGGGGTCTGGTTCGCCTCCGGCGCGCTTTGCGGCCTCCTCCTGTATGACGCGTATGTAGTCCGACAAAGCGTGTTTTCCGTTTCGGACAGACTCCGGCCGCTGGCAGAGGGCGGTGATGTGGTTCATCTCCTCCGCCGTCAGCTCGGCGGCCAAGGAGGGAAGGACGGCGGTCCGGCCCTCCACCCGGGCCTTCCAAAGCAGGGTAAAGACCCGGCCCAGCAGGGGAGAGGAGAAGTCCGCCTCCATCAAGGGCGGTTCGGCGGGGAAAAGGCCGTCGTCCAGCAGAAGCAGGCGGAGAACGCCTTCCTCTGCCCTGGCGGAACGAAGGTTTTCATAGCGCAGGGACCGCTCCTTGGGCTGCAGCTGAGACGCGGGATTCAAATTCTTTCGAAGCTCCACGCGGTTTTCCCGGCGCACCCGCTGCTTTCGGACCCGGTCCACCTCGATCTTCATGGCCTCGGGGGTGATGCGGGCGGTTTCGGCGGCCCGGGCAGCGTAAATCTCCCGTTCCACCTCGTTGGGAAGCGATGCCAGCAGCCCGCTGATTTCCTCGCTGTAGGCTACCCGCTGTTCGTCGCTGCTCAAATCATATTTCCCGGCGATCTGGGCCATGCGAAACTCCACGCCGTTCTCGCTGCCATTCAGCAGCCGCTCAAAGGCGGCGGGACCTTGATTTTTGATGAAGTCGTCGGCGTCCTGCTTCACCAGTTCTCCGTCCTCGGTCCGCCGCCGGGGAAGCTGGAGAACCTTTACGGAGAACTCGGAGCCGTTTAGCAGCTGCAAGGCGCGTTCCGTGGCGATTTTTCCGGCGTTGTCGTTGTCATAGCAGAGGATCAGCTCCTTGGTGAACCGGGAGAGGAGCCGGATCTGCTCCGGTGTCAGGGCGGTGCCCATGGAGGCCACTGCGTTGTCAAAGCCCGCCTGGTGAAGGGTGACAATGTCCAGGTTTCCCTCGCAGAGGAGGATGCCCTGCCGCTTGGACTTTTTCGCCAGATTCAGTCCGTAGAGCACCCGTCGCTTGCTGTATACCGGGGTCTCCGAGGAGTTCATATACTTGGGCTCGGACTTGTCCAGCACCCGGCTGCCGAAGGCCACCACATCCCCCCGGGTGTCAATAACCGGGAGCATCAAGCGGTTTCGGAACTTGTCGTAAAACCCGCCCTTCCGGTTGTCCACGATGAGCCCCGCCGACAGGAGCTCGGCCTTGCTGTACCCCTTGGCGGTCATCTCGTTCAAGAGCACATCCCAGGCGTCCGGGGAGGCCCCCATGCCAAAGTTCACGGCGGTGGCCTTCCGAATCTGCCGCCGGTTCAGGTACTCCCGCACGGCCCGGCCCTCGGGCTGCTGGAGGAGGCGGTAGTAAAACCGGGCCGCGTCCCGGTTCAGGTCCAAAAGCCGCTGGCGGCGGCGTCCGGCCTCCCGGTCGCCCTCCTCCTCCGGCACCTCCAGTCCCGCCCGCTTGGCGAGAAAGCGCACCGCGTCGGGGAAGGGGAGGTTTTCCTCTTCCATGATGAAATTGATGACGCCGCCGCCCCGCTTACAACCGAAGCAGTAGTAAATCTGCTTGTCCGGCGAGACGGAAAAGGAGCCGGTTTTTTCACTGTGGAAGGGGCAGAGGCCAAAGAGATTGGACCCCCGGCGGGTCAGCTGGACATAGCTGCCCACCACGTCCACGATGTCGCTCCTGGCGGTCAGCTCGTCCATGAAGCTTTGGGGAAACGCCATGGCTCGTCCCCTCCTTTCGGTCAGTTTAGCCAAAATCTGCTCTGGTCATACCGAAAAAGCTAGGATAACCGGCAGGACGGCGTTTTGACGCTGTTTCTATATACGCCGTGGTTTCGGGATTTCCTCTTTTTTTCGCAGATTTTTTGAAAACTTTTCGAAGGGGGCTTTACAGACCGTGAAGAAGCGCTTAAAATAGACAAAAAGAACGAAGAAGGAGGGACCCCATGCCCATCGAATTGTGGACGGCCCGGATGGAGCGCCCCCTGTCGGAACCGGAGCGGGAGGCGATGCTGCCTCTGCTGCCCCCGGACCGCCGGGAGCGGCTGCTGCGGATGAAGGAGGAGGAGAAGCAGCGGGAGCCCCTTTGCGCATATCTGATTCTGTGCCTGGCTCTGCGGCAGAAGTATGGCTGGAGGAGTCTGCCGGAGGTTGCTCTGAGCCGGCTGGGAAAGCCCTATTTTCCCGGCCATCCCGATGTGCATTTCAATATCAGCCACTCCAGCGGCGCGGTGCTGGTGGGCGTTTCCGACCAGGAGCTTGGGGTGGATATCGAGCGCATCCGCCCGGTGGGCCAGCGCATGATGGTCCGCATGGCTCATGTGAGTACGGAGGAGGCTTTTTTCAAAAGCTGGGTCCGGCGGGAGGCACGGGCCAAGCGCAGCGGCGCGGGTGTGGGGACCATTATGCGCTCCGAATCCCCCTTGCTGCCCGGGGAATTCTATTATGAGCTGGACACCTTCCCGGGCTACGCGGCGGGCCTTGCCACCCGCAGCCGGGAACTCCCAGGGAAGCTCCACCGCTACTCCCTGGACGATATGCTTTAACCAGTCAGAAGCCGGCAGGCGGGGAAGGACTTCCCCGCCTGTTTTTTGCCCCATTCCGCAACCAACCGCCTCTGTTTTCCGACTATATCCTTGAAAGCGGCTTTCAAAGGAGGGACCCCTGTTATGGAGGATAAAGACATCATCGCCCTGTACTGGGCGCGGTCGGAGGAGGCCATCCGCCGGACGGCGGAAAAATACGGAGGATACTGTGCTCAGATTATCCGCCGGGTGCTGGGAGACGGCCGGGACGCGGAGGAGTGCCTCAGCGACACCTGGCTTGGGGCCTGGAACGCCATGCCGCCCCAGAAGCCCGTCCGTCTGCCGCCTTTTCTGGGCCGCATCGCCCGGAATACGGCCTTGGACCGCTATGATTACAACCGGGCCCAGCGGAGGGACGGCGGCTTCGAGGCGGTGCTGGAGGAGCTGGCGGACTGCGTGGGCGGCACGCCCTTGGAGGAGGACTTCGACCTCCGCCGTCTGGGGGAGGCCATCTCCGGCTATCTGGATACCGCCTCCCCGGCGGCCCGGCTGGCGTTTCTGCGGCGGTACTGGTACTGCGACAGCGTGGCGGAAATCGCCGCCGGGACGGGGTACAGCCAATCCAAAGTGAAATCCCTGCTCCATCGGACCCGGCAGGGACTCAAGGAGCATCTCAGAAAGGAGGGCTACGACCTATGACCAGAGAAGAACTGTTCCGCGCCGTGGGGGAGGTCCGGGAGGACCAAATCGAGGCGGCGGAAGTCACAAAGAGGCAGGTCCGTCCCTGGCGGCGCTTCGGCGCGCTGGCGGCGTGCCTGGCGCTGGTGGTGACGGTGGCCGCGGCGCCGGAACTGCGGGAGGCGGATCAATGGAAATGGACGGCTATTGTCAAAAGCTTCAATCCGGGCGCTGAAGTGAGCGAGGACCCTGACAGCTGGAAGCCGATTGTTCGGCCGTTTAATCCCGGAGAGGCGGATTCCGGCGGCGAAACAGCGGCGGGGGGCCTGGACGGCTCTGATTATTGGACGGACAAATCGAACCGGCCCACCCATCCCGGCTGCTCCACCGGCGTGGAGATCGGCCAGCTGAGCGGCCCTGGAACCGGTGACACGATGATCGGTATGTCGGCCTGCCTTGCCTGGCTGTCCCCGGAGGAGATTTTCGCCCAGGACACGGCGATCTTCCGGGGAACTGTCCGGGAGCTGCACTATTTTATGGTGGAGCCGGACGGCGGGTCTATGGAGCAGTATTATACCCGCGCCCTTGTGGAGGTCACGGACCCCATCCGGGGAAATCTGACGGCAGGAGAAACCTACAGCCTTCTCTGGCTGGGGGCCAGGGGTTACATGTCCACTTCCATCTCCGGGGCTCTGGAGAACCTGGACGTAGGCAGCGACGCCATATTCATGCCCATCCGAACGGATCCGGACACCGGCTGGAGGGAGGGGGACCGCTATTTCTGCTACGCCGACCTCGCGGAGTTCTACCTGAGTGAAGGAAGCCGCTACGTTTTCGCGGATACGGCGGAGGGCCTGATTTTTGACCGGGGCACTTACGAGGAAATCGCGGAGGCGGAGACCCTGGAGGAGATTGCCGTCTATATCCGGGAGAAAATTGGGGCTGGGGAGCGTACCCAGCCCGCCGCAGAGCCCGCTGTGCCGCAGACGGAACCTTCGGAGACGGCGAACGCCGGCCCCTCCGTCTCCGGCCCCAGCGGGGCCCTGGAGCTGCCCGGCGGCGCTTTAGCCGGCGACGAAAAACCGGGCGTCAGCCCGTAAAAAGCCCTCCGCGGGAGTTTCGCCGCCCGCAGGCGGCGAAAGAAATGGGAATCCGTGTTTTGTGACGACATGCGCGTCACAAAAAACACCTTTCAGTTCTGGAGTGTGCGAAGAGGCCCCGTCTGCCTTTGGCAGACGGGGCCTCTTCGTGCGTGGAAGAACTGCAACCCTTCCCCCTCGTCCAAAATCCGCAGATTTTGGACGAAATCAGCCCGGCGGCCAGGTCATATCCCGGCCGGAGAGAACATGAAAATGGAGATGGAACACGCTCTGGCCCGCCTGCTCCCCGATGTTGGAGACGACCCGGTAGCTGTCCAGTCCCAGCTCCTTGGAGAGCTTGGCGATGACCTCGAAGATGTGGGCCGCAACGCCGCTGTTGTCTTCCGTGATTTCGGAAACAGACCCGATGTGGGCCTTGGGAATCACCAGAAAGTGGGTGGGGGCCTGTGGGGCGATGTCGTGGAAAGCATAGCAGACCTCGTCCTCGTAGACCTTATTGCTGGGGATTTCCCCGGCGGCAATTTTGCAGAATAGGCAGTCGGACATAGAAAAACCTCCTTTGTTGTCATGGGGGCGTGCTTGAAAAATGTCAAGGCGCCCTGGCATTCCGTCAATTTTCAAACGATTAAACGATTAAACAAACTGATTTTGCTTGGAACTGTAATGGTAATCCAGCTCCGCCAGCGCGGCCTCCAGGGCCGCCTGATCCGCGTCCAGAGCGGCGCAGAGTTCTGTCAGGCTGGGGTACTCGTCCCGGAGCTTGGTATTGATATAGCTCAAAAGAATCACGGGGTCTTTGGGTATCATAAATTGCGTTCTCTCACTTTCAGGCAAAATGCGGGGGCGCGGACGGTCCACATACTCCGTCCGCGTGATGCCGCCCCCAGGTTTTCCTCTTACTGTTCCGTCACCACGGCAAAGAAGCGCAGGTCTTCGCCGCCTTCGGGGCTGTCGTTCATCAGGCTGTGGGCGTGACCCTTGGGGCAGTAGTGGCAGCTCCCGGCCTCCAAAGGCTCGCAGCCGCCGTCGTAAAGGATTTTTCCCTTTCCGGAGAGAATGTAGATGATCTCACTTCCGGTCTCGTGGGTATGCATGCCGATGGTAGCCCCGGGAATCAGGCGGCCCCGCATGATCTTGTTCAGCGAATCGGCGTACATCCGCATGCGGGCCTCTTTTTCACCGCCCCGCATGTGGGGGATAACCTGAGGGTCCATCTTGTCGAATTCAATCAGCATGGTTTCCGCCCCTTTCAGTTCAGCTTCCCGGCCACGAAATCATCCACCATGGCCAGGGCGTCGTCCAGCTTCAGCACGTCCGTTCCGCCGCCCATGGCGCTGTCCGGCTTGCCGCCGCCCTTGCCGCCGCAGACCGGGGCAATGGCCTTGATGATGTCTCCGGCCTTCACGCCCCGGGCCACGGCGTCTTTGCCGCAGACCGCCTGGAAGGTGATTTTTCCGTCGTTGACGGAGGCCATGACACCCACTACGCCGGGCTCCTTGTCCCGCAGGAAATCGCCCATCTTCCGCAGGGCATTGGCGTCCAGGCCGTCCCGCTGGGCGGTGAGGACCTTAAGGCCCCCCACGTCCTTGGCGCTCATGAGGAAGTTCCGGGCCTCGCCCAGGGAGGCCTCGGCCTTGAACTTGTCAAGGGCCTGACGGAGCTCCTTGGTTTCAGCTAGCTGCTGCTCAATGCGGCTCTCCAGCTCCGCCGGAGAGGTTTTCAACAGCTGGGCGGCGTGGAACAGCATTTGCTGGTTCCGGTTCACGGTCTCCAGCGTCAGCCTGCCCACGGTGGCCTCAATCCGCCGCACGCCGGAGGCCACGGAGCCCTCGGACTTGATGCGGAAGGGACCGGCCTTGGCGGTGTTGTCCAGGTGGGTGCCGCCGCAGAACTCCATGGAGAAGTCGCCCATTTCCACAACGCGCACCACGTCGCCGTATTTCTCGCCGAACATGGCCACCGCGCCCTTGCGCTTGGCCTCCTCAATAGGCAGGACCTCCGTTACCACGGGCAGGCCCTCCAGAATGGCGTCGTTCACCAGCCGGTCGATCTCGCTGAGCTGTTCCGGGGTGATGGCCTCGAAGTGGGTGAAGTCAAAGCGGATGCGGTCCGGCTCCACCAGGGAGCCCGCCTGATGCACGTGGTCGCCCAGAACCTTTTTCAGCGCCGCGTCCAGCAGGTGAGTGGCGCTGTGGGCCCGGCGGATGGCCTTGCGGCGGGCCGGGTCGATTTCGGCACAGACCGTGTCGCCCACTTTCAGCACGCCCTCCGCCATCCGGCCGGAGTGAAGGAATTTGCCGCCCTTGTTTTTCTGCACGTCGGAGACCTCAAAGCTCATTTTTCCGGCGCGAATCACACCGTGGTCGGCGGTCTGACCGCCCATCTCGGCATAGAAGGGGGTCTTGTCCAGAACGACGGCGGCCTCTACGCCGGAGACGATCTCGTCCACCAGTTCCCCCTCCGCCACAATGGCGACGACCTTGGCGTCCGAGATGCGGTCATTCTCATAGCCCGCGAACTCCGTGGCGGGCACGTTGCTGCCGAACTCAATACCAGCCCAGCCCAAGTCGCCCAGGGCCTCCCGGGCCTTTCTCGCCCGGACCCGCTGCTCCTCCATCAGCTGGTTGAAGCCGTCCCGGTCCACGGTCATGCCCTCTTCTTCCACCATCTCCGCAGTCAGGTCGATGGGGAAGCCGAAGGTGTCGTAGAGCTTGAAGGCGTCCGCGCCGGAGAAGACAGTCTCGTTCCGCTGCTTGTGGGCGGAGAGGAGGTCGTTGTAAATCCGCATGCCGCCGTCGATGGTTTTGGCGAAATTCTCTTCCTCGGTGCGGATGACCTTGGTGATATAGCCCTGCTTCTCCCGGAGGTCGGGGTAGGCGGACTCGTTTTCGCGGACCACCGTGTCCACCACGTCGAAGAGGAAGGGCTTCTCCACGCCCAGCAGCCGCCCATGACGGGCCGCCCGGCGGAGAAGGCGGCGGAGCACATAGCCCCGGCCCTCGTTGGAGGGAAGCACGCCGTCGCAGATCATCATGACGGAGGAGCGGATATGGTCCGTGATAACCCGGAGGCTCACGTCGGTTTTGTGGCTCTCGCCGTAGTGCGCATGGGTGATTTCAGAGACCTTGTTGGTGATGTTCATCACCGTGTCCACATCGAAGAGGGAGCCTACGTTCTGGCACACGCAGGCCAGCCGCTCCAGGCCCATGCCGGTGTCGATGTTTTTGTTCTGCATTTCTTCATAGTGGCCTTCGCCGTCGTTGACGAATTGAGAGAAAACGTTGTTCCAGACCTCGATATAGCGGTCGCAGTCGCAGCCCACGGTGCAGGTGGGCTTGCCGCAGCCGTGCTCCTCGCCCCGGTCGTAGTAGACCTCGGAGCAGGGGCCGCAGGGGCCCGCGCCGTGCTCCCAGAAGTTGTCCTCTTTTCCGAAGCGGAAGATGCGCTCCGCGGGGATGCCGATGTCCTTGTTCCAGATTTCAAAGGCCTCGTCGTCGTCCAGGTAGATGGAGGGATAGAGCCGGTCCTCCTCCAGGCCAACAACCTTGGTCAGAAATTCCCAGCAATAGGGGATAGCGTCCTTTTTAAAGTAGTCGCCGAAGGAGAAGTTGCCCAGCATCTCGAAGTAGGTGCCGTGGCGGGCGGTCTTGCCGATGTTCTCAATGTCGCCGGTGCGGATGCACTTCTGGCAGGTGCAGACCCGGTTCCGGGGGGGCTCCTCCTCCCGGGTGAACCAGGTTTTCATGGGGGCCATGCCGCTGTTGATGAGGAGCAGGCTGGCGTCGTTGGCGGGAGGGATGAGGGAAAAGCTGGGCAGGCGGAGATGGCCCTTGCTCTCAAAGTAGCTGAGGAACATCTCCCGCAGCTCATTCAGGCCGTGATAGGGATGGGACATGGGACTTTACCTCCTGAAAATAAACTTTTTGGGTTATTCAATCACAATTTTATAGTCGGAACCATCACCCTCCGGGTCGTCCTTCTCGCAGGGCACGGCGTAAAACCGTTTGCCGATCAGGGAGCGCAGGTTTCGGATGTCCTGGACGCTGCCGGAGCCGAATTCCTGATAGCAGGTCAGCGCGCTGGACTGGTTCAGCTCGTCGTAGAAATCTGTGACATAGACGGAATAGTCGTCCAAAATGCTTTCAAAAGGAATCTGCGTGATATCCTGGGGACAGCCGCCCTCCTCGCCATAGCAATCCGGCTCCATCTCAAAGGACAGCGAAGTAACGAAGATTTCTTCCTGACCAAATCCCGGCCGCCAATAGGGATTTTTCCCCAGATAAATGCCGTCTTCGACCAATCTGTACTCCGAACCGGCGTATTTCTCCGGGGTATAGTTTTGAAAATTCCTCACTTTATCATCTCCCTTCCACATAAAAAACGCCCCTGACAGAGTCAGGGGCGAAGGTTTCTTCGCGGTACCACCCTAATTATCCCCCGCTGAACGGGAGACATCTTAAGCCATCCGGTAACGGGGATGAGCCGTTCCGCTCCTCGCGGACCGCTCCAAAGTGGCGGCCTTGCGGCGTGAACGAGGGGCTTTCACCGTCCCCCTCTCGCTGAGGAACCGTCTCGCAGGGCTGGCTTTTTCACGGCGTTTTACTGTTTGAACCTTAGCTATTATATCGTATTCGCGGCGTTTGTCAATGGGGAATCGACAGAAAATCGAAAGACGCCGTCTTGTATTCGGGGCGTTTCTCCCGTATAAGTGCCGATGACCGCTTCCCAGAACCGAAGGGCCCCGTCGCTTCCATAGGAGGGGGCGACCTCCCAGATTCCCGGGTGTGTCCGAAAGCAGGCCAGGGCGGAGGACAAGCCGATTCCCTGCCGCCGGTATGGGGGGAGGATCAGGAACTCCGCGACGCTGCGGCGGGAGGGGGGTGTCAGGGGGTAGGGATGTACCATCGCGAAGCCCAGCGGCGTTCCCCCGGCTTGAGAGCGTATCAAATACGCTTCCCGGGCCGGGTCGGTAAAGTAATCGTCAAACCAGGGATAGGCAAACAGACCGTCGTTTCCGATCTTATTTCCGTCCCAGGCGCTTTCCTCGTAGAGGGAATATTGAAGCAGGCGGAATAAAAGCTCCCGGTCCGGCAGCCCCGCCCGGTCCAGCTTAATCTCCATGTCCGGTTTCCTTCCCCCGGGGGCCCACCGGCTTTCCAGTGAGGATGCAGATGCCGGTTTTGTCACATTTTCCACAGCCCATGCAGTTGGCGGGGCCCTGAATTTGCTTGTGAATGGTGTATTGTAGCCACGCCGCGCCGCCAACAGCCCCGATTAGCAGAAACCAGCCCAGTACCACCATAGCAGCCCCTCCCAGCTTTTCCTAGATTTGCTGCCTCAGCGTATCACGGAAAGCGTCCTTCTGTCAGCGGCATCTGCAACAGTCGGAGGCCCAGCAGCGGAAGCAGGGTCTCCGCCGGGCCGGGAAGAGGCGGAAGGGGGAACTCCTGAGCGTCCACAGCGGTTCCATCCGGCCGGGGCAGAGCCCGCTGGACGCAGAGCACCGGTTCGGCCAGACTGGAGAGGGTCAGGCTGTCCCGAGGGGAGAGACCGTAGGTGACCACGGTTTCGGCCCGGACCCGGTCCGGAAGAGCCGGGAGGTCCCCCGGAGCCAGCAGAAGGCGGCAGATGATGCCCCCGCCGGTTTCCTCCGCCAGCATCCGGCAGCCGCCGGGGGTCAGGGCCAGCAGGGGCCAGATATGCTCCTCCAGCTCCGTCCCCAGCGTTATCCGCCGGGTCCCCGGCGGCAGCAAAAACGCCCACTCCATAGGGCAGTGGAAAATTGCGGCATCCATTCCATTTCCCCCGTTTCTTTTGACAGAAATTAGTGTTTGCGCCAGACAGAATTCCATGCAAAATTTTCTCGTCTTTTTCTGGCGGCTGTGGTACAATACAGAAAACAGGCTTTGGGGACGCCGGAAAACCGCACGGAAGAGGGGACTCTATATGGATGGAAACATCTCGGTTCGATATTTGCAGGAATATATCAGGAAAAAAGATTATAAGCCGGAATTGCTGAAAGACTACTTTTTAAAGCTGTCGGAGGAAGTGGGCGAGTTGTCCCGGGCGATGAGGAAAGGGCTCAGGGCGGCGGACAAAGGGGAAATCAGTGGCACGGTTGACGAAGAAGTGTGGGATGTCATGTACTATGCCATTGCGATTGCCAATTTGTATGGCGTGGATCTGGAACGGGTCATCCAAGTAAAGTCGGAGATAAGTCAAAGCAAATATCCCTCTGCCGCTGTGTTTGAGGAAAACCGGTAGGCTTTATAAAAACGACCAGACCGAGGGGACGCAGTATGGATTTTTGGGGGCATTTGAAAACTGTAAACCGTCACCGCGCCCTGGTACGGAAGCACTGCTTCCGCCTGGGGCTGTATTGGCAGGGGCTTACTCACGATCTGTCCAAGTATTCCCCGGTGGAATTCTGGCCGGGGGTGAAGTACTTCCAGGGAGACCACAGCCCGAACGACCAGCAGCGTCGGGAGGAGGGCTACAGCGCCGCGTGGCTCCACCACAAGGGCCGGAACCGGCATCACTTCGAGTATTGGACGGACTACCAGAAGGATGGCAGCGGCATTGGCGGCGTGGAAATGCCGCCTAAATATGTGGCGGAGATGTTCTGCGACCGGCTGGCCGCCAGCAAGGTCTATAAGGGAGAAGACTTTGACCCCGGGGCGCCCTATCAATTCTTTGAACGGGGGAAGGGGAGACGGCTTCTGCTCCACCCCAGTACGGCTGCGCTGCTGGAAACCATTTTGATTACGCTCCGGGACCAGGGGGAGGACGCGGCGTTTGATTACGTCCGCCGGGAGGTTCTGGGGAAGAAGTAGATGCGGGACGGACAATTCCTAAAAGCTTTGACTGTGCCAAAAAGTTTGGAGAACTCATATGAACAGTAACGATACGAAACTTATGTAACAGTATGAGGTGCGAGAAAACAATTTCTAACGATGAAGCCATTAGATTGAGATATTCCAAAACAGAAACCGCCCCAGGCTATGCGTTCCGCATGACCTGGGGTGGTTTTTCGTTTTTGCCGGTTCGGAAACGAGCCTCTTCCTAGTCGGCGTTTTCCAGGGGGAAGGTAATGCGCCAGTCCCCATCAATCCGGGCGGCAGCGGTGTAGAAGTCCCCGTGGAGGGTATAATCCACCAAGTCCTCCGGGGGAACATCAAAGACAAACTCCTCGTAATCCAGCCGGACGCCGTCCTCTCTGAGATCAGCAAAATTGGTGGAGCAAAGACTGTCCAGCCGCTCGCCCTCACGGTTTTCCAGCCACAGAAAACCGTGGTTGTCCAGTTCTCCGGCGTCGCCCTGGCAGAGCTGAACATGGAACAGGCCGTCCGCGTACCCGGCGGCAGTGACGGGAAGGCCGGGGGCTGGTTCCGCCAGGGCCTCGCCAGGACGGAGCATGGAGATTGCGTCCACCAGCTCCAGATTTTTTCCGCCGCCGCTGCGGAAGAACCCCTCCACGGTCTCTGCCTCCGCGGTGTGGTCCGCCAACACAAGAGGGACCGCCGCGCCCTCCAACGTCTGCTTGCCGGTGAGGAAGCAACCCAGGGAGAAGGTCATCTTACCGCCTATGGGGATTTTGGAACCGTCCATGGTCTGAGTGGTCACCAGGAAAAAGGCGGTGTTGGTCTCCGGGTCGAAGCCCGCCCGCTCACAGTGGCCGGTCCGGTCGAAGGGAACGTGAAAACTGGCGCTGTCAAAGAGATCGCAGTTGGCGTCCACTGTGTCTCCTCGGAGGGCGATGTACGCCTGAGCGGTATCATCCTCTACGCGGACGGAAATCACCTCCAGCGTCACACCGCCGTCTGTGCAGGATTTTTGCACAGGCTGGAAGAACTGAGCGGCGGCAGGGGAGAGGGCGTAGAGCAGGTGGTAGCCCGCTTCGGTCTGCGCCGCCAGGGCCGGAGTGGCCAGGAGTACCGCTGCGGCGGCGGCAATGCCGGCCAGGCGGCGGAGGGGAAGCCTGGGACGGCGGGTTTTGGCCAGGGTTTGCTCTACCAAGCGGGGAGAGGGAACGATAGGAGTGTTGAGCCGCTGATAGGTCTCGGAAAAGTTCATAAATCCTCCTTTAAAAGGCGGGCCATGGTCTGCCGGGCCCGTGTCAGCTGGGCGCGGACCGTGGAGGGCTTAAGCCCCAGAATACGGGCGGTTTCCTCCGTGTTGTAGCCCTCGTAGTAGTAGAGGTGGATGACGGCCCGGTACTTGGATGGCAGCTGGGCCAAGGCGGCGTCCAGGCCGGACTCCTCTGGCTGGTCGTAGGTGTAGATATCCTCCAGGGCAACGTGCCGTTTCCGCCAGGGAGAGGCGGCAAGGCTTTTCGCGCAGTTGGCCGTCACCCGCAGAAGCCAGGCCTTGCGGTGCTCCTCGCTCTCAAAGGGGGAGGCGGCCCGGTGATAACGGAGGAAGACCTCCTGAAACACATCGTCGGCGTCCTGGCGGCTGCGAAGCTGGGCGTAGGCCAGGCGGTAGACCATGGTTCCATACCGCTCCACGGCGGATGCAGTGTCCATTCCACACCTTCTTCCTGTTCAATAAAATAAGTAGAGTTTGTTTAAAAACCATCAAAACGCCGTCTAAGCATCTTTATTCCGCCGGGACCGCGTTGCTTTCACGGAATATCCGCCAGGATTTCCGCGTCAAGCCGTCTTGCTTGACGAAAAAATCTGCCTGCGTCCGGCATTCCGCCGGTATTTAAACGGACTTTAGTGAGCGCTCTATAAGGAATACTCTCCAGGCGGGGAAAATGCTGCACGGTCAGACTATTTTTTTAGGACCCGATTGAAAACCGGCATTTCACCAGTTTCCAACCAAGTCCTAAAACAAACTGAGCTGGTCTGATTCATGTCCCCGCCGGGAGGCGGTGACAATGCGGCCCATGGAGTACAGCATCCCCCGGCGATTGCAGGCTTCCTGGAAAACCTCCCACAGCGCCCGGGCGTTCGGGCTGGGACACTCGTATCGGGGACCGTACCGCCTCCGGTATTTCTCCGACAGGTCCTCCCTTGGAAATTCCTCCTCTAATTTTTGGTAAAAATACTCCCGCTGTCCCGCCCGGCAGGTCATGCCCAGGGCGGGATAGATAAACCGGGCTCCCGCGTCCGCCGCCCGGTCCACGATGTCCCGGACGTTCTCCGGGTTGTCCTCCAGGAAGGGGAGAATGGGCATCATCAAAATGCCGGTAAACAGTCCCGCCGCGCTGAGCCGCTCCACTGCCGCCAGACGGCGGGAGGGGGAAGGAGCATAGGGCTCTACCTTGGCAGCCAGGGCATCGTCGCAGGTGGTAAGGGTGATTTTGCAGATGGCGGGCATGGTCCGGTGGATAGAGGACAGCACGTCAATATCTCGGGTGATGAGGTCGCTTTTCGTGGCGATGGCCACGCCGAAGCCATAGGCCTCCAGCAGGGTCAGGGCCCGGCGGGTGAGCTGAAGCTCCTTTTCGAAGGGGTTGTAGGGGTCGCTCATGGAGCCGGTTCCCACCACACCCAGTTTAGCCTTGCTTTCCAGATCGTCCCGAATGATCCGCAGCGCGTCCGCCTTGACTTTGACCTGATCAAAGTCCTCGTTGTGGTAGCAGTCGCTCCGGCTGTCACAGTAGATGCAGCCGTGGCAGCAGCCACGGTAGATGTTCATGTTGTATTCCGTGCCGAACCAGCTGGGGTCCTTGGTCCGGTTTACGATGGATTTGGCGGGGATATACTCCATCCGTTCCTCCTCTTGTGGGCGGTTCAGTGGTCTAGCGTCTGATTGAAAACCGTCAAAGGGTATCTTTTTCCGCCAGGACTGCGTTGCTCCCTTTTCAGATTTGTGTTGCTCAACGCCATTTGACAAAATGATTCATCAAAATATCTAAAGCGAACAGTTACCCTATACAGACATGTAACTGCTCGATAAATTGGAAGTTTTCATTTAGGATATTGAGATAGGATAATTGCAAGAATAGCAATCGTACAAACTAATAATACTCCCACACTAAATATGACAATCACTTTTTTAACCTGTTTACTCCCTTTTGCTGCCGTATCTATTCTATCAGCAAATAAAGTACATACAATAGCCACTATCATTAGCGGCACAGAAATTAACAACACAGAAATTTTTTCCATAATTTCCCCCACAACTTTCGGTTTACTGAACCGATTATAACACAGGTATTACTGCGTCAACTTGGCTTTGTAAAAACCGCTAAAGTGATACCTCAGCAACACTTTTCTTAAAAGGGATCTGCGTTGATTGGACTTGAAATCCGTCAGGATTCCCGCGTCCAATCGCCTTGCCTGACGATTGGATAGCCGTTGGCGGCTTTGCCGCCTTACGGATATCGCATCCCCCTTGCG